>NZ_JBIVPK010000068.1:0-28463 GCF_044754605.1 Streptomyces sp. NPDC093064
CCAATGATCACGAAGCCCGTGCCTGCTCTGCTATGCACCCCAACCGGTCACGGCCCGACCCAGCCGCACGACTCCGGAACTTGACCAAGCCCTGCGTGAGCGTTGGTGCGTCGGTATTCACCGGCGTCCTCCGAGCATTCCAGCATCCGCCCTGCTGACTTGCTGGCCCCCTTCGCCATGTACGCGCCTTTCGCGCGTTCGGACTACTACGGGGCCTCCGCCCCACACTGCGGCCGATAGCCGACGACGGGCCTGCCCTTCGATGTCCTGGATGGAGCATCGTAAGGGCAGCCGCAGGTGGTTCCCACGTTCACCACCAACCGTTCGACGAGGGAGGTGCCCAGCTATACCCCGGCAGCCTCGCCACGAGTACGCCGCAGGCTTTCCTCGTGGCCTCCCCACCGGCCTATTCATCCCGGCTTCGGAGTCACCCGCCGCATGATCACGGCAGGTGTGCGCTGCGGACCGGCCCATATCCACCAGGTTGGAGCCGGCTCGACGCTTACGGAGCTTCACGCGCTGGTTCCTCTCGTACACCTTCTCGTCTCGCTTGCCGGACCCGCCCCGTCTGGTAGTTCCGGAGCGTCCCGGCGTTGTCAGGACTGCTTTCCACCCCTCCCGGCGACTCCCGGGTCAGGCTGTCCTCAGCTTCGTGGCCTTGCTGCGACAAGGCCACGGCGGCGGTCTTTCACCGCCGCACGGTCAAGCAGCGCCTCGTGGCGCACGAACAGGTCATCGAACCGGCGATCAGGATCGCCGGTCGCCTAACGGTGCAGCTTGGTCTGCATCTCCAGTACCCGGCGCTCGGCCCTGAGCAGCGCGAACTCTAGCGTGTCGGTATACACCAGCTGCCTCCCGGCATTGCAGCATCCTCCCTGCCGACTTGCTGGCCCCCTTCGCCATGCACGGAGCTTTCCTCCGCTCGGACTACTACGGGGCCTCCGCCCCACCCGCGGTCCTCAGCTGGCAACGGGCCCTCCCTTGATCTCCGGACCGGATGACAGGAAAGCGGGGGCGACCGCAGGCGGTTCCCACGTTCATGTGCCGATCGGCCAGTTCGGCGTCCCGCTACTACCCTGGCAGCATCGCCACACCTACGCCGCAGACCTTCAGCGTTGCCTCCCCGCTGGCAGTTGGAGACCGGCTTCGGAGTTGACTACCCCCGTCGAAGCGAGCGATCACGCACTGCACCCCCGGGCCCATATCTGCCAGAAATTGAGCCCGGTGCAAGACTTACGGGGCTTTACACGGGTTCCTCTTCGTATGCCTTCTGGCCTTGCATGCCGAACCCGACGCGTCTGGCAGTACCGCGCCGTCCCGGCGTTGTCAGGGCTGCTTTCCGTCCTCACCGGCGTCCCCCGGCTCGGACTGCCCTCAGCTTCTACCCGGCCGCTGCGACGGCCCGGCGGTAGAGGTCTTCCACCCCCACTCGGCCACATCGAGCCTCGTGGCGCACCAGCAGTTCTTGCGGGCTAGGTCGGCCATCAGACCGCGGATCAGGGCGAAGGCGTGCAGGCGCGGTTCCCGGCCCCAAGGAGGACAACATCAGGATCACCAGCGGATCCTCCGCTACGCGGAGTCGGAATCACCTGAGCGTGGATAGCTTGCTCATCTGGCCGGAGTGGGGGCGTCCGAGCACGGCGGTCCGCACGGCCGACCAGCCTTCGGCGCGCCACCAGTCGAAAATCTGACTGGTGGTGAGCATCGGGAAAGCGAGGGCGTCGACGAACTCTTTGCGCTGGTAGACCTCGGTGGGGCGCTGGGCGGGGTCGAGCCGGTGCAGATCGTTGACGATCAAGGCGGAACAGGTGACCGGCTGGTTGGGGCGTAACTGGGGCCAGGTCTCTAGGTGCCGTTGAAGGTAGGAGACAAGTTTCTCCGGCGCTGCGCCGGACGCAGAAAGTGATGCCGGTGGCACGGCTGCGCCACCGAACCGCCTTCGCTTCCACCCGCGCCCCGAGCAACCAGGACACTTGGTGGGCCCGGCCCGGTGATCGGGCAAAAGGCCGTCGTCGCCCCGGTGTCGCGGCTCACACGATGGCGGGTTCCTGGAGCTCGTCCTGGTCTTGTCGTACGGATTGCGCCGCCCCCGGGTCCGCCGCTGCGGCTTGGAAGCCGAGCGCCGCGCCGTGCTGGCCGACCCGTACTGTGACCGCGTGCGACTGTCTCTGGACACGGTGTGCCTCTGGCATCCGGATCGCGGCGAATCCGGCCAGCGCGGTCGGGACGGGGAGGTCGGGCAGCGTGAGGAACTCGGTGAGCACCGCGGCGTCCTGCAGGCCCACCCCCGCGCCTTGGCCGAGCCGGGGGCTCATCGCGTGTGCAGCGTCGCCGGCGAGCGTGATCCGGCCGCTGGTCCACCGGTCGGTCACGACCTGATGGATGTTGGCGTAGTAGCCAGCGGGTTCGGTGCGCATGGCCTGGATGAGGCTGCCCAGCGGACCCCGCAGGTCGCGGTGGCGTTCGGCGAGGTCGGCGAGTGTGTGATCCCGGTGATTGTCGGGTTCGCCGGGCAGGAACACGGTGGCGTTCAGCGTCCTGCCGCCGTTCATGATGAAGTAGCCGAGGGTCCCGTCGCTGGTCATCGCGGTGACGCTGAGGCCGTCGGCGTTGGGGACTTGGAAGCGCAGGACGGCGCTGCCCGCGTAGGTGGCGTCCGGTCCGCCCAGGATGGTGCGTCGGGTCCAGGAGTTGATGCCGTCGGCGGCGACGACCGCGTCGAACTCGCCGCTGCTGCCGTCGCTGAACTCCGCTTCTACCAGCGCGCCGCGATCGGTAATCGCGACCGGCGAGATGCCGGTGCGCACCTGGTCGCGGACTGGCTCGTAGAGCCAGAGTTGGAGCGCGGAGCGGGCCGTGATCCGGCCTCCCATCGCGGCCGTGGCGACCGGGACGGAGGTATCGGGATTGAACACAACCACGCGGCTGAGCGGATCGGCAGGGAGCTCCTCCGCGTCGAGGCCGAGCTGGCGGAGGGCGTCCAGATGCCGCTCCGCGAGCACGATCGCCCAGCCTGCCTCGATGATGGCGGGCGCCTGCTCGACGATGGTGACCGCGATGTCGCGGGCCCGGCGAAGCCCGTTGGCCAGGGCGAGACCGGTGAGTCCGGCGCCGATGATCAGGATGCGCCGCGTCACGCGATCGCCATCCCGCCGTCGATGGCGATAACCTGGCCGGTCACCCAGGCCGAGGCTGGGTCGACGAGCGCGACGATCCAGCGGGCGACCTCATCGGCGGTGCCGCGACGCCCCAATGGCAGTGAGGCCGCCTCCTGTGCCTTTACCGCCTCCACCACCTCTGGAGGCAGCATCGTCGAGAGGATCGGCGTCTCGGTGGGGCCCGGGGAGACCGCGTTGACGCGGATGCCCTGATCGGCCAGCCCGGCGGCCCACGACCGGGTCAGATAGTCAACGGCCGCCTTGGACGCGCCGTAGAAGGCGCCCTGGGCATTGGGTCGCTGCGCGACCGCGCTGCTGACGTTCACGATGCTGCCGCCCGAGGCGGACAGGTGCTTCACTGCCGCGCTCGCCAGGTAGGACGGTGCGAAGACGTTGATCGCGAACAGGCTGTCGAGAGCCTCGGCGTCGACATCGGGAAGTTGCAGGGGGCTGAGCGCGCCGGCGTTGTTGACCAGTGCGTCCAGCCTGCCGTGCGCGTCCGCGGCCTCGTCGACCAGCCGGCTCGCCTGTGCGTGGTCGGCGACGTCGGCGACGTGGTAGTCGATGGCCGGGTGCTCGCCAGCCAGTTCCGCGAGCGGCGCCTCTCGGCGGCCCGCCACGATCACCCGCCAGCCCGCTTCGGCGAGTTGGCAGGCCGTCGCGCGGCCGATTCCGGTGCCGCCGCCGGTTATCAGGGCGACGCGCCCTGGGGTGTGAGTGGTCATGCTCGGCTCCTCAGGCAAGGAAAATGAATGATCTTTCGATTTAATGGTTACTCGCAGCAGGGGTGTGCGTCAAGACGAAAGATCGTTCTATATTGGGGGCATGCCTCAGGTCACGCCGGAGTACCTCGCCGAGCGACGCTCCTCCATCCTCGCGGCCGCGCGCCGCTGCTTCGCCGCCCGCGGCTTCCACACCACCTCGATGCCCGACATCTGCGCCGAGGCAGGAATGTCCGCCGGCGGGGTCTACCGCTACTTCGACGGCAAGGACGAGCTCATCAGGGAGCTGGCCGAGACCGCGATGGCACCCGTGCTCCGCGCCCTGCGCGAGGCGGCCGACGCGGACCCTATACCGGGACCGGCCGAGGTCATCGACCTGATCCACCGCACCCTGCTGACAGACGGCGCCTCGACGGCCACCGCCCCGTTCATGCTTCAGGTGTGGGCCGAGGTGGTCCACAACCCTGGTCTCCGAGAGTCCCAGCGCCGCCACACCGCCGAGCTCCTCGACATCCTGAGCGCATTCGCCCGCCGGTGGGCGGACCTCGACGAGGAGTCGGCGAGACCCGCGGCACGCGCTCTGATAGCGATGAGCCTGGGCACGTTCCTGATGCAGAACGTCATCGAGATGGACGGCGAGCCGACGTCCGCCTCGACCCTGCTCAAGTCGCTCAACGGAATCGTCTGCTAGACCTGGCGCCTCGGGCCCCGCACATCGCCGATGATCAGGCGCGTACGGCTACCGGTACGGGCCGCCGCGTACAGGTCACCACCGATCCGGGCCTCCTTGGCGGCGGCCAGGTACGAGGACGCGATGTGCAAGGCACCCAGCCGGTCGGGAAGGGGGCGCAGCAGGGCCCGCTGCGCGGCTTCGGCGACCGACCGCACCTGGGCCAGCTCCTCGCTGCGCCGGTCGCGCAGGAAGCGGCGAACACGGCGAAGACCGAGAGGAACGCGAGTCCGATGAGCTGCGCGACGTGGTTTTCGTTGAAGCCGGTCTGGACCGTGGCGATGAGGGCTTGGGCTCCCACGGCCAGCGCCCCGACCAGTGCGGTCAGCCGGTAGCCGGCGAACGAGGTGGTGATGGCAGGAGCCACGACGAGCAACGGACCGAGACGGACGGTCTGCGGGGCACGCATGTCCGCCAAGGTGATCGCCACGATCAGCACAAGAGGAATCGCCACCAGCGCATGACGCGAGCGCCAAGGCTGCCAAACACGGGCAAAGTGCCGCCCAAAGCGCATCCCTCCAATATGCACCATCCGCCCCGGAAACCGACCGCCTCCCCGATGCACCCCGCCGTCGGCCCCCGTCGGACCGGGTGTGCCTGGCCCGCTCAGCCGGGCCATCCCCGTACCAAGGGACCATGAGGCCGACCATGCTTCCCTCGGCCACGCCGCACGCAGCCCCGACCATGCCTGGTCGGCACGATCGGCGCGTGTCCGAGTCGACAGTGCGCGGGCGGTCAGCGCGTCGCGCAGGATGCTGTCGGGCGTGCGGGCCATGCGCAGCAGCTCACGCACTACCTCGGCCTTTTCCCAGCGGATGCCGGTCTGGGCCCGCAGCTCCAGAATCCATCGGTCGATCTCCCGCGCTTCGCCCGGGTCGAACCGGACTGTCAGCGGGATGGCTCAACGTCGCTGCGGGCACGTCAGCGCACGCACAACGTGACGTTGAGGACGGTCCTGCGGCCTCTGGACGGACAGCGGCCGCAGCCACGGAAAAGCAGCGGCGCAAGCAGTCCCGGCTCGTCCACGAGCGCCTGCGACCTCCCGGTTGATTGCGACTTCAATGACCCGACCGCCGTCCGCCGGCAGGATCGTTGAATCCTGGATGATGTGGGTAAGAACCCTCTGGGCCGGCCCCCGGCACCCGCCAGCCCCGGCCAGGAACGAAGCCATCACCCCCAACCAGGAGCCCTGTCCGGGCTGCCACCGGACGGTTGATCGGGGACTGACGTACGCCGGCCGAGCCATCCGTCGCCTGACGGAGAGGAGCGGGCAATGCGGACCAGCATCCTCCACGACGAACACATGGACCTCACCTACTACCCGGCGAACGGCTGGACCATCGTCGAGGTCAACGGGGAGGTCGACATCCACACCGCGCCCAAGATCCAAGAAGCGGTCACCAAACTCCTCGACGAGGGCCACCGCCACTTCATCCTGGACCTATGCCCCGCACCGTTCCTGGATTCCATGGGACTGGGCATGATCGTGGCGATCACCAAGCGCATCCGTGACCACGAGGGCTCCCTGCGTCTCATATGCACTGACGACCGGATCCTGAGGGTCTTCAGGCGCACCGGCCTGCGCAAGGTCTACGCGTTCCACGACTCGGTAGACCAGGCGACACAGCACACACCCCACGGCGCGGCGGCCTGACCTACTGGCCCCGTCCCTTCCCAACCTGAGCCGAACCTCGACCACGGCCCGGGACCCCAGGCCGTGGCCGCACCAGCACCGACTCCCCGAGCGGCTCACCCCCTGCTGGTGCCACTGCGCCCTACCCGCCCGCCTGTTCTGCGTGCCAGGCCTTGCCCGGCACGGAGCGCGGCGGCCCCGCCGACGCGCAACAAGACACCGAGGGTGGACTTCACCGAGTCCTGTGCAGGTCAACGAGCCGTCGCGGTGCGCTGCCGTGTGCTCGTGGACGTGGGGGGGTGACCAGGTCGAGCCTGAAGCCGTCCTCGGCGAAGGCTCGGCCAGAGGGTGCTGGCAGCAAGGAGAACACCTGGCCGATGCGGCCCGGACGTGTCAGCCAGTATTGCAGGTCCTCTCCATCGCGCCGCGCATGGTGGTCAGCGGCCCGCGACCGGGAAGAGCATGCAGCTGCTGGTGGCGTGGGCCAGGAGCCGGTCGTCGGAGTCGCGGAGCTCTGCCTGGGCGAGGGCGGTGCGGCGGCCGCTGTTGAGGACGGTGCCTATGGAGCGGATCTTTCCGGTGTCGACGGTGATCGGGCGCAGGAATTTCAAGGTCAGGTCGATCGAGGTGTATCCCATGCCCTGGGGCAGCACGGACTGCACCGCGCAGCCGGCCGCCGAGTCGAGGAGCGTGGCGTAGACGCCGCCGTGGACGCTGCCGATCGGGTTGTAGTGCTCCTCGCCCGGCACCAGGACGAAGACCGCCCGGCCGTGCTCGGCCTCCTCCAGAGTGAAGCCCAGGGTGGCGGCGATCGGCGGGGCGGGCAGGCGCCCGGCCAGGATCTCGCGGAGGAAGTCGAGGCCGCTGTGGTGAGGGACGGCGTCGGCGGAAATGGCAGGGTCTTCCCAGCCGAACGTACGTGACCTGAGCATTCCCGCTCCTGTTGTGTCGGTCGCGCCGGCGATCAGGCACTTCTCCGATGTTTCGGACATGACGGCAGCTCCTCGGGGGCGTCTGGGTCGGTGTGGCGTGCTGGCCGGCGATCGCTTGACGGAATCGTCCTGCCTGTTTTTCGGCCGCCGCTGGGTTCAGGGGCTGTCCGGGCTGACGCGGATGAGACCCGGGCCGGCGTCGACGAACGAGTCCCCGATCGGCACGTCGTGGCCGTCGTCGCAGCGGAGCACCGCGTGCACCGGGGCGCCGCAATTCTCGTGGCGTACGACCACGGGGGGCCCTTGTTCGTCGGCGGCCCAGGTGTCGCCCCACTGCCGCAGCGCCACGAGGACGGGCAGGAAGTCCCGGCCTTTCCCGGTCAGTTGATAGGCGTACCGGGTCCGCTGGCCGGGTTCCTGGTAGGGGGCGCGTTCCAGGAGGCCGGCGGCGGTCAGTTCCTTCAGGCGCGCCGAGGCGGCGGGTTCGCCGATGCCCACACGCTTGGCGAAGTCGTCGAACCGGCGTGTGCCGAAGAACGCCTCGCGCATGATCAGCAGCGCTGTCCTGTTGCCGGCGATCTCCAGAGTCCTGGCGATTGAGCAGTTGGCCATGGACCAGGCGTCCCGTTCCTCCAGCAGATCCTTCATCTCTCCACCCTCCACCTGACTTGCCTCACGCAAAGTTAGCCTATAGCGTCACGGCTGGCTTCTGTAATCGAAAGTCAGCTGGGGTGTGCGCATCCCGAAGGAGGAATCATGGACATCAGCACAGCAACCGTCCTGGTCACCGGGGCCAACCGCGGGCTCGGCAGGGCACTCGCCCAGGAACTGGTCGCGCGTGGCGCCACGGTGTACGGGGCGGCCCGCCGACCGGACCAGATCGATCTGCCCGGCGTGAAAGCGATACGGCTCGACGTCACCGACCCCGCGCAGGTCCAAGCGGCCGCGACGCTCGCGACCGATGTCGACCTGCTGGTCAACAACGCGGGGAGCTTCACCGGCGCATCGCTGCTCGACGGCGACCTGGCCGACATCCGGTTGGAGATGGAGACGCACTACTTCGGCACCCTGTCGGTCACCCGGGCGTTCGCCCCGATCCTCGCGGCGAACGGCGGCGGGGCCGTGCTCAACGTGCTCTCGGTGCTGTCCTGGCTCACGACCGCCGACATGTCCGCCTACGCCGCCGCGAAGGCGGCGGAGCTGTCCCTGACCAATGCGCTCCGCCTCTCCCTCGCCGAGCAGAAGACACAGGTCACGGCAGTCCACGTGGGCTTCATGGACACCGACATGGCCGCCCATGTCGACTCGCCCAAGAGTGACCCGCTGACTATCGCCAACCTGGCCCTAGACGGTCTGGCCGAAGGTGCCCCGGAGGTACTGGCCGACGACGTCTCCCGCCGCGTCCGCTCCGCGCTGTCAGGTCCGCTGGCGGGCCTGTACCCGAGCGTCGCATGACGATCGCCGTCCGGGTCCGTCGGGCGGCCCCAGTTGGCTGTACAGGATCCGGCTCTCGGTCTATCGACCGGCCCGCGGCGGCGTGCACGGCGTCAGGGGGGCGCAGCGGCATGGGGCTTCGCTACAGCGAGCGGCCGCCACGCGACGAGTACGTCCTCACCGACAAGGGCAGCGACTTCCGGCCCGTGCTGATGGCTCTGACCGCGTGGGGAAACCGGCACATGGCGGGAGAGGACGGGCCCGCCCTCGTCCTCCTCGACCGCGAGAGCGGCAAGGCCGTCGAACCGGTGATGGTCGATGCGGCCACCGGGCAGCCGCTCACCCCTGACAGCACCGCCCTGGCCGCCGGACCGGGGGCAGGACCGGAGATCCGCAGCCGCCTGGAACTCGCGGCCCGACGCAACGAAACCAAGGAGACGAACCGATGAGCACCCCCTCTTCACCCATTCTCGTCACGGGTGCCACGGGCAGGCACGGCGGCCTCGGCGGGCACCTGGTGCGCCGCCTGCGTGAGGCAGGCCGTGAGGTCCGGGTCCTGGCCCGGAAGAAGGACGAGCGCACGGAGCCCCTCGTTGCGCTGGGCGCCGATGTCGTGGTCGGTGACCTGCATGACAGGGCGAGTCTGCTCCATGCCCTCGAGGGCGTCGACCTGGTCTACTTCGCGTACCCCATCAACCAGGGGGTGATCCCCGCAGCCGCGAACTTCGCCGCCGCGGTACGCCAGGTCGGCCGCTCACCACGGGTGGTAGTGATGTCCATGGGGCCCGCCGTCCCGGACAGCCCCAGCCATCTCGGGCGGGCGCAATGGCTCGCCGAGGAGGTTCTCGCCTGGGCCGGCCTGGACCTGCTCGTCCTGCGTGTCGCGGCGCTCTTCCATGAAAACCTGGCGGTGCTGCACGCACGCTCCGTCCGCGAGCAGGACGTCTTCCGCAACAGCTTCGACGAAACCGTCCTGCCGTGGATCGCCGGTATCGATGCGGCCGAGCTCGCCGTGGCCGCTCTCCTCCACCCAGAGCGATTCTCCGGTGCAGCGCTCGAGATTCTGCCCGGATCCGAAGCGGCCTCGCACGCCAAGGTGGCCCGTGTCCTGTCCACCGAGTTGGGCCGCGAGGTCTGCTTCGAAGGGATATCCGCGCAGGCATGGCGCGAGGAACTCGAGGCCCAGGCAGCCTCGGAGACGGACGGTGTCGTCAACGCCGACATGGCTTCGCACATCTCCGCGCTCGGCGCCGCCCTGCGAGGCGCGTCCACAGTACCTGTCGACCCCGACCGTCTGACACATCTGACCGGCCACACGCCGCGCACCCTCGCCGAGTACATCAGCGAACAACGCGATCTCTTCGGCCCGGCGATCGGCGCGTCTCGGTAGCCCGCCCATCACAAGCACGGCACACGGCCGTTGGCGAGAGGAGGGCTGGACGACGTGGACGTGTGTCGGCGTCGCCTGGCTCTTCCCCGGCCGCCAACCGGGGCAGCCGATGAACCCAGGCAGTCTCCAGGCCCACCTACGCGAAATCGGTGTCCCGCCACAGCCCGGCAGGACCTCCGCGATCCGCCAACTCGTCCTCCAAGCCCCGGCCCCCGTCATCACGAGGGCACTCGGCTACCACGACAAGACCGCCACCCGCCTGGTCACCGAAGCCGGCACCGCCGTGGATGCACATCATGGCGCGGGCAGCGACGGTGTCGGTGATGTTCTCCCGGGCAGCGAGCAGGGCACGGGTGGTGACCACGGACGCATCGGGCAGATCGACGTACTGGTAGGTGGCCGCGGTCACGAGGCGTCTCCGTCTTCGTCTGTGGTGGGACGTGCAGCCCGCCCGTCCGGGCCGTCCGGGCCGTCCGGGCCGTCCGGGGCGGAAGCGCCATCACTCCCGGACGGGACCGGAGCGGGCCGGCCCGGCGTGGTCAGCGCGGCCAGGGAAGCAGGGGTACGCCACCCGGCCGGCGGCGCAGCGGGCGGGATGAGGTCCGGCAGCGCCCACTCGGCCGCATCCTTCAGCCGCTCCTGATCGGCGGCCCGGTCGGCCTCGGCCGCGCTCAACGAGCCCAGCCGCTCGGGCGGCTTGGCCTCGGTGACCGCGGCGTACCAGGTGCGGGTGTGCTCGGAGGCGGCAGACAAGGCACGGGCCAGGCGCCGCTTCTCGGCATCCTTGCGCCGCCGGTGCGCCCTGCGCTGCTCGGGCGTGGCCTCATCCGAAGGGTGCGCCGGCCCCAGGTACTTTCCGGACGCAGCCTCGAACACCTCGATCTCGTGGTCGTGGTGCGGGATGTAGCGCAGGCGGACCTTCGTCCCCGCATCCGCGCCGCCGTGCATCCACTCCCCCACGTAATACCGATTCCTCCAGCGCACCCCGCTGGTGGTGAGCGTGCGCATACGTCCGTCGTCGGCGAGCGTGAACCGGTACAGCAGGCCCGGGTCCACATCCTCGATCGGGGTGGGATCGTCCCGCCACGCCTCAAGCGGCGTACGCCCGCCAAGGGCCTGCGAGGTGTGCTCTGTGTTCCACCACGTGACCCACTGAAGCAGCAGGCGGACGAACTCGGCGAACGGCAGCGGCTCCGCGGCGACGGCATGCTTGCCGCGGGCGCCGGGGCGCAGCCGGGTGGACGGGGCGTGGGTGCAGCGGGGCAGCGAGGCGAAGAGCATCTTCTCCGCGCACCTGTTCAGGTTCTCGATCGATCCCTTCAGATCCGGCCGATACGGCGGGAGCGGCTGCACTGGCACGGCGAAGTGACCCAAAGCGTCGGCGACGGTGGCCGAGAGGAAATCGGCGCCGCGGTCGAGGCGCACCAGCGAGGGCAGGCCGCCGATCGGCCCGTACGGGCCGGTGGGGTCCTCATTGCGCGAGAGCGCAATCCGCAAGCTGTCGAGGATCGCGTCCCTGGAGGGCTGGTGCGGGGTGACCGCCGCGCCCGGAATCGTCTCGGTGGCACAGTCGATGAACCACGTCACCCACGGGCACACCAACTCGCCGTCCAGCAACACCTCGACCGGCACATGCTTGTGATCCGCCTCCCAGCAGGCATTCCGCCACTGACACGGACGCCGCAGATGCACATCATGACGGCGCCTGGCGCGCTCCCCACCGACAAGGGCCGCACGCTGCCCCGCGTTCAGATCCAGACGAATCGCCCGGTGCAGCGTCGCCAACGACGGCACCGGATCCACCTCACGTCCCTCGGCGACGGCTGCGGCATACTCGCCCACCAGCTCCCGGTGCAGCGCGGCCGCGTTCCCGCACCACGCCGCAAGACGTCCATGCAACTCGTCCGTGATCCGAAACCGCTGGCGCCCGGCCGGCTCCATGCGCCCCTGGCGGCCATCGTCCAGCCATCGCCACACCGTCCGCAGCGACACCCCCGCCGACCTGGCGACCAGCTGCGCGTGCTCCGTGGTCAACTCCCCGCGCCCGTCCAGCGCCAGCAACCGTGCGAGCGCCTGCTCACGCCCCAGCGCCCGCGACACCAGCGAGACCTCCTCGGCCCCTGCCCCGCTCTCACCCGGCCCGGCCATGACGTACCCCCTGGCACCGACGCCGCGTACCGGCGCACACCAGGCACGTTCCCCGTCAACACCCAGACACAGTCCGGCAGTTCACACGATCCGGGACAGACAAACCAATCCTGGAAACACGCGGCAAGCCGAGCGCTACACTCCCCAGGGGCTGTTGCAAGATCGCGGTACGTCTGGAACATCCGGTAGATCCGGTCTTGGGGTGGGCGTCCCGATTCAGGCAGGGGCAGACGCAGTGCAGGCACGGTCTCGGTGATCATGTGAGTGTCGAAGTCCCATGAACACTTGGCGAGTCCGTGCCTGCTCCTGCATCCTCTCTCATGCCTGCCGCGCTGGACCAACTGGCCCAGGTTTCCGCACCTGCCCCGCTGGCGGACGCAGTCCGCCTGTTCAGTTTCCTGGACCTGCTCCCCGACCCGAGAGGCGTACGCGGCCGGCGTTATCCGCTGTCCGCCCTGGTCACCGCTGCCGCAGCGAGTGTCCTGGCCGGTGCCCGCTCGCTCACCGCGATCACGGAATGGATCGGCGATGCCCCCACCTGGGCCCGCCGGACCCTCGGCTTCCCCGTCGACCCGCTGACCGGCGCCGTGTCCGTCCCGCATCCCCATACCCTGCGCCGTCTCCTCGTACGGCTCGACGGTGACCCTCTGGACCGGGCGATCGGGGCCTTTCTCGCCGCCCGTGCGACCCCGGCCGGCCCCGGACTGCGGGCGATCGCTGTCGACGGCAAGGCACTGCGCGGATCGCGCACCGCCACCACCCCGTACATCACTCTCCTCGCCGCGATGGACCACGACGGCCATGTCCTGGCCCAGCGTCAGGTCTCCGACAAAAGCAACGAGATCCCCGCCTTCCAGCCCCTGCTGTCCACCATCGACCTGACCGGCACGGTCGTCACGACTGACGCGCTGCACACCCAACACGCCCATGGCACCTACCTCCGTGAACGCGGCGCCCACTACATCGCCCAGGTCAAGGCCAACCACCCCGGCTTGTTCGACCGCATCCGCCGTCTGCCCTGGAGCGAGATCACGCTCGACCACCACGACCGCACCCGCGCCCACCACCGTCTGGAGATCCGGCGGCTGAAGACCGCCGCCTTCGCCCACCTCGACTACCCCGACGCCCGCCAGGCACTTCAAGTCGTGCGCTGGAGAAAGAACTTCACCACCGGCAAGCTCACCATCGAACGCGTCTACCTGATCACCAGCCTGCCGCCCGGCGCGGCGACCGGCGTCCGACTCGCCGCTTGGATCAGAGGACACTGGAAGATCGAAAACCTTCTGCACCATGTCCGCGACCGCACGTTCCGCGAGGATGACTCCAAGATCCACATCGGCCACCTCCCACGCATCATGGCCGGCCTGCGCAACCTCGCCATAGGCGTCCACCGCCAGGACGGCCACACCAACATCGCCGCCGCCCTACGCCACACCGCCTGCGACTACCGCAGACCCCTGACCGCCCTCGGCCTCACCGGATGAACCCGGACAGACCGCGATCATGCAAAGGACCCTGCTACACTCCCCCACCGCTCCGGAATCTGCACCACACCGACCAGCGGACACTCATCCCCGTATCACCAACAGCACATCACCCCCGATAACACCACCCGCCGCATCACCCCAGACCACACGCCCACAGCCACCCAGTGACACCCACCGCAGAACCAGTGACACCCTCATTCAGATTCGCACCAGGGCCACAGGCCAGCCGAAGACCCTGACGCCTGCTCTGCCGATCACACCAGTCACCGGGCCGATCTGGCTTCCCTTATTCACCACTCCACCGAGCTGCCCGGTGAGTAAGCGGCCGATGAATCCCTTGAAGGACTCCCGGCTTCGTCGTGTGGCAGCCGCGAATGGTTCAGTACCGTAGATCGACTCGCCGGAGGCTTCCTGGGGGAGCGGCATCGACGAGCACGAGGGTGCGAGTTCACTCTGAGTACAGGCCGAAAGGGCCCGCCAGGGTTCTGGCGGGCCCTTTCGGCGGTTACCTCTGCTGTCGGCGTTGAGCGTTCTTCTCGAGCGTCTGACGCTTCACTTGTCTCCACGAGTACACCGTGAGGACGAGAGACACGCAGCCGACCGCCAGGAACATCAATCGCTTGGCGATGCCATCAAGATTGATGGCGCCTCCGAATCCTGCCACGAGGCCGCAAATGCCGAGGAAAAGAGATCGCTGGCCCAGCAGCTCATCAGCCAAGCCTCTGATGAATCCGCCGCCTTGCAGCGAGTTCCACGATTTTCTCAGTGTCATCTCATCACCGCGTCAGGAGATCGGGGGCTGCGCAGGACGGTTGAATGGGCCGGGTTCGATGTAGCGGACCGGACCGCCCTGCGGGAGCAAATAGTCTACGACCGTCGCTCCGAGAGCCACCGGCACACCGAACACCTTGACCCCGACCCTGCCGAACGCGCGCGACACCGGGCCGATCTGCGATCCCTTGCTGACTTCACCTGCGACGAATCCAGTGAAGAAGGGGCCGATGAATCCCTTGATGGCCTCATTGGCCTCATCGTGGCGTCCGAGGAGGTGCAGCACCACTCCGTCGATCGCGCCGCGATAGCTGAAGAAACCGACGACGTCTCGCACACCATCGGGAATTCCCGCATTGTCGTACATATCGAACTCGACGTCATCATTGGATGAATCGTCCTGCGGACGGTACCCGTTCGCCTCGTTCTGCTGGGCCTCCTCGCGAATCTGCACCGGAAGGACACGCCGCGACCTGCAGCAACCTCACAAGCCGTCACCGCAAAAACTGCACCCCGATGTCACCACCACCCCGCACCGCACGGCGAACCCCCAGCTCACCGCCCTGACACCAGCGCTGGAGCGCACTGGTGTCACCACTACAGAAACCGGTGACATTGAGATGCAGATTCGCACACGCCGACTGGTGACGGGCGTTCAGCAGCGCGAGGCCCCGGGACATCGTGTCCCGGGGCCCGCACGCTCCGCTCAATTTCCCGATTCGGTTGCCCGATCGGCGAAAACAACGCCGGGAAGTCGTCGGTGTTCCAGTCCCTTAACATGTTTCTGCGCTCGGGTTCGGCCACGGAGACCGTGCGGATCGGTGTGTGCTGCGAGGTAGAGATGCGCCAGTTGCGGCACCGGGCCGATTGCTCCTGCTGTACAGGCGCGCAGTGCCCAGTCCGCCGGGCGCATTCGGTCCGGGCGGACTGGGGCTTGGCCAAGCACTGCGGCGTCGAGTAGCACGACAACGATCTCGTTGATGAGCGGGTCGAGATCAGTAGAGGTAGGCGAACGATTTCACCTGGGACGCGGTGAGGGCTCCGCTGAAGACGCGGACGGTGTCCGCCCCGCCGTGGAAGTACTCGCCCCAGCCGCCGTCGGCGGTGTGGCCGCGGCCGATCTGAAGCGGGCCGGGGGTGCTCCAGGCGGCTTTGAACTCCGTGGTGGCCATGGCCTCGCCCTCGACGTACAGGGTGATGTGGCCCTCGGAGTCGTCGTACACCACGACCACTTCGTCGGAGTAGGACGTGGGAGCGCCGGGCCCGGCGACAACGGTCTCCGCGGCGCCCGGTTCGCTGCCGCGGGTGACGACCAGCTGCCACTCGGACGCGGCCGGGTCGTAGCGGACCTTGAAGGCGTCACGGTCGGCGTCGCCCTGGGACAGGACGGTCATCGGCCGGTCGGGGGTGGTGTCGGCGAAGCGGACCCGCAGGCCGACGCTGAAGCTGTCGGCGGTGTCGACGACGGGACCACTGGTGGCGGCGTAGTCGTCCGTGCCGTCCAAGGCCAGGTGGTCGTTGCCGTCGAGGGCGGCCGCCGGGAACTCGAAGCACTCGGGGTCTTCGAAGCAGGCATCGTAGTCGGGGGTGTAGAAGCCGGCGCCGCCGTGCAGGGTGAGCGGCTTGTCGCCGTACCGGTCGGGGATCACACCGTCATCGGTCCGCTCGATGTCCCAGGCGGCGACCAGTTTGGCGGGACGGGACCCCAGCCCCTCGATCTCTTTGCGGGACACGACCCGGTCCCAGACGCGGACGTCGCCGATCTCGCCCTGCCAGCGCGCACCGGCGTCGCCGCGGGCGCGGCCGATCTGGAAGGCGCCAGGGGCGGCCACCGGGGCGACGCCGGTCTTGGAGGCGACCTCCTTGCCATTGACGTAGAGGCGCAGGGTGTTGTCCTCGGTGTCGTACAGGCCGGTCAGGTGGGCCCAGCCGCCGACGGAGGCGTTGCCGCCGGTGAGGGTGGTGGCGCCGTAGCGGAAGGCCCAGGTGGCCGGGGAGTCCGCGGTCGGGCGCAGGCCGAGGGTGAAGGCGGAGGTGCCGTCGGCGGCATCCTGGCTGGCCACCGTCATCGGGGTGTCGGTGGCGGCGGGGCGGACCCAGGCGGAGAGGGCGAAGGTCCTGGCGGTGTCCGTCGCGGGGGCGTGCGGGGTGAGGTAGCTGTTGCCCCGGCCGTCGAGGGTGACGGTGGAGGTGAGGTCGGTGCGGGAGGGGGCGGGAGCGCCGAAGACGACGCCGTTCTTGGCGCGGGCCACGGGGCCGGCCTCGGCGGCGGCGTTGTCGGCTCCGGCCGGATCGGCGAGCGTCCAGTGGGCGACGGGGGCGCGGCCGGCGGCGACGCGCATCCAGTGAGTCGTCTGGGAGCTGGACCGCCCAGCCCGGTCGACGGCGCGGACCTGCAGGTAGAAGACCCCGCTGTCCTCCGGCATCCACCGGACGGTGACCGGTCCGCCCGGCTCCTCGGGTCGGACCCGAGTGGGGGCGGAGCCGAGGACGGAGTAGACGTACTCGACGACGTCCTCGGACGGAGAGTCGAACGTGAAGCTGCCGTAGACGCCGACGCCGTCGTGCCAGCCGCTGTCGTCGTCCGGGTACTGCTCGGAGACAACCGTCGCCGGCTCGGGGTTGACCGTGTCGATGACGAACCGGCAGGTGATGCCGGGGGTTTCGTCGCTCCAGGCGGAGGTCGCGCCCTCGCCGTCGACGGCCCGGACATGCCAGGAGACGACGGTGTCGGCCGGGAGGTCGGAGGGGGTCCGCCACAGCTGGGTGATCGGAGAGTGCACGATGCCGGAGGTGTGGGTCCGGCGCTGCTCGGCTCCGTCGGCGTCGGTCCACCAGGCCTCGAACTCGGCCCCGGCTCCGTTGGTCTCCCACTCCTCGTTGTCCTCCGTCGTGTCCTCGACGACGGCCCGCAGTTCGGGCGCGCTGGGGACGTAGACGGGCTCGGCGGAGCAAGCTTTGTCCCAGTTGACGGTGAGGGTGTCGATGCTCGGCTGAAGCGGCGGAAGGTTCTTCCCGGCCGCCGTGGCGATACCCGGGGTGGCGGCGAGCAGCACGGCTGCCAGTCCCGTGGCCGCGGCGGCGGTTTTGGCGCGCCGGCCGGAATGCGGATTCATGCGGTGGGGTCCCCCCTGTTTCGGTCGTCCGGTCCTGCGCGGAGGCGGTTCGCCGCCCTTCGGCTCGCGCAGGGGGCCACAGAGACCAGTAGCTGTCATGCTCACCACCAATCTCCGGCTGCACGACTATAGAACTCTTTTCGAACGCGTTGCGCGCCGGACTTCTCCAGGTGGGCCAGGGGGTAGGCGACCGACGACGTGCTGCGCATCCCGACGGCGTGGGCGAGTTGCCGCACCGACGCGAGCACGGTCAGTACCACTGCGGTGTCTCGTGCGGTGCGGCCTGCTGGTGACCGTTGTGGGGTCCCTGGTGCGGCACGCCGTAGGGTGCCGGCTGCGCTAGAGCCTCGTACGGTGCCGGCTGAGAAAAGCCGGGTTCCTGCGGGAAGCGGTCGTTGCGGGGCGCCTCGGTGCCCACCGGGGCCTTGAGGCTGCCGTACCGTTCCATGCGCTGCCAGCGCAGTCGTGAGCCCGACACGGCGGTGAAGACGGACTGGATCACGACCAGGTACATCAGTTGCCGGTAGACAAACTGTTGCAGCGGCAGGCTCCACAGCGGGCCGGGCCGTTCCCCGTCCAGGCGGAACGCGTACAGGCCCATGAGCAGTTGCAGCAGCAGGAAGGCCAGCCACAGGCCGATGATGCGGACCGGGTCGAGGAAGATCAGCCCGTAGAGGGCGAAGATGTCCACGACGGGTGCGAGCAGCGGCAGCAGTACCTGGAAGAGCAGCAGGTAGATCAGGCCCCGGCGGCCCAGTTTTCCGGCCGCGCCGCGCTGCACGAGTGCGCCGCGGTGTTTCCACATGGCCTGCAGGGTGCCGTAGCACCAGCGGTACCGCTGGCGCCACAGGGCGTTCAGTGACGCGGGCGCCTCGGTCCAGGCCTTCGCGTCCTCCTCGTACACCACGCGCCAGCCGGCGCGGCACAGCGCCATGGTGAGGTCGGTGTCCTCGGCGAGGGTGACGTCGCTGACGCCGCCGAGGTCCAGCAGCGCCCGGCGGCGGAACGCGCCGACCGCGCCGGGGACGGTCGGCATGCACTCGGCGAGGTCGAACAGGCGGCGGTCGAGGTTGAACCCGACCACGTACTCGATGTGCTGCCAGCGGCCCAGGAGGCCACCGCGGTTGACGACCTTGGCGTTGCCCGAGACGGCGCCCACGCGGGGGTCGGCGAAGGGCTGCACGATCGTGCGGACAGTGTCGGGTTCGAAGACCGTGTCACCGTCGACCATGACCACAAGGTCCCAGGTCGCGGCGGCGAGCCCGGTGTTGAGCGCGGCGGGCTTTCCCGCGTTCTGCTGCCGGATCACCCGTACCGGCAGACCGAGAGACTCCACCAGGTCGGCGGTGCCGTCGGTGGAGCCGTCGTCCACCACGATGACCTCGACCGGATGGTCCGAGGCGAGCAGTGAACGCACGGCCGCCTCGATGCCGGCGCTCTCGTTGTAGGCGGGGACGATGACGCTGACCGGCGCGGTCATCGGCGGCCCCCAGAGCCGGCTCCGGTGTCTGGTCCGCAGGCGGCGGTGCCGCCGGGCGGCGATCAGCACGACCACCGCGCGCAGCACACTGATCGCGCCGGCCGCGTACATCAGCAGGCCCAGCAGCCACACGGCCCAGTCGCCGCCCTGCAGCACCTTGATGAGGGCCAGCCCTTGCAAATGGTCGACGAGCCCGGCGGGCTGGACGGGCCCAGCCATGCCGACCGCGTCGGACACCGCCGCGAACGTGAAGCCCTGTGCCTTCAGCCTGGGGATCAAGGTGTTCAACGCGGCGACGGTCTGGGAGCGGTCACCGCCGCCGTCGTGCATCAGCATGATCTGCCCGCCGTGCCCGTGCGGTGTCGCGTTCGCGAGGATGCGGTCCACTCCTGGACGCTGCCAGTCCTCGGCATCCTGAGTGGTGAGCACCGTGACATAGCCCGCCGCGTCGGCCTGCTTCAGGACGGACCAGTCGGCGTCGTCCAGCGCGTCGTTCTTCGAGGAGAACGGCGGCCTCAGCAGTGCGGTGGTGACCCCGGCTGCGCCGGCCACCGCCAGCTGCGTCTCGCGCAGCTCCAGGGAACGCTGCCATGGGGCGAGGTGGGCCAGGTCGGGATGGGTGAAGGTGTGGATGCCGATCTGGTGACCCTCGGCGACGATCCGGCGGATCAGCTCCGGGTGGGCGACGACCTCGGTTCCGACGACGAAGAAGGTCGCGTGTACGTGGTTGCGGCGCAGCACGTCCAGGATCCGCGGTGTCCAGACGGGGTCCGGGCCGTCGTCGAAGGTCAACGCGATGGTGCGGGCCTGCACCTGGGCGGTGTGCGCAGAGGTGGCGGCGTCCGCGATGACGGGGCCGCCGTGGGTCACCTGGGTAGGCACTGCGGCACTGCTGCCCCGGGTGCCGGTCACGTTGTCCGACGTGATGCCGAACATGTGGTGGGTGTAGCCCTGCAGCAGAAGGGCCGTCGACAGGGTCACCACGAGCACGCTCAGCAACAGCCAATGGGTGCGGGGTGTGACCTGGCGGGTACGGCTGTGGCGGCGGGCGGGAGCGTTGCGGCGTCTGCGGTTGGTCACGTCAGGGGCCTTGGATCACTTCACTGGCTTGTGGGACGAGCCGATCGCGCGGCCCTTGGAGGTGGTGGGCCTGGAGGCGGGCTTGGAGGCGGTGGGCCTGGAGGCGGGCTTGGAGGTGGGGGCGGCGGTCGGGGTCGAGGTCGGAGACGCGATGGCGGTGGGCGCCGCGGTAGGCGCGGGTGCGGCCGCAGAGCCTGTCGACCGGTCGGTGGAGCCGGAAGTCTTTTGCGCCGCCGTGGGGCGGGAGTTCTTCTGCGCCGCGGTAGGGCCCATACTCCCCGCGGAGTGGCCGGTTCCGGGGGAGGCGTCGGGCGCGGTCACCCGAGGCGTGGCCGGGTGCGCGGAGCCCGTCTGCGGGACGAACGGGGCGCTGAGGCTCGGGCCGCCAAGCACGGTGCTGACCAGCAGAGCGACGTAGCCGCCGGCGGGGATCACCAACAGGCGTGCGGCGCGCAGCACGCGGCGCTGGCGTCGCCCCGAGGAATCGACGAAGACGGGCCGCACCGACTCGCTCTCCGGCGTGTCCGGTCCCGGTACGGGAAGGCCGGGCGTGTCGAGTTCTGGAGGCGGCACGGTGAGGACGTCTCCATGGGGAGCGTCCCACGCCGTGGCGGGCCCCGGTCCGGCGGCGTGGAGATGCGTCCCGGTCGCGTAGGAGGCTGTCTCCCCCGCATAGGCGTTACATTGCGCGAGTTGCGGGTCCCAGGACCTCGTCGCCGTGTCGGTGGTGGCGCTGCCGCTGTACTCGTAGCCGTAATCGTACGCGTACCCGACGCCACCGTACGGATCCTCGCCGTACGCTCCGCCGCTCTCGTCCGTCCACTGCACGAGTCGTGTCTCCTGTCCCGGCCGACCGACGCAGTCGTCCACTTGGTAAGAGCATTTTCGGCCGGAAGTGTTACACCTCGACCGACACAGCACGGAAACTGAAAGGGACGGGTCGGTCAACAGCAGAACCGGCAGGACGACGGCATGAGGCCCGCCGCTGCTCCAGGCAACACGGATTGCTGCGGCGCAATGGGGCACCCGAACTTGGATCACCTGGCCGGCAAGCAGGTACACCTCGGCGACGGCAGCACCGTCGAGTACGACCGACTGCTGATCGCCACCGGGGCCCGCGCCCGGCCCTGGCCGAACCAGGCCGAGGCCGCACTGGACGGGGTATTCGTGCTGCGTACCCGCGACGACGCCGCAGGCCTGCGCCGGCGGCTGGCCGACAGGCCCCGGCGGGTGTTGGTCATCGGCGCAGGGTTCACCGGCTCCGAGGTCGCCTCGGCCTGCCGGGACCAGGATGTGCCGGTCACGGTCGCCGAGCGGGGGGCGGCACCCCTGGTCGGCACGCTGGGCGAGGTAATCGGCGCGGTGGCCGGCGACATCCAGCGCGAGCACGGCGTCGACCTGCGCTGCGGCGTCACCGTCACCGGCATGGACGGCGACGGCGACGGCCGGCTGCGCCACGCCCACCTGTCCAACGGCGCCACGATCGACACCGACGTGGCGGTGGTGGCGCTCGGTGCCATCCGCAACGTGGAATGGCTGCTCGGCTCCGGCCTTGCGGTCGGCCCATGGGGCGTGGCCTGCGACGCCGGCTGCCGGGCCGTCGACGCCAATGGCCTGGTCACCGACGACGTGTTCGTCGCCGGCGACGTCGCGCGCAGCCCGCACCCGGCATACGACTACCAGTTCCTGGCGGTCGAGCACTGGGGCAACGCGGTCACCCAGGCCGGGGTCGCCGCGCACAACATGATCAATGCCGCGGCTGACCGATGGCCGCACGTGCCCAACCCGGTGTTCTGGTCCGCCCAGTTCGGTATCAACATCAAGTCGGTCGGCGTGCCGACCTACGCCGACCAGGTCGCCATCGCCCAGGGCTCGGTCGCCGCGCGCCGGTTCGTGGCCGTGTACGGCTACCGGGGGCGGGTTACCGCGGCGGTCGGGTTCGACCAGGGCAAGTGGCTGGAGTCCTATCAGAAGATGATCGACGCGGCCGAGCCGTTCCCGCCCGTCTTCCGCGAGGTCGACGAGCCCGATGACCGGCACCCGGTGCCTGTCGGCCTGCCTGATCCGCGGATCCGCCCCGTGTATCCCGCCACCGTCGTGGTGACCGGCCACGACCCGAGCGAGCGCCGCGCGGAGCTGGTGTATCACGACCGCTGATCCGGGCGCTGAACACCATGCCGCGACACCGCGCGTGTCCGAGGGAGACGTTGTCATGTCAGAGGCCGGCATTTTTGGCCAGATACTGGACCCGGCCAGCCGGGCTAACCCCTACCCGCTGTATGCCGAGCTGCGCAAGACGCCGGTGGCACGGCAGGCCGACGGCACGTATGTGGTCAGCACCTACGACGAGATCGTCGCGCTGCTGCACGACCCACGAGTCAGTTCCGATCCCCGCAACCACCCTGAGCTGGCCGACAAACCCCTGGAGGAAGGCCCTCCCGGTATTCCATTCGAATTCATCCGCCACGACCCGCCCGTGCATGACCGCCTCCGCGAGTTGGCGATGCGGCCGTTCGGGCCGCCCTGCACCCCCGGGCGGATCGAGGGCATGCGCCCCTGGCTGACCGAGATCACCAACGGCCTGATCGACAATCTCGTCGGCAAGAACCGCGTCGACATCGTCGAGGGCTTCGCCTACCTGCTGCCGGTGACAGCGATCTGCAAGGTGCTCGGCGTCCCGCGCACAGACGAGCCGCGCTTCCACGTGTGGGCCGACGCGCTCATCGTGACCATCGACCCCACCACGGGAACGTTCGAACAGCGGACTTGCCGGCGTCAGCAGGTGCTCGCGGAGATGGGTGAGTACCTCAACGGACTGGCCGAAGCCGACGCCCGGCAGCCGGGCGACGACCTGATCTCCGGGCTGGTCACCGACACCGGCCCGCACGCGCCGATGTCACGCGGCGACCTGCTGTCCACTTGCGGGCTGCTGCTGGTCGCCGGCCATGAGACGACCGTCAACCTGATCACCAACGGCATGCTGACCCTGCTGCGCCACCCGGACGTGCTGGACCGGCTGCGTCGCGAGCCCGGCCTGATCACCCGGCTCGTCGAGGAACTGCTGCGCTACGAACCGCCGGTACAGATGCTGACCAACCGCGCCACGCTGGCCGACATCGACATCGCCGGCACCACCATCCCCGCCGGCTCGCCCCTGGCCCTGATGCTCGCGGCAGGCAGCCGCGACCCGAAACGCTTCGCCGACCCCGACCGCTTCGCCCCCGACCGCACCGACAACCAGCACCTCGGCTTCGGCGGCGGCATCCACATCTGCTTCGGCGCCCCGCTAGCCAGGGTGGAGGCGCGGGTGGCGCTGCCCGCGCTGGCCCAACGGCTGGTCAATCCCCGGCTGGTCACCGACCCGCCGCCGTACCGGCCCAACCCGGTACTGCGCGGCCCCCGCCACCTGCCCGTCGAAATCGACGCCATCGTCCCGACAGCGGTGGCGGGACGACAACCTATGTCACCCGTGCTGCACTCCCCCACATAGATCGCTCCACGTGCCGAACACAACCAACAGTCGCAGCAGGCACGTTGAGTATCTCGGCAGGTGACGGGCAGAACAAACGGACTCGGAACTCGACGGGGTCCTGAAGGAGTGGCGGGTGGGCGATGGACGGGCGCTCCTGCAGAGCAGCGCTGGCGGCCTGGTGGACGTGTCAGGGCTGGCCAGCGGCCGGCCTTCACTGGCGGCCCGGGACCCGCGCCCAGCGCTGCTCCTCGTGGCCGGTGGCCGGTGGTGGGTGTGCTGGTCTTTGTCACGCCTTGGTGCCGGTGGGCTGCGCGGGGCTTAGCCTCGGGCTTTCATGAAGCGGGCTGTCCGACAGGCGGTCAGGGACGTCGCCCTGGCGGTCGCACTCGGCGGGGACTGCGTCGCGGACGTCGCGATGCTGCGGTGTGAGCCGGCCGTCTTCGGCGCGGTTGCCTCCGACTCGACGGTCTCTCGTCTGATCGACGCCCTCGCCGCCTCCGGCGAGAAAGCCCTGCAGGCCATCCGGACTGCACGGTCCGAAGTCAGCAGCCGGGTCTGGTCGCTGGCGGGCAAGACTGCCCCGGACGCCGATGGACAGGTCACGGTCGACCTCGACGGCGTCCTCGTGATCGCGCACTCTGACAAGGAGGACGCGGCCGCGACCTGGAAGAAGACCTACGGCCATCACCCCCTGACGGCCTTCGTCGACCACGGCCCGGGCGGAACCGGAGACCCGGTCGCGGTCCTCCTCAGACCGGGGAACGCGGGCTCGAACACGGCCGCCGACCACATCACCACCGCTCAACTGGCCCTGGCCCAGCTGCCAAAGAAGTACCGGCGAGGGCTCCGCCGGCGGCACCCACGACTTCGTGTACTGGCTCGCGAAGCGAGGCCGACGGCTGTCCTACTCAGTCGGCATGGTGATCATCGACACCATTCACCAGCACCTCCTGAAGATCCCGGCCTCGGCCTGGACGCCGGCCGTCGAGGCAGACGGCAAGGTCCGCGGCGGGGCCTGGGTTGCCGAGCTCACGGGCAAGCTGCTGGACGACTGGCCGAAAGGGACGCGGCTGATCGTCCGCAAGGAACGACCCCATCCCGGGGCTCAGTTGAGGATCACGGACGCGGACGGCATGCATCACGTGCTTCGCGACCAACACCCCCGACCGGCCGATCGCCGAGCTCGAGCTCCGTCACCGGCTGCGGGCCCGGGCCCGGGCCGAGGACCGTGTCGAGCACGGAGCGCAGCTCGGAAACGACGTCGAAGTCATCGACAGAAACCCCGGAGTTCGCGGTTTTCACGTCGTGAAAAGACGCTGGGTGGTGGAGCGGAGTATCGGTTGGATCATGATGCACCGCCGACTCGCCCGCGACTACGAAACCCTCGCCGCCAGCTCCGAAGCCATGGTCCATATCGCCTCGATCGACAACCTCGCAAGCGCATAACGGACGAGATCACACCAACCTGGCGAGGGGCTTACTAGGCAATAAGAGGCAATCCACCCACGCTAAACGCCCTCTGAGAACGGATCGGATGGCCGGGCCACCGCCGACAGCCATTTTCGACCTTCCTCCAGGAAAGGATCGTTTATGAGAAACATGTAACGCTCCGGAGCCATGCGTCTGCCCGAGCCTGGAGACGGTAGTTCATTCGACGCGTTGTGACTGCCCGGGGCGGTGTGGCGGATCCCGGGCGCTCTACTGAAGGCGATCATGAGCCTATGGCGGAATCGGTGCGTGACCGGGTCTGGGAGTATCTCGCGGCGACCGGGACGTCGGTGGTGTTCGGCAATCCAGGGTCGACGGAGTTGCCGTTCTTCGCGGACTGGCCGGAGCGGGTGCGGTGGGTGATGGCGCTGCAGGAGGCGTCGGCGGTCGCCATGGCGGACGGCTATGCGCAGGCCACGGGCCGACCCTCGCTGGTCACCCTGCACTCGGCGGCGGGGCTGGGCAACGGGCTGTGCAGCGTGTACACGGCGTTCCGCAACCGCAGCCCGGTGGTGGTGCTCGCCGGGCAGCAGGTGCGCTCGATGCACCCGACGGACCCGTACCTGTACGCGGAGCAGTCCACGGTGTTCCCGCGACCGTACGTGAAATGGGCCATCGAGCCGGCCCGCGCCCAGGACGTGCCGCTCGCGTTCGCGCGGGCCTTGCACACGGCCGCCCAGCGGCCGGCCGGTCCGGTCTTTCTCTCCGTGCCCATGGACGACTGGGACACCCCCGCCCCGGCGGTGCCCCTGCGCACCGTCGGCGACCGGTTCGCGGCCGGGGACGGCGAGCTGGCTGATGTGGCGCAGAGGCTGTCGACGGCCCGGTCCCCGGTGCTGGTGGTGGGGTCGGAGGTGGAACGCGAGGGGGCCACCGCGCTCGCCATCGAGCTGGCCGAGCGCACCGGTGCGGCCGTGTGGGTGAGCCCGCACATCAACCGGACGAGCTTCCCCGAAGAGCACCCCTGCTTCCGCGGACAGCTCCAGCCCACCCGGAAACTCATCCGCGAAGCACTGAAGGACGCCGACCTGGTGGTGGTGCTCGGCGCTCCGGTGTTCGTCTACCACGTGCCCAGTGACGGCCCGTGCGTGCCGCAGGGCACGGAGCTGTTCCAGCTCAGCGAAGACCCCGCGGTCCTCGCCCGGGCCGACACGGGCACCGGCATCCGCACCAGCCTGCGTGAGGGGATCGCCGGACTGCTCGGCCAGCTGCCCGAGCACCCCGACGGCCCGCTGCCCGAACCAGTGCCCCGGCCCGCCCCCGAGCTGACCGCACCGATGCGCGGCGAGTACGTCCTGCGCCTGCTCGGAGGTGTTCTACCGCCGGACACCGTGATCGTCGAAGAGGCGCCGACCTTCCGGGAAGTGCGGTGGCGGCACATGCCCGTACGGCAGGGCGGCGACTATTACAACGCGGCCAGCGGTGGTCTGGGCTGGGGGCTACCCGCCTCCGTCGGCATCGCCCTGGCCGACCCCTCCCGCCCCGTGGTCTGCCTCCTCGGCGACGGCTCCGCCCAGTACTCGATCCAAGCCCTCTGGACAGCCGCCCAGCTGGGCCTGCGGCTTATCGTCATCGTGCTCAACAACGGCGAATACGCCGCGATGAAAGACCTCTCCCTCACCTTCGGCGCCCACCACCCGCCCTCCTACGACCTCCCCGGCATCGACATCACCCACCACGCCCAGGGATACGGCTGCACCGGCCTGCGCGCCGAAGGGCCCGACAGCGTGGTCGAAGCCGCCCGCACAGCTCTCGCGACGCAGACCACCACCGTCATCGACATCCCCATCGACCCGCGCACAACAGCCCTGTACACCTGACGCACCGCGCCCCACAGCCGGCGCGGGATCAAGACCACGGGCCCCGACCACCCGTCATCGCCGCCGTCCGTTCCGTCGTCGCTACCCGCCCGGGTCGCGCAGCTGCTGCCCGCCCGGCGTCGGTGGCCGGGTGAAGGCGTACCGGCCCAGGAAGTTGATTTGGTCGTACTGAAGCGGGGAGCCGGGCGAGCCGGGTGACCTTCAATGTGTCGCCCTCACGCATCAGCTGCATGATGAGGTCGATGGGTCAGAGGCCAAAGATCCGCTCTGCGTTGGTTCTGCCGATCTTGATCCGGTCGTTGTGGCACAGCAGCGAGTTGTCGAACCAGGCCGCGCCCTCGGCCATGGACTCATACGGGTAGTCGACGGAGAACAGGACGCGGTCGCTGCCGATTTCGCCGATGGTGTCGTACAAGGCGCGGGTGTGGAAATGCCCGCTGGTGGTCAGCACGAAGTTCTCGCTGAAGTACTCGCTGACCCGCCGCTTGGCCGCGCCCAGGCCGGCGCCCTCCCGCTGCTTGTGCAGCCGGTGTTCCAGCCGGGGCAGCAGGAAGGGCAGCCCCTCGCCGAGGTGGCCCAGCACGATCTGGATGTCCGGGTAAGTGTCGAAGAGCCCGGACAGCATGAGCCGCACCGCGTGCGTTGCGGTCTCGTGCCCGAACCCCCAGGCCGAACCCACCAGGGATTCGTATCCCTGGTACGGGCGCTGCACCGCGGGCAGCGGCTCGCGCGGATGCAGGTACACCGGGACACCGAGCTGGGCGACCTTGTCCCAGAAGGGCAAGTTCGCCGGCTCATCCAGGTACCGGGCGGTGTCGGCGTCTCCGATGTTGGTGTAGCCGTTGATCAGGGCGCCCTTGGCACCGAGGTCCCGCACCGCTCGCTCCAGTTCCTCGGCGGCGGCCTCCGGATCCTGGAGGGCGACGGAGGCGAAGAACGCCAACCGGGACGGATGGGCGTCGACGAAGCTACGCCGGATGGTGTCGTTGGTCTCCCGGGCCACCTCGGTGGCCCGGTCTTTGTCCAGGATCTACTGGATGCCGGGGGCCGTCAGCGACACGATTGTGAGCCTGATTCCGTGCTCGTCCATCAGCCGGATGCGTTCCTCGACGTCCATGAGTTTCGCCTCGACGTCAGCCATGTACCTGGGGCCGTTGCGTGCGGCCTCACCGCCCTCGTCCCACAGACTGTTGTTCAGCTCCGTGTTCAAGTGCTCTTCCAGTGCGATCTTGTCGTCCACACCAACCCGCTTTCCGCACGCACGCCGAGCACCGTCCCGTCCCCGCGTCCTGGCGCCGTGACCTCAGCACCCAGCAGAGGTGCGGCCGCACCCACGCGCCACAGACAATCTGTCCCGACCACGCCTACCACTCAGCATGGTCCGTCAAGCACAGCACCATCTCATCGAGCGCCCCGGTGCCGGGGCAGCACCTGCGGTGCGAAGGTGACGGCCTGATCCTGAGCCACAGCTGGTGACGCTGTGGGTCGGGCCTTCAGGGCCCGAGCAGGCAGGGCTTGGTCAAGTTCCGGAGTCGTGCGGCTGGGTCGGGCCGTGACCGGTTGGGGTGCATAGCAGAGCAGGCACGGGCTTCGTGATCATTG
>NZ_JBIVPK010000069.1:0-27653 GCF_044754605.1 Streptomyces sp. NPDC093064
CCTCGCCGCCGCCCTCGTCACCCTCCGTATGCTGATCCGCCGAGCAACGAGCCGCTACCGCTGGGACGGCCGCCCCACCACCCGACGCCTCAAGTGATCCATTTGCCGGACGGTCTAAAGGCACGAGTCCCCTCGCTAGCTATCCGATGGACGCTGGAGCTCGCCATCGCCCATGCGCCAGTGCTGGTTATGGATGCCCCATCGCGGTCGCCATTTGATCCTGCGGTACGCAGTGCGAGATCGGGCTGAGGACTGTTGAACGCTGCCCCGTATCGGCCCTGGACCTGGAGATGGGTCAGCCGGCCGTCGTGCCCTGATCGCGCAGATTGAACGGGCGAGGGCTCGGACCGCACTTGGCCCGAGCCCTCGTTCTTCCTTCCGCCGGGCGGCGGTGCCGGTCAGCTGATGGCGTTCACGTGCCGTGCCCAGGAGTGGAGCCAGTCGGCGTGTTCCGGCTGCCCGCCGCCGGGACGGTCAGCAGGTCCTCGGGGAGGGGCCGTTCGACGGCGGCGTAGGCGTTGTGGTCGAAGTGGATCGCCATACGACGGTTCGGGTGGAGTCGGCAACCGCGGCGGCGATGGTGCCGCCGGCCGTGGCCTGTCCTTGCTGGACCGCGTACTGGCCACGGCCGATGGCCTTCTCCCTGCTGCGGAACAGCGCGACGCCCGCTCCGTGCGGGTGCTCGGTCCCGGTGAGCGTGTACAGATTCCACTGGGTGCCCACGGCGTCGGGCCACCGCTTGCGGGCGGCCTGGCGGGAGATGCCGCCCGCCGCCTCGCCCAGCTCCGGGTACCCGGCCCCGGCGCGGCCGGCCCGGTCGGCGATCTCCGCAGTCAGGCGCTGCATCTCGCACACGACCTCGGAAGCGACCGCCAGGTGGGCGAGATGCAGCCGCTTCGCAGCCGGGGACGTCGGGTTGAGCGCGATGTCTCCGTCGGTTCCGTGTGCGGTCGAGTCGGGGCCGGCGACGCTTCGCCGGGGCGAGGCGGCTCAGCCTTCTGCCCCGACCTCCCACACTCGGGCGAAGTTGGCGGCGTACGCCTCGACCACGTCGGGCTGGGACAGCTCGACCATCGCTTCGTCGTTGCGCTGCAGAGAGGTGGCGTTGAAGTTGTGACTGCCTGTCATTACCCAGCCCCGATGGGCGCCGGGGCCGGTCGGGTCGGTGACCACTATGTACTTGGAGTGGATGCGCCCGGCTTTCGTGCTGCCGTCGAGCACCCTGCGCGGGACGCCGGCCGTGTCCAGCGCCGCCGTGACCTCCGGGTCGGCGATGCCGTGCACGACGCGCACCTGGCATCCGGCCGTCACGAGTTCGGCGAGTTCGTCGACGATCGTGAGCCGGGTGGCGTCCCACTCGGACTGGCCGATCTCCACGCGGGTGCGGCCGTCTTTCCTGCAGCCGACCTTGGCAAGGCGTTCGGCGATCGGGTCGCGGTCGGCGACCGGGTAGAACTGGGCGGTCACCTTGCCGCCCTGCATCCCCCCGGTGACGGTGGTGTCGTAGTCGGGGTTTTGCACCTCGGCGGCGAGGTCGTCGAAGTAGCGGCCGTATCCGGCGAACAGCTTGTGGTTGTCGGGCAGGACGACCAGGTTGTTCCAGTAACTGGTCGAGTTGACGTCGGTGATGTTGTTCGACGCCTGGACGACGACGTCGCGCCGCCCGCCGACCGACGAGAACAGCGAGAACTTGTTGTGCATTCCCTTGGTGCCCTGGCAGGAGGTCGTGTTGCCCTCGGGGCTCGGGTGACTGCAGACGTGGACCCAGGACGACGCCGACTTGTCGGTGCCGAGGGTGTCGATGAGTTTGGCTGCGGCGGGGTTGTTGATCTGGTAGCCGTCGATGACCATGCGGACCTCGACGCCGCGCCGGTGGGCGTCGAGCAGTGCCGCGGCGTAGTCGGAGCCCGCGTCGCCCGAGACGACGAACTCGGCGATCTCGATCGACGCGCCGGCCGGGGTCTGCTTGATCAGCGAGCAGATACGCTCGACGACCGCCGTCGGGGTGCCGGCGACCGGGTCGTTGAAGACCGCGTCGGTTCTGACCGGCACGTCGGCGGCGTTGCGGCAGGCGCTGCGGGCGGGCTCGCCGAGGGCGGCCTGCGCGGTGGGGGCGACCACTGCCTGTGCGCACACCGTGGCGGCCAGGGCCGCGAGGCCGGCTATGGCAACGGAACGTGATCGACGCATGGGGTGTCTCCTGTGTGGTGCAGCCACTCCCGAGCGGAGCGGTCAGGAGCGGATGTTTCTGAGTCCGCCTGCACGCCAGGTGACGGCATCGTCAACCCGAGGCCTCCGGCACGCGAATGATCACGTGTACCGGCAAAGTAGCGAGGTTTCGTGGCAGGTGAGCTGGTGAAGTGCTGCCTCGTCGCGAACTCGCCGTATGTGGAGAGGAGTTGCTCGATCCGCTGCAGTTCCTCCGCCTCGGGCGTCTCAGTGACCGGCCCCGGCGCGGATGGCTCGGGCGACCGGCCTCGGAGGGTCGAGGCCCACGTAGAAGGCGAAGACCGAGAGGGCCATGTGCCGTTCGTCGGCGCTGAGTTCGTGGTGGAGTAGGGCGCCGTGGCGGTGCATGTCGTCATCGATGGCCGAGAGCTTCTCGGCGCCGTCCTTGGTCGCGGTCACGATGGTGACGCGCCTGTCGGTCTCGGACGGGGTACGGGTGACGAGACCCATCTCGTCGAGACGCCGCATGAGGCGTGAGGCGAAGGCGGCGGCGATGTCGAGGCGCGCGGCCAGCCGGCCGACGGTGATGTCCCCGTCGGTTCCGTAGACCTGGAGCAGGGCCTGATGGGTCAGGGGCTCCAGGCCGTGTTCCTTGGCGCGGTCCTCGGCGATGCGCAGGATGCGGCGGATGACGTAGCGGGCTTCAGCGACATTGCGTATGTACGCACGGAATTCGCGCTTGCGTTGCCCTTCGCCGAGGCCGGCCCATTCCAGGCAGGCGCGCATGCCGGCCCGCCAGTTCCCCCACACCCTGCGCACCCTCCCCGAAGCCCCAAGGGGCTTTCCCCTTCGTCGCTGTGCTCACCCCGGCGCTTGCATTCACCGCCTTGGCCGCACCGCTCCCGCGGCCTCCGCAGATTCCGCACCCGCCTCCGCACCCGCCGCCCAGCGCATCCCGTTCACCGAAGCCACGGTCACGGTCGGCGACGACGGCTCGTACAGGGTCGCCCGGAAGGCACCTGGTGCGCATGCAGTCTCCATCCACGCGAACGGCCGCGTGGTCGCTCGCGGCGGCGCCGAGGGCGGGGTAACGGTGCGCGGGCTGCCCGCGGCCGACCGGCAGTGGTTCGACCTGGTGCCGGACCGCGGGGCTCGCTGTGCCTCGCCGACCGGCTGATCAAGCTGAAAAAGTGTCATCGGCCTGGACGTGGGCCTCGCCGCCGTCAAGGCCGCCCATCCCCATGCCGACAGCGCAGTGGTCTACACCTCCTGGCGAACCTCGGGTATATGTTGTTCAATCCCGCTCGAAAGTAGGTTGGAGTGCGCATGAATGGACATGCAGCTCGACTGATCAGAGGGGTGGCGCTCGGGATATCCGTGTTCCTCCTGGCAGTGCCGTCCGCGGTGGCCGCACCGGGACCCGGCCCCGCGAAGACCGATCTCAACCCGCGGCCGGCCGTGGTGCCCGCTCTTCAGCAGTGGGAGGGCGGAACGGGCTCGTTCGAACTGCGCAAGCACAGCCGGATCGTGCTGGCCAAGAAGCAGGTCGACGAACTCGACGACCAGGGCGCGCAACTCTCCACCGACATCGCACAGGTGACGGGGCACAAGCTGGACGTGTCCCCCCGGATCCCACAGGACGGCGACATCGTCCTGTCGATCGATCCCTCCCTCGCCGACACGGCGGGTGGCACGCGGTACGCCGAGGAGGGCTACACCCTCACGGTCACCGATCGCAACGTGACGATCGCCGCGCCGACTGAGAAGGGTGTCTATTACGGCACCCGCAGCCTCCTGCAGATCCTGCTGCTCGACGACCGTCGCGACTCCGTCCCCGTGGGTACGGCCGTGGACTGGCCCAACTACAAGGTCCGCGGGTTCATGCTGGACGTCGGGCGGCGGTTCTTCACCGCCGACTACATCCGCGACTACCTGCGGGTGATGGGCTGGTTCAAGCTCAACGAGCTGCAGCTTCACCTCAACGACAACGGTTTCCCGCGCGGCAGGCCTTGGAGTGAGGTTGAGGCCGGCTTCCGGCTCAAGACCGACAATCCCGAGCTGGCCGGGCTGGCTTCCAAGGACGGGGCGTATGACCGCGCGGACTGGGAGTCCTTCGAGGACACCGCCGCCGCGAACGGCGTCACGATCATCCCCGAGTTCGACGCGCCCGCCCACTCGCTGGCGTTCATACGGTTCCGCCCGTCGCTCGGCCTCAACAACGGCGATTCCGACCACCTCGATCTGTCCAAGCCGGAGACCACCGCGTTCATGAAGTCGGTGTTCGACGAGTTCACGCCCTGGTTCCGTAGCCCCGACGTGCACTTCGGTGCCGACGAGTACACGGTGGACAAACCCCGCTACAAGGTCTACTTCAACGAGATGGCCGCCCACATCCGCGCGCTCGGCAAGCATCCGCGGGCCTGGGGCAGCCTGTCGGTCATGGCGGCCAACAGCGAGGGTTACGACCGCGACGTGACCATGAACAGCTGGAACAACGGCTGGCACGGACCGCAGGCGCTCAAGCGAGACGGTTATTCCTTCATCAACACCAACGACGCCCTGCTCTACATCGTCCCGTTCGCGAACTACTACCACGGCCACGGGCTGGACGGGAAGTACCTCTACGACCAGTGGGAGCCGAACGTCTTCCCTGACGGGCAGAGCGTGGCCCCCGGCGACCCGCAGTTGCTCGGAGCCATGTCGGCGGTGTGGAACGACCTGACCCTGGACAATTACTCTGAACTGGACGTGCACAGGCTGGTCGAGCCCACATTCGGCACGCTGGCGCAGAAGATGTGGAGCGGGGCCAAGGCCGGCGTGCCGTACAGCGCCTTCCTCGACACGGTCCGCAAGCTCGACGTGGGCACCGGGCTGACGAAGGTTGCGACGACACTCGCCGCGTCGGCGTCGGGAGAGGTGAGCCTGGGCAAGGAAGCGACTGCCTCCGCCGGTACGGCGGCCGCGGCCTTCGACGGGGTGCGCACCACCCAATGGGCCAGCGGTCCGGGAGACGAGGCATGGCTGCGGGTCAACCTCGGCAAGGCGGTCGCGATCAGCAAGGTCGAGTTGGACTGGGCGCCCGCTTACGGGCGGGACTACGAGGTCCAGGTGTCACGGGACGGTGAGAACTGGACCACCGTCGCGAGCCGTACCGGCCGTGAAGCCGCAGGAGTGGACACTCTCGCGTTCGAGCCGGTCACGGCACGGCAGGTACGTCTCGTCGGCACGCATGCGGGCAACAAGCAGAACGGGTACGCCCTGTGGAGCATGCGTGTCTTCGAGGTCCCCGACCTGGCGCTGCACCGGCCGACGACGGCGTCCTCATCCGAAGTGGTGAGTCTGGGACCGGAGAACGCCACGGACGGCGACGGCACGACCCGGTGGGCCAGCGCCTACCGCGACGGTGAATGGATCCAGGTCGACCTCGGTTCCCCGCAGACCGTCCGGCGTGTCCTGCTCGACTGGGAGACGGCCTCCGGTCGTGATTACGACATCCAGGTATCCGACGACGCCGCTGACTGGAAGACGGTGGCTTCGGTTCGGGACAAGCCGGCCGGCGCCCGCGTGGACGATCTCACCCTCGACCCGGTGACTGCCCGGTACGTGCGGATGCAAGGCATCAAGCGGACATCCAACTACGGCTACTCGCTGTGGCGCCTGGAGGTTCGATCCATGAGCCCGGAGCCCGACCCCGCGTAGGTGCTTCCGGGTCTGGGTGCGGCGTACGGAGCGGGGCTCGGTACCGGCTCGTGCAGGGGCGGTCCCGTGTACGTGCAACGGGATCACGGGATCGCCGACGCACCGTCCTGTCAGAGCACCGTGGGGGCCTGCGCTCTGGCCGATGGCCTGCGTGAGGTGGCAGGCCTGGGTGCCGACGAACGCGGTACCGCGTTGCGCCGTAGCTCCCGCGAGACCGTCGACGGAGAGCGGCTCAGGCGGCGGGCGATGTCCCGCACCCTGCACTAATGCCACCACGGCCAGCGGCACGAGCAGTTCCACGGGTGCCCCCAAGGGCGACAGCACAACGAATGAGGCGGTCACGATCGCTGCCGCCCACAAGCAGGCCGTGGCCAAGCGGCGTCCGTCGAGCCGATCGGGTTCGAGTGGTGCTTCCTCCGCCAGGGCTTCCGCCGGCAGTACAGCGGTGAAGTGGCCAGCCGCGATGTTGTTGGCGGCGAGAGCCGCCAGTTCGGCCAGATGCCGTGCGGCTGCTGCGTGATCGGCGGCAAGCCGGTCTGCTGCCTTAGCGTGATTTTTAACCCCGCGCGTCACCTGACCTGCTGAGGTGTTCCGCTTTTGGAGGCATGTGACACGGCCGTCCTCCACGCTTCGATATGTCGAGTAACGGAGCATGGAAGGACGGCCGTTGAACGTGAGTCTTCCCGTTGAAGTCCCCACAGTCGAGGCGATGGGCGTGTTGTCCCGCTTGCGAGTTGAGTTCTACGACTGCCTCTACACCCGCGCGGATGCGCTCTTCGAGCTCACCGACGCGGTGCTGTGCGCGGACGGTCCAGTGAGGTCGCTGGTCGAGCTGACCTTGGCCGCCGAGCACCGCCGCGGACACGGGGCCATGTACGCCGCATTGAACAATGGTTGGCTGGAGCCGCGCCGTCTGCGCCGGCTGCTGGCCTCCACGCCGCTGCCGCGGGCGGCCGACGGGCGGATCGTGCTCGCGGTGGATGTGAGCAACTGGCTGCGACCCGACGCCCCGACCAGCCCGGAGCTGCTGTTCTGCCACGTCTACGGGCGTGGCCGCAGCGCGGATCAGTTCATCCCCGGCTGGCCCTACTCCTTCGTCGCCGCGCTGGAGACGGGGCGCACCTCCTGGACGGCCATGCTGGACGCGGTCCGGCTGGGACCGGCCGACGACGCCACCGCGGTGACCGCCGCCCAGCTGCGCGAGGTGGCCACCCGGCTCGTGCAGGCGGGGCAGTGGCGGCCGGGGGATGCGGACATCCTCGTCGTGATGGACACAGGCTACGACGTCACCCGCCTCGCCTACGTCCTAGCCGACCTGCCCGTCGAGCTGGTCGGCCGGCTGCGCTCGGACCGGGTCATGCTCCGCGACACCGGCCCGCGCCGCTCCACCCCGCGCGGCGGACAGCCGCGCAAGCACGGCGGCGTCCTCACCTTCGCCAAGTCGGACTCCTGGCACACCCCGGACGCCACCACAATCTGCGACACCACCCGCTACGGCCGGGCCGAGGTCCTCGCTTGGGACCGGATGCACCCCCGGCTACAGGCCCGTGGCCCCTGGCTCGACCACTGCGGCGAACTCCCCCTGATCCACGGGCCGCGGCTTCGACGGCGGCAAACTGGTCAACGGGCGCAAGCGGCACGTCGTGGTCGACACCCTCGGCCTGCTGCTGGGCGTCATGGTCACCACCGCAGACATCGGCGACCGCACCGCCGGCCAGGCCCTGCTGCGGCAGGTCGCCGACGCCCACCACCGCCTCAACCTGGTCTGGGCTGATGGCGGCTACACCGGCAGCCTCGTCGAGCACTGTGCGAGCGCGGTGAGGATGCGCTGGTAGTCCACCGACAGCACCGACCAGGCCAGCCCCTCATGCCACACCGGCACCTGCGACTTCGGCTTCGCCGCATCCCCGGCCGCCGGCCGCGTGTCCGCGTCCCGCAGATCCCCGGTGACCTCCGCCTCGGTGGTGTTGCCGCGGTCCGGGGCCAGCACCGTATCGACCCGCCTGCGGGCGATCGCCCACTCCTGCCATTCCTGCTCGGCCGTGGCCAGCTCGGCCTGGATGCGGTCGGCTTCCTCCCTCAGCTCGTCCACACGACGACGGGCAGCCAGCTCGTGCTGTTCCAGCAACCCCACCACCGACGGCATCCACGACCTCCACGGGAACGACGACACGACAGGCCACCACTCCCACCAGGTCGCCGCCCCTATGCCCGACCAGCGAAAACGCCGTCCTCAAGCCCGGAAAGACAACAGCTTCTAACTGCCACGGCAGCTGTAAGTCTTGATCGCTGACGCGACGGGCCAGCACCGCGTCGGCAGGATGTCGGCCGTCCGGCGAGGCTGTCGGTGATCCGTAGGCGATGTGTCGGGGGCCGCTGGAACCGTGGGTGTCGAGCGGTCCTGCAGGGCAGCCGCAGCCGCCTTCAACAGCAAGGGAGCCCCGCCGCCATGTCGTCCACGTCCTCCACCCCGCCCTGGGATGTTCAACAGCTGCCGCGTGCCGATGGCAGCGTCTTCCTGGTCACCGGCGGCAACGCCGGCATCGGGTACTTCGTCGCCGAGCAGTTGTCCGCAACCGGAGCCACTGTCGTACTGGGCAGCCGGAATCCCGCGAAGGCCGAAGTCGCCACGTCCTCGATCCGCTCGCGTGTCCCTGGCGCGCGGGTGCGGGCCGTACGGCTGGACCTCGCCGACCTCTCGTCGCTCAGAACAGCGGTGGAATCAGTGGAATACCTCGACGCGGTGGTCCACAACGCCGGCGTCGCGCTCGACGCCCCGCCGCGCCGGGAGACCGGGGACGGGCACGAGCTCATGTTCGGCACGAACCACCTCGGGCACTTCGCGCTGACCCACTGGCTGATGCCGCTGCTGTCGGCCGCACCGGCGGCCCGCATCGTGACCATGGGCAGCTTCGCGGCGAAGTCCGAGCGGCTCGACCTCGACGACCTGCAGTCCCGGAAGGACTACCGGCCCAAGCGCACCTACGGACGCTCCAAGCTGGCGCAGATGTACTTCGGCCTCGAACTCGACCGCCGCCTGCGCGCCGTCGACAGCACGGTGGCAAGCGTGGTGGTCCATCCTGGCGGCGCGCTGGACTCCCTGACCCCGTCACGGCCGCCAGTCCATGTACGGACCGCTGGTGCGCGGCTCTGCGGTGCACCAGCCGCCCTCCTTCTCCAGGGCAAGCACGCCGGCGCATGGCCCGCGGTCCGAGCGGTGCTGGACCCCACCGTGCGCGGAGGGCAGCTGTGGGGACCGCGTGTCTTCAGCCTGCGCGGCAAGCCCCAACGTGAACGGGCGTGGAACCACCTCACCGGCACCTCCGTAGCGGCGCGGTTGTGGGACGCCAGCCGTGACCTGACCGGCGTCGGCCTCGACACCATCCCCGGATAGCCCCAGGCGCGCTGACCAACAAGCGTGCTCAGGTTGGTCGACTGTGGCGTTCAGTCACATGCGTTCGTGCAGGTCGTCGGGGCGGGTACGGGAACGGCCACCGTGACCATGAGCGTTTGTGAGGACGATCAAGGACCAGGTGGCCGTGGAGGCCACGATCAAGTCGTTCGGGTGTACGTGCAGCTCCGAGGCAGTGTCTTCGCCGCCAAGCCCCGTCAGTCAGTAGCCTGACCGCGGCCATGGGCGACGAGGCCGAGCAACTTCCATCCCGTACACCCGGCGGCTTCCGCGCGGTACGGCTTCAATCAGCAAGCTTTGGTGCGGTGCTCGCGGCCGTGGTGCTACGCAACTGCACTACACCGAGGGCGCAAAGCGCCACGCCCAGCACCGCCTCGACCAGATACGGCACGACGGGCTGGTCACCCCAGTTGAACAGCGCGCGATTGAGCGCCGGAAGGCTGACCATCGCCAGCACGGCGAGTGGCTCCAACACGAACAACAGCCCGGTGACCGGCAACGGTGTCACGTAGTGTCGCCGGGCCGACCACGCACCGAGAGCGCCCATCACCGGCCCGCTGATCAGGCCCCGCTCGAACCAGTAGAGGTTCCCCATGAACTCCAGTCGCAAGTCCCCGAGCACGCCGTGGTCACCGAGGCCGGAGATGAGTCCGTAGGCCAGGTAGAAACCCGTCAGGCCGATCAGGGTCGCGATGGTCCCGACCGCCATCCCACGCAGAACGCCGCGGGCCCGACTCGCGGGCAGGAACGCGAGCAGCAGCCACGGCGCCGACATGTTCCCGTACACCTGGCGGACCCCAGCCTCGGTGCCCTTCAACAGCGCGGCGGCGACACCGAAGGCGAACGCTGCGGACAGGATCAGCAGGAGAGAACGAAGGCGCGGCATGCCGGGGATCTTAAGGACGCCTGGCCAACTGCCGCTAGTCACGGTGTCCCAGCGGTGGGAGGGACGGCCTGCTGGATGAGTCGTCGATCGCCGTCGTCACCGCGGCGAGGGCGAGCGGCGGGTTCACCGCGAGGTCGCAGCCCGTCGCGGTGCTTGTGCGGTCTCAAAGCCGATTCCGCAGTCAGCGCACGGAGGCCAGCCCCAGAGCGGTCATCATTGCCACCAGGTTTTGGTCTGCCTCCGGGCCGACGGAGGTGGCGATCCGGAGTAGGAAGCCGGCATGCGCGGCGAGCGTGACGTCGATCTGTTCCTTGTCCGCCGCGCGGGTGAGAGGGTGGCGCTCGGCGAGTTTCTGCGGGTCCACGCCACTGAGTGAAGCGCTCGACAACAGGGTCACGGCGTCGCAGTGCGGGGCACCGATCCAGGCGTGTGGCCAGTCGACAACGAAGACGCGCTCGTCGTTCAGCATGATGTTGAACGGATAGAGGTCGCCGTGCTGCAGGGTGTCGCCGGCCAGCGCATGCGGGGCCTGTGTCTCCAGGTTGGCGATGTCCTCTAGGTGGTCGACCGCCCACGGGTCCATCGTTCGCAGGCGCTCGACGGGTTCGCCGCCGCCTGCGGCGAGCGCCTGCCATCCGCCGAGCCGAGGTTCGCGTAGCAGCGCGTGGTCGACCGGTGGTGGGGTGAGGGCGTCGGTCAGCTCGACGAGCGTGGCAAGGGCTCGGTCGAGCTCATCGGGACGCCATGGCTGCGTGGGCAGTCGGCCTTGGATCTCTTCGTAGACACCAGCGACCCAGGTGCCGTCGTCGTAGGCGTCCAGCAGCCTCGGCGTCCACGGAGTGTCGAGTTGCCGGGTGATGGCGATCTCCCGGCGGTGGAAGTCGGCGACTGCGGGCGCATGTTCCGAACTGGCTGCCTTGACGAACACGCGGCGGCCGTCGGCCAGGGTCAACATCGAGGCAAAGCCCTCGGAGAACCCGCCGGGTTGCCCGACTGCCTCAGTAACCTCTGCCCCGAGCTGCCGCTCGATGCCAGCCGCGACGTCGTGCGGGACCGCGTCCCACGCAATCCGGTGTCTGCCGGTGTGCTGCGGCAGGCTGCTGTGCTCCCCGCTGGCGGGTATTTCCTGTGAGTTCGCTGGCATGATTCTGATCCTCGACTTGAGTCGTTCTGGGACTCTCTCGGCCAGGACCGGGAGGCCGCCGTCGTCAGGTCTTGTAGCCGTCTGACGTGATCGGGCGGTCTCCCACGCCGTCACCGGCCGGACCGTGCATCGGTGACTGCGAGCGAATGGAAGCAATCGCCTCCACGAGTTGTTCGCGCAGCAGACAGGCGCCGTGTGCGCCTTTCGCCGCAGTCGTCCCTGGTCCTTCAGCGCTGTTCATGCTCACCTCAATCGGCTGCGTCCACCGGGCCACGGACGTCTCCAGGTCTCAGGCGAGCCGGCCCGCAACGGCCAGCGCCACAGCGGCGGCAACGGTCACCGTTGAGCACATGACCATCACGGTCCGACCCACCCGCCTGTGCGACGGACGACGGCGTCCGGGCCATCCGGCTCGGACGGCTGGAGCACAGGAAGCCCCGAGCGGGCGGCCGCGACGCACGGCACCGTCACCACGCGGTTCCACAGTTCGTCCAACGCGCGATCAAGGCCGGCGGCAATGGGGCCGTCGCCACCATCACTCCCTTGGCCCACATACTCATGTCACGCGACTGTCGAGCATGGCGCCATCCTGCCGCCCAGGGGCCGGCGGGCTGTCCGCAACCCCGGTGCTGAACGCGGGCGTCCAAGCGAGCGAAGAAACCGCGGCTGGAGAAAGGCGCCGCTGACGCATGCTTCTCCAGCCGCTGGAAAGGGCACCATCCGTCATTGTTGGTGACGGTGAACGCCTCGCAAGGGGGGGATCACTTTACTCACCCTCGGACGACTCCTCACCCTCAGCCGTCGGCGCCTCCGCCTCCTCCGTTCCCGCTTCGGCTGCGGGTTCGCCTTCGGTGGGGGTCGCTTCGGGTTCTGAGGTCTCGCCGCCTGCGGGTGCTTCTGCTTCCGTGGCTTCCGCTGCTTCGGCCGTCGGCTGCTCGCCTTCGGTCGGGGTTGCTTCGGGTTCTGAGGTCTCGCCGCCTGCGGGTGCTTCCGCTTCCGTGGCTTCCGCCGCCTCGGCCGTCGGCTGCTCGCCTTCGGTCGGGGTCGCCTCGGGTCCCTGAGGTGCCTGTTCGGTGTCGTCCATGTCTTCACCTCCTTCCTGCGTCGCACAGTCAAGGAGTCTGGTGTCCGTCGCCTGGTAGCCACCAGGGTCCGCACGAACACACCTTTGAGTGCTTTACGCTTTTTGTCCTATTCCTCGAGGGTGAGGATGTCAACGGGCCCCGGGCGAGAGCTTGGCGGGCCGCGGCTACCTTTACCTGGCCGCCTTCTCCGCCGTTGCCAGGGGTTGTTGTCAGTGGTGTACGGGCTGCTGGTGCTGCAGTCGGCATCCTGCACGCCCCGCAGGCGTGCTCGCCTGAGCCGGCACCCACGCCGGCGATGGCCTCCGAAAGACAGCGGACACCGCGATCAGTGCGCGCGGGTTGTTGATCTACGACAACGGTGACCAGCGTTCAGTCACCCAAGGCCAGTGGAGGTCCCGGAGCTCGTCGTGCCACTGCTGACGGACCACGGCGTCGAGCCCGGCGGGCTTGAGCCAGCGCTGGCCTGTCCGATGGCCCGGACCGGCCGCCGCCAGGTGGGGCCGTGCTCGCTCTGCGGTGCGCCCTGCCTGACTACCCGGGTTATCGACACCGGCCGCGGCCGCTCCGGGTGGGCCTGTGCCGCGATCACCCTCGCCGTGTGGTGGCCGTCCTGCGGCATGTCGATGACCCTGGAGGGGATCCTGGCTGACCTGGGGGAGGTGCTGACCGAACTCGCCGCTGCGGGTCTACACCGATCAGGAGGGCTGGTGCGATGAGACTCAGCGATGAGCCACAGCGCTACTACCTCACCCTGACCGTCGGCGTTCGGATCGTGCTGCAGGGCTGGTGGGCCAGTGAGGCGACGGCGCGTTGGAAGTTCTCCGGTTGGGTCGGCGAGTACGGCAATCTGCACGGCGCGAAGATCACGCTGGTCGACGAGGAGACGGGCCAGACGCTGGCCAGCTGGCCGTAGCGGGTCAGTGTTCGGCGGGCTGAGGCTCCATGTGCCGAGTCTTTCACTCCCCTGGTGCGTGACCGTTGCCAGGGCGGGTGCGTGGCCCCGGCCGTGGATGACTACGACCTCTTCGCCCTTCGGACACTCGACTTCGATGCGGTGCAGCAGACGCCGCAGCGGCTGGCCCTGACCCTGGACAAGGTGCATGATCTGCTGCGGCTTTTGGTGACAGTTGCGCAGGACGACGGGCCGATGTCTGCTGAAGCGGACCGACTGGCCAAGGGGCGATCGAGGTCGCGTGTGCGAACCTTCCCGGGTGTTGAGTATGAGCGTGGACAGGCTGGCAGGCGCGACGAAGACGGCGATCATCGTTCCTATATCAGCGGCGGAGGCGGTCGTGGGGCCTTACCGGCGGGTCTTGGACCACACGGCGTCCACGCCGACAGCCGACACATGCTCCGCCGGTTCTGGCCTGATCCTGCAGCCGAGCGGACAGTGAAGATCATGTCGCACGAGCCAGGACAGCAGCCGCCGGCACCCCGCTCCGAAACACCAGAGGAGCGAGCCGACCGTAACCTCGTGGAGCTCCTTCAGGAACTGCGCGTCCTCCAGACCGGCGTACAGATCCTCTTCGCCTTCCTCCTGGGACTGGCGTTCACCAGCCGTTTCCCGCAGCTCGACGCTTTCCAGCGCAACACCTATGTCGTCACGCTGCTGCTCATCGTTGTCACCTCCGCGGTTCTCGCCACCCCCGTCGCCCTGCACCGCGGCCTGTTCCACCGCGGCGTGAAGTCGCGCATCGTCACCCTCTCTGCCCGGTACGCGCAAATCGGCCTGCTCTTCCTGACGCTGGCGCTCAATGGCGCCGTTCTCCTGCTGATGGACGTCGTACTCGGCCGCACGGCAGCCATCGTCATCACGACCGCCACCACAGCGATCTTCGCCAGCCTGTGGTTCCTGCTGCCCTGGACCATCCGACGCAGGTAAGCCGGAATTCCCGTGACGCGTACGACAAACGCTCCAAACCGGGCGGGGAGGGGCGCGATGTGAGAGGCCTACCACGAGGAGCTGGATGCGATCAGTGACGGCCTTGTGGAGATGGCGAACCTGGTCGGCTCGGCCCTCGGCCGAGCCGACCACCGCACTCCTCGATGCCGATCCACAGCTTGCCGAGAACGTGATCTCAGGCGATGAGAAGGTCGACGATCTGCAGCGCGACCTGGAGGACCGGGCGATCACGCTGCTGGCGCGGCAGCAGCCGGTCGCTACGGACCTGCGGATCGTGGTCACCTCACTGCGCATGAGCGCCGATCTGGAGCGGTCGGGAGATCTCGCTCGACACGTGGCCAAGCTGGCCCGGCTGCGCTACCCCGAACGCGCGATTCCGCGCGACCTGCGCCGCACGATCCTGGAGATGGGCCAGCTCGCGCAGCGCCTGATGGCGCAGGCCGCCGAGGTGCTCAAGCAACGAGCAGGAGCCCTTGGATGCGGACTGCCCTGACACGGATGCTGGCGCCTGGGGGAGACAAGCAGCCAGCCAGCCGGAAGTGAAGGATGCGGACATGTGGGTCCGCGGCTCCAGTCAGGGCAGCCGCGGGTGAGGCGACACCGCCAGACTACGGTGGCTGCCACCAGATGGCATCGCGGCACGCCCTCAGGCCGGCCCCGTCAGGTGCGCCGGCACAACAGGCTCTTCAGCAGGGCAGCTTGCCCCACCGGTTGGTGTCCCGGTCTCCTGCCCGGTGGCGCTGGCACGTCCGGGGCCGGACCCGGACGTCGCGTAGTCTCGCCGCACTAAAGAGGCGGGTTGCCTGTTCCGGCAACCCGCCTTGCATCACCGTGCGTAGTCAGCCTCGGACAATGTTTTGTGCCTGTGGGCCCTTCTGGCCCTGGACGATGTCGAAGGTGACGTGCTCGCCTTCGGTCAGCTCTCGGTAGCCGCCGCCCGGGATTTCGGAGTAGTGGGCGAAGACGTCCGGGCCTTTGTTGTCCTGGGTGATGAAGCCGTAACCCTTTTCGGAGTTGAACCACTTCACGGTGCCGCTGGCCATACTGCTATTCCTTCGTTCATGCCCGGGAACAGCCCTTGATCACGGGCATGCTCCGGCTCCCGTAACGGATAGAGCCATCAGCCGTTCTACCCCGTGCCGCCTGGTCTCCCCGGCCGGGACACACGCGCACGAGCGGCCCAAGCGCCGGAAGTACGCCAGGGGTGCCGGTGGGAGCCTGGGGTTCCTGAGGTTGAAGGTGTTTGGGGCCTGTTGCGGTCGGGCCCATGGTCGGGCCTTTGGCGCCCCTGTCACCGCTCACGCCGATGACGGCGGTCGCGGTATCGGTAAGCGCGTCTCCACCGCGGCCGCCGCCACGGCTGCTGGGATCGCGAATGGGATCCTCGGGTGTGAGCGGCGGGGCTGATGCGCAGCGGTGCCGGGTGCTGCGCAATCTTCGGCCGGTTGGGCTGCGCTACGCGCTGGCCTGCGGTGGTCGGGTTGGTGGTGGGGGTCCCTGGCCGTCGTGGTCGGGGTGGCGGGTGCCCTGTGGTCGGGCCTGCGCAACCGTCGCGGTTGACGCAGGCCCGTCCCGGCTTGCGATCAGGGGACGGGTGCGTTGGATGGAAGCAGGCGGCATCTGCAGGCAGCACCACGCACCCGGGCAGCCTCGCAACGCGTCGCTGGGGGTTCCTTGTGCCGTCCCAAGCCGCGAGGGTTGGCCATGCGAACGACCATCGTCCGCACCGAGGACATCGCCGTCAGTTGCGACCAGGTGAACGGCTGGACCGTTGTTGAGGTCGACGGCGAGGTAGATGTCCGTACTCATTCCAGGATCCGTGAAGCAGCGATCGCGCTGCTTGGTGACGGGCACCGGCACTTCGTCCTGGACCTGTCCTTCGTGCCGTTCCTCGACTCGATGGGGCTCGGCACGGTCGTAGCGGTCACCAGGCTCATCCGGCAGTACGAGGGATCGCTGCGGATCACGTGCCCCTCCGCCCGGATGCTCAAGGTCTTTCAACACGGCGGCCTGGGCGACGCGTACGAGTTCTACGACTCGCCACAGGATGCGACGTGCCAGGCACCGACGGCTGACGGCCTGGCGCACTGGCCCGGCACGTGCGGCTGAGCAGAGCAACGGGCACGGCGCAGCGACGCGGCGCATCATGTCGGCGGTGTGCGGCACTGCCCGGTGCCCGCTCACGCCCCGCCGCCGAGGAATAGTCGGAGGACGAGGGCCGGCGGCCCGTGTGAACGTCTCCAAACCCACGTAGCGGCAGCACCCTGGCGGAGCACGGTGAACAACTCCAAGGATCGGTGAGCAGCCGGCCACGGCGTTCGGCTCGCCCGGACGCCATCGGGGTCTTGGGGACCGTACGATCACGCAGCGGCTTGCGTCGGCCAGCGTCACCGTGATGAGGCTGGCAATCGCACGAAGCTTTGAAACTGTCCCCCTGGCGTATGCGCGCCACAATGAAAGTGCGAAACCGCACTCGGATCCATCGAGGAGGTGGCTATGCCCAGCGCAGCCACCACAACACGGAAAACGGCGGCGGCCCGCGCCCGTCCGAGCACCAAGTCAGTAGCACAGCAACCCGCCACGGACGGGAAGCTGCACATCCACAGCCTGGATGTGCACGCGCCGGTCCACATCCCCTACCTCACGCCGGGGGACGTGGTGGCCAACACGCAGGCGATGACATCAAGGCTGCCGGCCAGGGATCTTCTCTTCTACGGCGGCCTGGGCGCGCTCGCGGTGGCCGGTGCTCTCGACTGGCCCGTCGCTCTGGCCATCGGAGGTGCCACAGCCATCCTGCGCGGCCAGGGAAGGGGAGGTGAACACATGAGCGACATCGAGCAGGAGCCTCCCGCACCCAAGGAGGTCGGGACCGCTGCCGAGGAAGCGGCACAGCCTCCGGCTGAAGCTGCAGAGGAAACCCCTGCGGCTGAGGAAGCTGAAGCCGCCGCCGAGGAAGCAGAGGCTACCCCCGCGGCTGAGGAGGCCGGGACCGCTGCCGAGGAATCGGAGGAGCCCCCGGCTGGTTCATCCTGATCCCATTCCCGCAGCGGCCCCGCCCGGCAGGATGGGGCCGCCGCGTGACCATCGAACTGCACACCGGTCGCCCGCACACCGCCCCCAACCAGGCCCACATCCCCGCCGACAACCCGTCCGACAACTGTCCGCGCGCGGCCGCGCCTTGGGCGGCGTATCAGCGGGTCACCATGCCTGCCTGGCTGTGGTCGGGAGCCCGACATCCCCCTATGCACCTCTCGCAGCCGATCCCAGAACAGGGAAAAGGGAAGTGGGGCGGGCTGGGCTGGAGGTCGGCGCGGCGGGGGGTCGGGCGCCCCAGTGTCTTGTTGCGCGTCGGCGGGGCCTTCGCGCTCCGAGCCGGGCGAGTCGGCGCGGGGGCACAGCGGGAGGCGACAGGGCGGTGGCGTAGTAGCGCTCTCGTCCGGGTCCATGGCGTCGTAGTCGGCTCACGGCTCCTTGTCGCGGGTGACCGCGCGCAGGGCGTCCGCTTCCGTTCTGTGGGTGGCCTCGGGCGTCGTCTGGAGTACGGCCTCGGCCGCGTTGATCAGCGTGTCGCGCTGGCGATGGCGCCGCTCGTACTCCAGGACCTGCCGGACGACGTCGTCGGGTACGTCGGGCAGGTGCATCTTGATGCGTTCGGGGTTCATCGCGTCGTAGCCGGCCCAGGGCTCGGCTGCGCTGAGGTGCCGGATGGTGTTCAGTACCCCGGAGCGGCCGGCGTGTGCGCGTTCGTAGCCCTCGATCACCGTCAACTCCGTCTGGGACAGGCCGCGCAGGCGCTGCTGGATCTCCGTGACGCCGAGCCGGCTGTAGCCGGGGACGGGCAGGGCCTCCTCGCGGGCCATCGCGCCCTGCACTTTCTCGGCCACACGGGTGGCGGCGGTCATCTCCCGCCAGGCTCCTCCGCCCGGGCCCCTCATGCGTCCGGTGGCCCTTTGGGGTAGCGCCTGCAGCTGGGCCGTGGCCGCCCGCACCTGGCTCGTGATCGCCTGCAGCAGGCTGCGGCCTTCGGCGGCTTCTCCCTGCGGCGGGCGGGGACCTTCGGCCGCCGCCGCAGCCACGGCCCTGGCCCGTCGGGCGAGGTTCTCCTCGCCGGTCTCCAGCAGCACTTCACCCTGCCGCCCGAGTATGGCAAGCAGCTCGGCACTCTCCTGGTCGTTGAGCCGTTCGGCGATGTCCTTGCCTGCTTGGCAGGTCGCCAGTGCCCGGGCTGCGGCCGTGTACTCGTCCTCGGCGGCCCTCAGCAGCCGGTGCTCATCGGCCGGCCTCTTACCGCGCACGATCTCCGTCACGGCCGACACCCCGGCCTGAAGCGGAAGTACGCTCACTCGCACGGCGCCGCGGGTCACCATCCGCATCAGCTGCCCGGCGGCCGACAGCGGCCCACGGGGCGGGCGCATTTCGCGCATCCGGGCGTCGATGCGCCCGAGGTAGTACTGCGCCTCGCTCGCCTGACTTTCGAGCCGTTGCCGGTCGGTGCCCGGCGGGGTGAGGGTCGCACCCGTCCAAAACCGGTCGACGACCGCGGCATGGGCGTCACGGGCGTCTTCCAGTGCCGGTATCAGCACATCCGTCTTCGCTGCCATGTTCTGCTCCTGAGCTCCGGGCGGTATGGCTGCCGCGCACGACGAAAAGCGCCCGCCGTCCTTCGCTCCGGCCGGGCAACCGGAACCCATCCTGCGGAAGGTTGTCGAAGATCGCCTGGTGAGCCAGTCACCTGGTACTACCAGCGTCGGGGAGTGGTACAACCGTCGCCTGATCAGCGGCGACGTGCTCGGCCAGCCAGGTGGCCACTGCATCGCGCTCGAGTCGCTGCGTGCGGGCCGCTGCGGAGGCCTGCGCGGCATTGCGCTGGGCATGGCCCATCCCACCGTGCGGAGCGATGGCGCGCAGGCTGCGGGTGGCCTGCTCACCAATGGCGCTCAGCAGGTTGTCCAGTGATCCGATGGGCAGCATGCGTATTCCTCCGTAAGGCGTCGTCTCTGCGGCCTGGCATGCGCCGGAATGAACCGAGTTTCTGTGACTCGGCAAGTCCCATGAGGCGGGTGTGGCTGACATGGGTGAGGGCCCGAACTGGGAGGGAGTTGGTTCGGGTCCTCACCGTGTTCGCGTATCCGCGAGGCGGATCTTTATGCACGCGATGGCCTGCTTAACGATTCCTCTGCCTGCCAGATACGGGCGGCCGGCTCTACGCACCGGGCGTCTTGGTTGGCTACTGTGAGCGTCGCGGTTGACCGTAGGGCGGGGTCAGGTGGCCGGGGGCGGGTCGGTGAGCAGGTCGTCCGCATACTCGCCGGTGACGAGGTAGACCACACGTTGGGCCACCGCCACGGCATGGTCGGCGAAGCGTTCGTAGTAGCGGCCGACGAGCGTGGCATCCACGGCCGTCTCGACGCCGTGGTGCCACCGGTCGTCCATGAGGCGCTGGAAGATCGCGCGGTGCAGCTCGTCCATGCGGTCGTCGTCCTTCTCCAACTGGAGTGCCGCGTCGACGTCGTGGCTGATGAGTACCTCGGCGGCCTGGGCCATCAGGCGCTGCGCGAGCTGGCCCATCTCCAGGATCGTGCGGCGCAGGTCGCGCGGAATCACGCGTTCGGGATAGCGCAGCCGGGCCAGCTTGGCCACGTGTCGAGCCAGATCCCCCGACCGCTCCAGATCGGCGCTCATGCGCAGTGAGGTGACCACGATCCGCAGGTCCGTAGCGACCGGCTGCTGCCGTGCCAGCAGCGTGATCGCCCGGTCCTCCAGGTCGCGCTGCAGATCGTCGACCTTCTCATCGCCTGAGATCACGTTCTCGGCAAGGTGCAGATCGGCATCGAGGAGAGCGGTGGTGGCTCGGCCGATGGCCGAGCCGACCAGGTTCGCCATCTCCACAAGGCCGTCAGTGATCGATTCCAGTTCTTCGCGGTAGTGCTCTCGCATCGCGTGCCTCCCCGCGCCGCCGCTCGTTCCCCAGCTTCCGCCGACTGTCAGACTTGCACACCTCCTGCGACGGGCCAGCCGGCCAACTTCGCCATCCGCGAGTCCAAGCGGGGAGACGCTGAGCACCAGGGCGGCGCCAACCGAGGCGCTCCACACCAGGAGGGGTGAAGCAGCCCGCCAGGACCTGGCCAGAAAAACGGGGCTGGAACACCTGCCGCCTGGGCCACTGACCGGCCCCGGACACGATGCGCAGCGGCTGCGGGGGTGGTGGGCAGCCGCTGCGCAGGGCGTCTGCATCCGGGACTGGCTCCAGCTGACTCTGCTGCCGGGGTCCTTGCGCGTCGGCGGCCGCTTCCGCGCAGTGCTGGGCGCCCCAGCGCATCGAGAGTGGGGGAGGGGGAGGGAGAGCGCCGGCCTGGGATTAGGTCTGATCAGACTCTCCTTGACGCAGGCACGACATGGGCACCGAGCTGCTGGACCGCTGGGAGCCGGTGCGGTCGGCCCCAGCGGTGCGGTCGGACGGGCGAGCCCTCAGGCGCATCCGGGGTTGCTGGTCGACCAGGCCGCCCGTCCGGCCACATCCTGCTCACCGATCGGCCCGCGGCCGGTCACGGCACACCAGCTGCGGACTGTGGGCCCTCCGAACAGCTCAATCCGGCTCGGGACAGCTCCCGCACTGTGATCGACTCGCCGAACCGGTATGGACGTTGCGCCGCGGTCGACGGTGAGACCGTTGGCGGTGTGGGTGACCTACCGCAGGGCGTGAACGTGCTGGCGCTCGCCCGAAGCAACCCTTGCCGCGCCCATAGGCCGCAGCCGTCTGCCCTTCCCGTCTCCGGCCAGATTATGGGCATGGTGCAACTGGTCGTCAGCGAGCTGGTGACCAACGCCCGCAAATACGCATCCGGCCCATGCATGCTGACCCTGGAAGCCACCGGTGGCGCGGTCGACATCACCGTCTGGGACAGCGAGCCGACGCTGCCGACCGCTCGAGCAGCCGATCCCGGCCGGGTCGGCCAGCACGGACTGGAGATCGTCCTGGCCGTCAGCGAGGGCTTCACGGCCTGCCGTGAACCGGTCGGCAAGCGCATCACCGTGACCATCCCCCTGGCCGACGGCCCCGCGGGCAGAACCGCCGGCCAGCTGCGACCGACCGATCCCCGAGGTCGCGTCAGGCCTTGGCCCACTCCAGTCTGCGCCCGCGACCCGACCCACCCCGACCATGACGGTGCCGGCGTCGACCGCAGACCCGTCCACGCCTGATCAGGCGGGTGTGGCTGACGTGGGTGAGGGCCCGAAGCCGGGAGGAGTTGGTTTGGGCCCTCACCGTGTTCGCGTATCCGCGAGGCGCGGATCTTCGTGCACGCGATGGCCTGCTTAACGATGCCTCTGCCTGCCAGATACGGCGGCTGGCTCTACGGGATGGACAAGTGGGCGGCACTCGAGCCAGTGCCGTGACCGGGAAGGTTGGCCGGGTGGGCGGCTGCCGGACGACGTGGCGCTGATCGGCTTCGAGGGCTTGCCGATCGCGAGGCCCACCAGCCGGTCGCTGCCCAGCTTGCGGCAGCCGATGGCGGAGGTGGGCCGCCGCGCACCCGACTGCATGTGATGCTGGCGACGGAACTGGTTCGGTGGGAGTGCGCGTGCGAGGCTCGTACCTGCTCGGCCAGGTGTTGTCGTACCCCCGGTGTAGCGTCCAGGCCGGAGTCAGGTCATGCTCTGCGGTTGACGGAGGTGCGCGGATGACGAGTACGACAGGTGAGGCCGTGGTGGGCGGCGTCCCGGTGCATCAAGATCCCGGCGCAGGGCGCCGCCCGGTGAACGCCGAACTCGACGCTCTCAAGGGCGCCCTGGACCGTCAGCGCGCGCACGTCCTCGGGGTCCTGGAAGGGCTCTCGGAGGAGGATCTGCGGCGGCCGGTGCTGCCCAGCGGCTGGAGCTGCCTGGCCTTGCTGCGCCACCTCACCCTGGATGTCGAACGCTTCTGGTTCCCCGGGGTGATCGCGGGTGATCCGGATGTGGCCGGACAGCTCACGGCGGGCGCGGAGGCGCACTGGTACGTCCCCGAGGGGATGAGCGCCGAGGAGGTCTTCGCCGACTACCGGGCGGCCATCGCGCGCGCGGACGCCGTGCTCGCCGCCGCCGCGCCCGAGCAGGAGCCCGCCGCCTGGCCCGTGGAGATCTGGCCGACCTGGCGGCTGCCTGACGTGCGGCACATCCTGATCCATGTGCTCACCGAAGTTGCCTGCCACAGCGGCCACTTGGACGCGGTGCGCGAACTGATCGACGGCACCACCTGGCTCGGCGGCAACCCCTACGCCGGATAGTTCTGTGGCCGGATGAGGTTCGTCGGGTTCTTCAGACCGTGGTGGCGAGGGGGCGTCCGCCCCAGCGGATGCCTTTCTCGCTGCGGATGCGGGCGCGTTCGCGACGCTGGGCGGCGAGGACGTCGGGGTGGCGGGCGTTGGCGTTGCGCCAGCGCAGGTAGGCGTGCAGGGCGCGGGTCTGCGCGGTGTGGTTGCGGTGGTTGGAGTTAGCGACGGTGAACTGCCGCAACGGCCTGAAGTGTGCTTCGATCGGGTTGGCCCAGGACGCGTAGGTCGGGGTGAAGCACAGCTCGACACGGTTCTTCTTCGCCCAGCGCCTGATGGTGTCGCCCTTGCGGGCGGACAGGTTGTCCAGGATCACGTAGATCGGGGCGCCGTCCGGGCGGGGGCGGGGCGGTCGGGCAGGGGGCGGGCGCGGCGCAGGACCTCATCGGCGGCCTCGGCCAGGTCGACTTCGTGCTGCTCGCGGTCTGTGCGCCGGTCGAGGGCGGCGCGGATGTGGCGCCAGGCACTCTCGCCCATCGGGGCGCGGACGTGGTCGCGGTGGATCCACGGCACCTCGTGCAGGTGCCCGGCAGGCGGATGTAGACCTGCCGCACGTCGTGCGGGTTGAGGTGGACCTCCCACTTGCCGCCGGGCCCAGTGGGGGAGGGCCGGCCGCGGTGCTCGTTGAGCACCGCGTGGTCGTAGGTGGGGTAGTTGATGCGGATGCCGCGGCCGGTGACGGGATGGAAGCGCACGGGCAGCAGTTCCAGGTAGTCGGCGCCCGTCAGAGGCAGCGGAACGTACCCGGACGTGCCCAGCAGCGCGCCCCACATCTCGTTCGGGGCCAGTGCCTTCTTCGGCAGGACCGGGTGGCGCAGCCCGTCGCGGGGGCGGTGCTGCCAGCACGCCGTCACCCACTCGTCCAGGAGTTCTTGCACCTGGGGCACGGTGAAGCGTGCTTCGTCCTCCACCGCGCTCCCGCGCTCAAGGACGTGGGAGCCGGTGTAGCCGGCGACGTGCTGCGCGAAGAGGGTGTTGCGGTGGGGCGGGCTGGACGCTCACCCCCGGGGTTTCGCAGGCGGCCAGGAACGCGGCGGAGACGAACACTTTCCCGCGGTCGATGACGATCGTCTCGGGCACCACCACCGGCCGCGCCGCCGCTGAAGCCAGCCGTTCGTCCAGGGCCAGCAGCCGGGTGTAGGGGACGGTGGCGTGGGCCAGGCGCAGATGGCCGGGCCAGCCGGGCCGGGCGGGATGGCGGCCATTGAGTAATCCGATCTTCGGACGGCGATACCCCGAAGGGGGCGTCTCCCCTCTCGGAGGCTGGCCAGGGCAGCAGGCCCTCGGCTGCGGGCAGTCAGTCCGGGTCACGCAGCCGATGCCAGGACGGGGGCGGCGGGAACCGATGGGGCTGACTGCTCGGCCCACACGATCTTCCCGGTGGGGGTGAAGCGGGTTCCCCATCGCTCGGCGAACTGGGAGACGAGGAAGATCCCGCGACCGCCTTCGTCCATGGCCGCTGCGTAGCGCAGGTGCGGGGAGGTGCTGCTGCCGTCACTGACCTCCACAATCAGGCTGGTGTCGCGCAGAAGGCGCAGGTGGACAGGGGGCGCCCCGTAGCGGATGGCATTGGTGACCAGCTCGCTGAGGATCAGTTCGGTGGCGAATGCCGTCTCCCCCAGATTCCAGTCGGCCAGCTTCGCGAACACCTCGGCGCGTACGGCGGGCACCGCGGCGGGACGGGCCGGGATGTCCCATTCGGCGATACGGTCATGCGGAAACGCATGGGTGCGAGCGATCAGGAGAGCGACGTCATCGACTGGACGGGCGGGTCGCACCGCCTCCAGGACGGTCTGGCACGTCTCCTCCGGGTCGGTCCCCGCGCCGGAGAGCGTGTCGCACAGCAGCTTCAGGCCGGCCCCGACGTCGCGTTGTCGGTCCTCGATGAGCCCGTCGGTGTAGAGCACGACCTGCGTGTCCTCCGGCAGCTGCCGCTCGATGGCCTCAAAGCGCAGGCCGCCTACGCCAAGCGGAGGGCCTGCGGGCAGGTCGAGAAGCTCCGCGCGGCCGTCCGGATAGACGATGGCGGGCGGAAAGTGACCGGCTCTTGCCATCGCGCAGATGCGGGAGACCGGGTCGTAGATCGCATACAGGCACGTAGCCCCGGCGGTCCCATCCTCGCAGGTGCCCGCCTCCGCATCCATCTGAATCACCACGTCGTCAAGGCGGGCCAGTAGCTCGTCGGGCGGCAGGTCAAGGGTGGAGAAATTGCGGACCGCGGTGCGCAGCCGACCCATGGTGACCGCGGAGCGCAGGCCGTGGCCGACCACGTCCCCGACCACCAACGCGGTGCGGTGGCCTGGGAGAGGGATCACATCGAACCAATCCCCGCCGACCTCGGCCTCGGCCGGCACGTAGCGGCACGCCACCCGGACGGTGCTGGTGTCCGGCAGCACCCGGGGCAGCAGGCCGCGCTGCAGCGTAGTAGCGATGGAGCGCTCGCGGCTGTAGCGGCGAGCCAGATGAGAGACCGCAAGGCCGACGACGAGCAGCAACCCGGCGGTGACGATGTCGTCCGAGTTGTTGAAGCGGGTGAAGCTTTCGTACGGAGTGGTGAAGAAGTAGACGTACCACACGGCGGCGGACAGGGCCGTGAGGGCCGCAGCCCCACGGTTGCCGAGAGCAGCCACCGCCGCGACGACCAACATCAGGATCAGGACCGCGTTGGTGTCGGACAGGATCGCTCGGACGGGCAGCAGGAGCAGGCAGACGGCGAGCGGGACTGCTGCTGCAGCAAGGAGCGCGGTCAGCCCCTTAGCCAGATCACGAGGCATGCCACACCTCCCCATCTCTCTGGTGTAGCAGGGCTCACATGGCGCTGCCATTCGATACAAGTCTGCGCGGAACCTCAACCGGGCCGAGGCCCTCGATGCCATCCCCGAGCCTGCGAATAAGCGGGGGCATGCCCCGAGATCCACCTCGGCCTGGACGAGCGTCTTGAAGCCCCGGTCGCGCTGGCGCCGCTGATCGACCCCAACCAGCACTCCTGCGGCACCGTCTACCCGCACGGTCACCGCGAGCTGTCCCACCCCGAGCAGGGCGTCTACCTGGTCGGCATGAAGTCCTACGGCCGCGCCCCCACGTTCCTGGCGATGACCGGCTACGAGCAGGTCCGCTCCGTCGCCGCCGCCATCGCCGACGATCTCGAATCTGCCGACAACGTCGAACTCACCCTGCCCGAGACCGGAGTCTGCGGCGGCGCCGGGCGTTCTACACCTCCATGCACCTGGCCGGAGTCGCCGCCGGAACGGTGGACGGTACTGCTGTGCACGGCCGAAGCCGCCAAGACGCACTCCGGCCGCCTGACGCGCCGCTGGATGATCGGCGCTGCTCTGGGCCTGTCCGGCCTCTTCGACGCCCCCGAAGCCGACCAGAGCGGCGGCAGCTGCTGCGCCCCAGCGCCGCAGTTGGTCCAGCTCGGCGCACCGGCCGCCGTCCCGGCTGCGGTACAGGCCGGCACCGAGGCATCGGCGGGCGGCTGCTGCGGCTCGTGACCGACCTCAACATCCCTAGGCGCGGGGCCGCGACCGGATCGGGGGACCGGTCGCGACCCCGCGCCGCCCTGCCCGCCCTCTGCGCCACCCAAATCACCAGCTGGGGCATCGTCTACTACGCCTTCCCGGTGCTGAACCGGCAGATCACCGCCGCAACGGGCTGGCCGGCGGGCATGACGACCGCGGCCTTCTCGCTCGGCCTTGTCGTCTCCGCACTCGCCGGGATCCGCGTCGGCCGGATCCTCGACCACCGCGGCCCCCGGGCCGTGATGACGACCGGATCCGTCCTCGCCGCCGTCGGTCTGCTGACCGTGGCCCTGACACCCAACCTGCCCGTGTTCTTCCTGGGGTGGGCCCTGGCCGGCCTCGCGATGGCAGCGACGTTCTACCAGCCCGCCTTCGCCGCGCTCACCCGCTGGCACGCCCCCGACCACGTCCGGGCCCTGACGATCGTCACCCTCGCCGGCGGCCTCGCCTCCACCGTCTTCGCACCCCTGACCGCGCTCCTTGCCGACCACCTGACCTGGCGGGACACCTACCTGGTGCTGGCCTTGGTGCTCGCGCTCGTCACGATCCCCGCCCACGCCCTGGCGCTCCGCGCGCCCTGGCCGGAAGCCGCGGACCACGACGGGCAGCCGGGTACAGACGGGCAGCCGGGTACAGGGGCCGGGACGGTGGCGCGCAGCCGGCCGTTCTGGATGCTCGCCATCGCCTTCGCCCTCTCGGCGTTCGCGATGTACGCCGTCGTCATCGCTCTCGTGCCCCTGATGCTGGAGCGCGGCTACACCACCAGCCAGGCGGCGTGGGCCCTCGGCCTCGGCGGCGCCGGCCAGACACTCGGCCGCACCCTGTACGCCACGCTCGCCCGCCACACCACCATTCCGGTCCGCACGACCGCACTGATCGCCCTCGGTGGCCTCACCACAGCCGCCTTCACCCTCGTGCCGGGGCCGTACGCCCTCATCGTCGCCGTCTCGATCGCGGCCGGCATGGTCCGCGGCAACCTCACCCTTCTCCAAGCCACCGCCATCACCGACCGCTGGGGCACCACCCACTACGGACGCCTCTCCGGCATCCTCGCCGCCCCGGCCACCATCGCCTCCGCCGTAGCCCCGTTCGCCGGCGCGGCCCTCGCCCTCCCCCTTGGCGGCTACACCGACCTCTTCGGCCTCCTGGCCGCCGTCTCCCTCACCGCCGCGCTGACGGCACCCTGGACGAACCCCCCAGCACCAACCACCGCTCGAGCCACGCCAGCTGACGACGTACCAAGCCGAACCCGCTCCTGACCCCGCCTTCGACAATCGACAGGCGAGCAGGTTCGACGTACGGGGCGACTCAGCGGCGCAGAAGCCGGGCCGCCCGACTCACCAGGCTCTGGCGGTACCAGCGCGATGTCGCCCAGTGGAGTCCGAGGTGGGCGAGTGCGGCGAGTTTGTCTGTGGTGGTGGTCTGCGGGGACATCGTCGCCGGGATCGTCCTGGTCGGCCTGGTGACCGTCGCCGCGTTCTGGAGCCTCCGTCATGGGATGCCGCAGCCCGGTGAGAAGGTCGAC
>NZ_JBIVPK010000070.1:0-26960 GCF_044754605.1 Streptomyces sp. NPDC093064
AGGGGCAGATCTTCGTCAAGGGGCAGGTCATCAAGACCGTCCCGGAGTCGAAGATCGTGGAGACCCTGATCGAGGAGGCCATGAAGATCGCCGAGGGGATGGGGCACGACGACGCCGCGGCCGGCGGCCGCACCGGCACGGGGACACCGACAGTCACAGTGAGTTGAAGTACGGCACGGACCGAGAGGGGGCCAAGCGTGACCATTCTGGAGAGCATCCGGGGACCACGCGACCTGAAGGCGCTGTCCGAGGCGGAACTGGGTGAACTGTCCGACGAGATACGCGAGTTCCTGGTGCAAGCGGTCGCCAGGACCGGCGGTCACCTCGGGCCCAACCTGGGCGTGGTGGAACTCACCGTCGCACTGCACCGGGTCTTCGAGTCGCCGGTCGACCGGATCCTGTGGGACACCGGTCACCAGAGTTATGTGCACAAGCTCCTGACAGGGCGTCAGGACTTCTCCAAGCTGCGCGGCAAGGGCGGGCTGTCCGGCTATCCGGCGCGGGAGGAGTCCGAGCACGACGTCATCGAGAACAGCCACGCCTCCACGGCGCTCGGCTGGGCCGACGGACTCGCCAAGGCCCGCCAGGTGCAGGGCGAGAAGGGACACGTCGTCGCCGTCATCGGGGACGGCGCGCTGACCGGCGGCATGGCCTGGGAGGCGCTGAACAACATCGCGGCCGCCCGGGACCGGCCGCTGATCATCGTCGTCAACGACAACGAACGGTCCTACGCGCCGACCATCGGCGGCCTCGCCAACCACCTGGCCACCCTGCGCACCACCGACGGCTACGAGAAGGTCCTGGCCTGGGGCAAGGACGTCCTCCAGCGCACCCCGGTCGTCGGCAACACCCTCTACGAGTCGCTGCACGGCGCGAAGAAGGGCTTCAAGGACGCGTTCGCGCCGCAGGGCATGTTCGAGGACCTGGGGCTGAAGTACCTCGGCCCGATCGACGGACACGACATCAAGGCCGTCGAGTCGGCGCTGCGCCGGGCCAAACGCTTCCACGGCCCCGTCCTGGTCCACTGCCTCACCGAGAAGGGCCGCGGCTACGAACCCGCCCTCGCCCACGAGGAGGACCACTTCCACACCGTGGGCGTGATGGACCCGCTCACCTGCGAGCCGCTCACCCCCGCCGGCGGGCCGTCCTGGACCTCCGTGTTCGGCGACGAGATCGTGAAGATCGGCGAGGAGCGGGACGACGTCGTGGCGATCACCGCCGCCATGCTGCACCCGGTGGGCCTCGGCAGGTTCGCCGAGCGCTTCCCGGACCGGGTGTGGGACGTGGGCATCGCCGAGCAGCACGCGGTCGTCTCGGCGGCGGGGCTCGCCACCGGCGGTCTGCACCCGGTCGTCGCCGTCTACGCCACCTTCCTCAACCGCGCCTTCGACCAGCTCCTGATGGACGTGGCCCTGCACCGCTGCGGGGTCACCTTCGTCCTGGACCGGGCCGGAGTGACCGGCGTCGACGGGGCCTCCCACAACGGCATGTGGGACATGTCCGTCCTCCAGGTCGTGCCCGGCCTCAGGATCGCCGCGCCGCGCGACGCCGACCAGCTCCGCGCCCAGCTGCGCGAGGCCGTCGCCGTCGACGACGCGCCGACCCTGGTCCGTTTCCCCAAGGAATCGGCCGGCCCGCGGATCGAGGCGACGGGTCGCGTCGGCGGCATGGACGTGCTGCACCGGGCGGAGCGGCCCGACGTGCTGCTGGTCGCCGTCGGCGTGATGGCGCCGGTGTGCCTCCAGGCCGCCGAACTGCTCCAGGCGCGGGGCATCGGCTGCACCGTCGTCGACCCGCGCTGGGTCAAGCCCGTCGATCCGGCGCTGCCGGGCCTGGCCGCCGGGCACCGGCTGGTGGCCGTGGTCGAGGACAACAGCCGCGCGGCCGGTGTCGGCGCCGCGGTCGCCCTGGCGCTCGGTGACGCCGAAGTCGACGTACCGGTACGGAGGTTCGGCATCCCGGAGCAGTTCCTCGCGCACGCCAAGCGCGGGGAGGTACTGGCCGACATCGGGCTCACCCCGGTCGAGGTCGCCGGACGGATCGGCGCGAGCCTGGCCGTGCGGGAGCGGGCCGGGACGATCCCGGCGCAGGACGGCGCCGGGGCCGTCATGGCAGTCAAGGAGACAACCGAATGACCACGGAGTTCGACCTCGGCGCCCTGCTGTCCGAGCGCGGCGCCGAGCGCTACGAGCTGCACGCCAGGCACCTCAACCACCAACTGCCGCGCATGCTGCACACCATCGGCTTCGACAAGGTCTACGAGCGGGCCGAGGGCGCGTACTTCTGGGACGCGGAGGGCAACGACTATCTGGACATGCTCTCCGGGTTCGGGGTGATGGGCCTGGGCCGCCATCACCCCGTCGTCCGCAAGGCGCTGCACGACGTGCTGGACGCCCAGCTCGCCGACCTCACCCGCTTCGACTGCCAGCCGCTGCCCGGGCTGCTGGCCGAGCGGCTGCTCGCGCACAGCCCGCACCTGGACCGGGTGTTCTTCGGCAACAGCGGCACGGAGGCGGTGGAGACCGCGCTGAAGTTCGCCCGCCGCGCCACCGGCAGACCGCGGATCCTGTACTGCGATCACTCCTTCCACGGCCTGACCGCCGGCTCGCTGTCCGTCAACGGCGAGGAGGGCTTCCGGGACGGGTTCGCCCCGCTGCTGCCCGACACCGCCGTCCCGCTCGGCGACCTCGACGCGCTCGAGCGGGAGCTGAGGAAGGGCGACGTGGCAGCGCTGATCGTCGAGCCGATCCAGGGCAAGGGCGTGCACGAGGCCCCGCCCGGCTGGCTGCGCTCCGCGCAGGAGCTGCTGCACCGGCACAAGGCGCTGCTCATCGCCGACGAGGTGCAGACCGGCCTGGGCCGCACCGGCGACTTCTACGCCTACCAGCACGAGGACGGAGTCGAGCCGGACCTGGTCTGCGTGGCCAAGGCCCTGTCCGGCGGCTATGTGCCGGTGAGCGCGACCCTCGGCAGGGACTGGATCTTCAAGAAGGTCTACTCCTCGATCGACCGGGTGCTGGTCCACTCGGCGAGCTTCGGGTCCAACGCCCAGGCCATGGCGGCGGGGCTGGCCGTGCTGTCCGTGATGGAGAACGAACAGATCGTGGCCAACGCGCGGGCGACGGGCGAGCTGCTGAAGTCCCGGCTGGCGGCGCTCACCGACCGGTACGAGCTGCTCGCCGACGTGCGCGGCCGGGGCCTGATGATCGGCATCGAGTTCGGCCGGCCGAGGTCGCTGAAACTGCGCGGGCGCTGGACCATGCTCCAGGCGGCCCGCAAGGGACTGTTCGCGCAGATGGTGGTCGTCCCGCTGCTGCAGCGGCACCGTATCCTGACCCAGGTCTCCGGCGACCACCTGGAGGTGATCAAGTTGATCCCGCCGCTGGTCGTCGGGGAGGCGGAGGTCGACCGGTTCGTGGACGCCTTCACCGCCGTGATGGACGACGCGCACGGCGGCGGGCTGATGTGGGACTTCGGAAAGACGCTGGTCAAGCAGGCCGTCGCCAACCGGTGAGCGGAGCCGGACAAAGGCTTTGCCTTTGAGGCAAGTAATTTGCCTTAGGGGCAAAGTGGCGCTGGAATGGAGGTATGAGCTCTCCAGAGTCCCAGCCCTCGGCGGGGCAGGCCGCGGACCTGCCCGCCGTCGCGCCGCAACTGCGTGCGCTGCGCCGCCGTGCCGCACTGACCCTGGAGGCCGCGGCCCGCGCCGCCGGGCTGTCGCCCGCCCACCTCTCCCGCCTGGAGACCGGACAGCGCCAGCCCTCGCTGCCGATGCTGCTCGCGCTCGCCCGTGTCTACGGTACGACCGTCTCCGAACTGCTCGGCGAGAACGTCGCCGACCGGGACGCGGTCGTGCGCGCCGAGGACATGGAGCCGACGCGGGCCGGCGGCTGGACGTACTGGCAGGCCGGCGCGTCCGGCCGCGGGATGCAGGCCCTGCGGGTCCGCGTCCCGCACGGCTCCCAGGGTGACATCGTGCGCGTGCACCCCGGCGAGGAGTGGCTGTACGTCCTCAAGGGGCACCTCAGGCTCCGCCTCGGGGACGCCACGCACCTGCTCGTGCCGGGCACCAGCGCGCACTTCGACTCGCTGACCCCGCACCGCATCGCGGCCGAGAGTCCGGACGGGGTCGAGCTCCTCTTCGTCCACACCCTGTTGCAGAGTCCCACGGCCGCGCTGTGCCTGGGCCCCCACATCGGAGACATGCCATGAGCAACCTGGAAGAGAAGTTCCCGCGCGCCCTGTGGGTCCGGCTCGTCATCTACACCGTCGTCGGGCACTTCTTCGCCGGGTTCGTCTGGTTCCTGTTCTCGGTCGGCGGCTCCAAGTGACGGCCCATGTGGCGGGCCGTCAGTCCAGCAGGCGCTCGCGCAGCCGCTCCCGGGTGTCGGGAGCCAGCCGCAGCCCCCGCTCCAGATAGGAGTCGACGCCGCCCCAGGTCTCCTCGATGGTCTCCAGAGCCGCCGCCAGGTACTCGGCACGCGCCTCGAACAGGGGGCTGAGAAGCTCCATGACCTCGGGGGAGTAGGCCGCGGCCGAGGTGTTGCTGCGGTGCACCTTGTAGCGGCGGTGCTTGGCGTTCGACTCCAGGTAGTCGGCGACGATCGCGTCCCGCTCCACGCCGAGGGCGAGAAGGGTCACGGCGATCGACAGGCCCGCGCGGTCCTTGCCCGCCGCGCAGTGCATCAGGACCGGCACGCAGTCCTCGGCGAGTGCGTGCAGCACCCGGGAGTGCTCGCCGGTGCGCTCCTTGATGAGCACGCGGTAGGACGCGATCATCCGGTGCGCGCCCTTGCCGTCGTCCAGGACGGAGCGCAGCTCGTCGAGGTCTCCGTCGCGGACCATCTTCCAGAACTCGGCCCCGTCAGCCGGGTCGCTCAGCGGCAGGTTCACGTTGCGCACGCCCGGCAGTTCGACGTCCGGGCCCTCCAACTTCACATCGGCCGCGTTGCGGAAGTCGAAGATCGTGTGCAGGCCCAGGGAGCCGAGGTAGGACGCGTCCTCGTCCGTCGCGTGCGCGAGATGGCCGCTGCGGAACAGCATCCCGTGCCGCACCCGCCGGCCGTCCACGGTCGGCAGCCCGCCCACGTCACGGAAGTTGCGCACTGCGGCCAGCTCGGGTTCGGTCGAGGGGACCTGCTGCGTCACGGAGACTCCTCCCTTTCGGTCCCGCCGCCACGGCGCGTCGGCGGGCACGGCTTCGACCATACGACATGGCTTCCCGGGGCAACGGGGGTTGTCCAGGGGCGTTGCTCCGGCGTCCGCGCGCCTCGATGATGTCGGTGCGTGCGCGGACCTGTTCGGACCTGAGAGGGACGGAACATGCTGGAGACCGCCGACGACGGCCGTACATGGCTGCTGACCGGGCCCACGAGCGGCTACGCCGCCGCCTGGGTCACCGACAGCCCGAACGCCATGCTCAACGGGCGGTCCAGCACGCTGCGTTTCCGCCTCGTGAGCGCCATGGCGGGGGTGCTCGGGGTGGGCGGCGACCTCACCCGGTGGACGGAGGGGGAACTGGCCGAGGCCCGCGACTGGATCGCCCTCTACAAGGAGATCCGGCCGGTGGTCCAGCGCGGCGACCTGTACCGGCTGCGGCCTCCGCGGGGCGGGCTGAGCGCGGTGCAGTACGTCCTCGGCGACGACACCGTCGTCCTCGCCCTGCTCCAGGCGCAGCACCACGGCGAGCCCGTGCCCGCGCTGTGACTGCGCGGACTGGACCCGGCGGCGTCGTACGCGTGCGGGGACACCGGGGAAGTGCACCGGGGTGCCGTGCTGCTGCACCACGGGCTGCGCACCGGGCTGCGGGGCGACTTCGACGCGACGGTCGTCCGGCTGCGACGGGTCTGAGGGTCCGCGTATTCCCGCCGGGGGCGATCGGTCGAAGTGGCTTTTCTCACCGGCCGTCAACCCCTTCCTACGGTCGCGTAGGTCACATTCGAAGGTGAATCATGGGCCGACGTGGCAGACGATTCGAAGAGTGACAGCAGATCAGTGATCGGGTCGTACGTGGCGGTGGGGGACAGCTTCACCGAGGGCGTCGGCGACCCCGGCCCCGACGGGGCGTTCGTCGGCTGGGCCGACCGCTTCGCCGTCCTGCTCGCCGACCGGCGGCCCGAGGGCGGCTTCCAGTACACCAACCTCGCCGTGCGCGGGAGACTGCTCGACCAGATCGTGGCGGACCAGGTCTCCCGGGCCGTCGGACTCGCCCCCGACCTGGTCTCGTTCTGCGCCGGCGGCAACGACATCATCCGCCCCGGCACCGACCCGGACGAGGTGGCCGAGCGCTTCGAGGAGGCGGTCTCGCGGCTCGCCGTCGTCTCGGGCACGGTCATGGTGACCACCGGCTTCGACACGCGGGGCGTGCCTCTGCTCAAGCATCTGCGCGGCAAGATCGCCACGTACAACGGGCATGTGCGGGCCATCGCCGACCGCTACGGCTGCCCGGTGCTCGACCTGTGGTCGCTGAAGGCCGTCCAGGACCGCCGCGCCTGGGACGACGACCGCCTGCACCTCTCGCCCGACGGGCACACGCGCGTGGCGCTGCGCGCCGGCCAGGTCCTCGGACTCGACGTCCCGGCCGACCCGGAGCAGCCCTGGCCGCCGGTGCCGCCCCGCGGCACGCTGGAGGTCCGCCGCGACGACGTGCACTGGGCGCGCGAGCACCTGGTGCCGTGGATCGGCCGCCGACTGCGCGGCGAGTCCTCCGGCGACCACGTGACGGCCAAGGGCGCCCTGTCCCCCGACGCCATCAGGACCCGGATCGCGTCGGTGGCCTGAGCCCACAGAGGCCCAACGCCTCCCACACCCGGGCCCAGCGCCTGGGCGGAGCCCCATCCGGCTCCGCTTGCGGGAGCCCGGGCCGCATTCGCCTCCGTCACAGGGGTCCGCCTCGCCGCTCGTCGGCCGCGGGGCCGTTCCGTCCGGCGGGGCCGTCGCACGCGGGGTGGGACCGCCGGGCTACGGGCGGCGGGCTTGTCCCCATCACCTACTCTCCGTGCCGGGGCCGCTGTCGGTCGCCTCGTCGGGCTGCATCGGGCCGGGGATGCGGGAGTCTGCACCGCCGCTCGTCGGCTGGGCGGCCGTTCCGTCCGGCAGGGTGGTGGGACGCGGGGTGGGATCGCCGGGATCGGGGGTTGGAACGCGCCCGCCGGTATCCGCTCTCCGCGCCTGGGCCGGTGGTGGCCGCCTCGTCCGGCCGCGGGGGCGGGAGTCCGGCCGCCTCCCCAAGCCCGCGGCCGTCCCGTCCGGCGGCGCTGCCGGGATCCGGGCGGCGGAACGTGCCCGCCGGCCTTCCCTATGCGCCGGGCCGGTGGCGGACGCCTTCCGCTGCCTGCGGGAGGCTCCGGGCATCCAGGCTCTATCCGCCCTTCAGCCCTGGGCCGTCCTCGTCGGCCGTATCAGCGCGGGGCACTGTGGGCCGTGTTCGAGCGGAGGCTTGTTACGCGCTCACCCAGCTTGGTCGCCGGGGCCGCACGCGGTCAGGGCGAGACCCGCCCCTCGGCGGCCGTGCCGGAGCCGGGGTGCCGTGTCGGCGCGTTGTCCGTGGCCCGTGCGGATTCCGGGACCTCGCAGGAGTCCTTGAAGCCCTGGCTCGTCAGGCCCAGTGCGGAGTTCATGCGTGAGCGCAGGTTCTCGACCGCGACCACCGCCGTCAGCTCGACCAGGGCCGGCTCGCCCAGCCGGTCGCGCAGGCGGGCGGCCAGGTCGTCGTCCACCGTGGGCGGCGTGGCCGTCATGGCCTCGGCGTAGGCGAGGACGTCGCGCTCCAGCGGCGTATAGGCGTCGCTGTCCCGCCAGGCGGGGACGTCGTGCAGCTTCTCGGACGCCATGCCGCGCTCCCGGGCGACCCAGTAGCCGAAGTCCATGCACCACGAGCAGCCGATCGCCGCGGCCGACGCCATCTCGGCGAGCGCCTTCAGATCGGGGTCGAGCCTGTTCCACTTCGCCAGCGACTGCTCGAACCGCATATCGCTCCACAGGACCCGCGGATTGTGCGCGAGCGCCCGGGCGGGGTCGAGCACCTTGCCGTAGACGCGCCTGCTGTACCACTCGACGAGGCGGAACAAGCGGGTGCGGGGCGGGGTGAGCGAGACGCGGGCCATGGCGGCCACCTCCAGTTGCATCGGTTCCGTGAGCACCTCGCGGGTGCCTGCACCGGTACGACGGCCGGGAGCGCGCCGATGTGACATCCGGACCGTCGGAGGGGCCCGACATAATGGAAAGCCTGACCGACTCCACCTGGAGGTAGCGTGGCAGGATTCCGTCCTTCGAACCCGGGGCTCCGTGGACTGCGGCCCGAAGCCTTCGGCGCCGACCCCAGCGGAGAGCGCATGGCGCGTATCCGCAGATCACCCCATTTCAAGGACGGCGTCTTCCAGAACCCCGGGGGTCCCGCCCGGACCCGGCCCTCCGGCTCGACGCCGGCCTTCGCGAGGCGCTACCTCGACAAGGACGAGCGCCGCCGCCGCGCCCCGCGCGGCACCGTACCCATGCACGCCACCACGCTCGCCGACCTGGCGAAGCCCGCGGCCACCGGTCTGCGGCTGACCTGGATGGGACATTCCAGCGTCCTCGCGGAGATCGACGGGCAGCGGGTGCTCTTCGACCCCGTGTGGGGCGAGCGCTGCTCACCGTTCCCCTTCGTCGGGCCCCGGCGGCTGCACCCGGTGCCGCTGCCGCTGGCCGCGCTCGGCCCGGTTGACGTCGTCGTCATCTCCCACGACCACTACGACCACCTGGACCTGCCCACCATCAAGGCGCTGGCCGGCACGGACACCGTGTTCGCCGTGCCCCTCGGCGTCGGCGCCCACCTGGAGCACTGGGGCGTGTCCGCCGACCGCCTGAGCGAACTGGACTGGCACGAGGCCACCAGGGTCGGCGGGCTCACCCTGACCGCGACCCCCGCCCGCCACTTCTGCGGCCGGGCCCTGCGCAACACCCAGCACACCCTGTGGGCCTCCTGGGCCGTCGCGGGCGAGGAGCACCGGATCTACCACAGCGGTGACACCGGCTACTTCGACGGCTTCCGGCAGATCGGCGCGGACCACGGCCCGTTCGACGCGACGATGATCCAGATCGGCGCGTACTCCGAGTTCTGGCCGGACATCCACATGACGCCCGAGGAGGGGGTCCGAGCCCACCTCGACCTTCAGGGGAACACGCCGTCCGGCGTGCTGCTGCCGATCCACTGGGGCACCTTCACCCTCGCTCCGCACGCCTGGGCCGAGCCCGGCGAGTGGACCAAGGACGCCGCCGAGGCGGCGGGACAGGCAGTGGCGCTCCCGCGGCCGGGGGAGCCTTTCGAGCCCTCGGGCAAGGTGCCCGCGGAGCCGTGGTGGCGACCGGTGTCCGCGCCTCTCTCTCACCCGTGGCGCAGCGCCAAGGGACCGGAGGCCGCCCCGACCGCCCCGACCGCCCCGGCCGCGGCGACCGTCCCGAGCGATCTCGATCTCGCCGGCGAGCGGTGACGCCGGATCCGGGTGACTCCCAGGTTCTGACGCGGCGGTCCCAGGTCGGGGCCGCGAGGCGGCGGTGCCGGTGGTCGTCGGGCTCCCTCCCGGCCCGGTCGGCCTGAGCGCGGACCGACACAACGGGTGACGGTGCCGAGGGCGCTGGTCGGGGCAGGGGAGGAGCCGAGATCGTTCCGGCCGGACGAGGCCGGGTGGACGAGGCCGGACGAGGCCGCATGGACGGCGGGGCCGGAGGGGCGGATGCCTCTCCGGCCCCGCCGTCCGTTTGTGACCGGTTCTGGCCAAGTGGGATCGATGTATTTCGGTTCGCTGGTGTGTGGCGGCGCGGGTGCTCGCTCTGTCGTGCGAACGCTCATACCAGAGCGGGACGCTTTCTGGGGGATTTCGTCAACTGTCGACCTCACTTGGTGCGTTGGTGACTACTGTGAGTGTCCGTGGGGCGACACGGTGCCGTACACGCGCCGCTGTCGACCGGCACAGCGATGGCGCATGCCCGCTCGCGCCCCGGGCGCGAGTACACAGGCCCGACGGACCCGTACGAGGAACAGATGTCTCACCTCCGTGGACCGGCCGCCCGCGCAGACCGCCGTGAGGGCGGGCGGCACGGGCGCCCGGTCACCCGCACCGTCCCCTCGCTGCCCGAGACCCGTCTACGGCCTCAGCTGCTGCGGCTGGCGGTGCTGCCGCCGACCTCGGTCGCGCTCGCCGCCGGCGTGGCCGTGCTCTTCACCGTGCGCTCCACCGGCGCACGCCCCGATCTCGTCCTGTGGGCCGTGCTCGCCGGAGCGTTCGCGGTCACGCTCGCGGGCATCGCGATCGCCGCCGTCGCCGCCGGCCGGGCCGCCAGGTCGGTGCACGACCGTATCGGCGTCCTGCGCCGCGGCACCGCGCGCCGCGAGGCCGAACTGCGCGCCCTCGTCGACGCCTTGCGCCAGGGCGAGGCCCCGCCGCGGCGCACGTCGCGCGGCGGCCCGCCGGAGGACGCCGATGAGGTCGACCTGCTCGCCGCCGACCTGGCGCGCGCCCACGACGGGGCCGTCGTCGCCGTCGTGCAGGCCGCCCAGCTGTCCAGCCAGACGGGCAGCGAACAGAAACTGGAGGTCTTCGTCAATCTCGCCCGGCGCCTCCAGTCCCTGGTGCACCGGGAGATCTCCACTCTCGACGAGTTGGAGAACGACATCGAGGACCCGGACCTGCTCAAGGGCATCTTCCATGTCGACCACCTCGCCACCCGGGTCCGTCGGCACGCCGAGAACCTCGCCGTCCTCGGCGGCGCCGTCTCCCGCCGCCAGTGGAGCAACCCGGTCTGCATGACGGAGGTGCTGCGCTCGGCCATCGCCGAGGTCGAGCAGTACTCGCGGGTCAAGCTCGCCCCGCCGATCGAGGGGCGGCTGCGCGGCCACGCGGTCGCCGACGTGATCCACCTGCTGGCCGAACTCGTCGAGAACGCCACGCTGTTCTCCGCCCCGCAGACCCAGGTCCTGCTGCGCGCCAACCTCGTCACCTCCGGACTCGCGGTGGAGGTCGAGGACCGGGGCCTGGGCATGCCGGTCGGCGAGCAGGTCCGGATGAACGCCCTGCTCGCCGACCCCGACGAGGTCAACGTCGCGAGCCTGCTCGCCGACGGCCGCATCGGGCTGTACGTGGTCTCCCAGCTCGCCAGGCGGCACGGCATCACCGTCCGCCTGCAGACCAACATCTACGGCGGTGTGCAGGCGGTCGTCGTCGTGCCGCAGGCACTGCTGGGAACGTCGACGGCAGCCCCCGGCACGTCATTCGGGGCGCTGGACACCGGCATGCGGCCCGCGGCTCCGGCGCCGTACCCGGCCTCCGCCGCCTCGTCGCTCCCGGACGGCGGACACGCGCACGCTGCCCCGCCGGCCCTGAACGGCGGCGGCACCCACCGCGCGCCGGCCGTGTCCGGCGGTCGCGGGGAGCCTGTGCGAGGCGTGCACGGCAACGGCGTACGACCCGCGCCGAACCCCGTCACCGGCCTGCTCGGCGCCCCCGCCCGCCCCGGCGACACGCGCCGACGCGACGGTGGGATGCATCCCCTGGCGGGCGCCGGCGCCCACGACGCGGACCGCGTCGCCGGCGCATACGGAGGCGTTCTGCCGCCGCCCGCCGTACCCCGCGTGAACGGCGACGCCGGACCCGTCACGCCTGTGCCAGGGGGCGACACGCCCATGTCCGGGCCTGTGTCTGGCGGCGACATGTCTGTGTCCATGCCTGGGCCGATGTCCGGTGGCGACATGCCGGTGTCCGTACCCGCCCCGATGTCCGGGGGCGACACACCCATGCCCATGCCAGGGCCTGTGTCTGGGGGCAACACACCTGTGCCCGTACCCGCGCCCGCTCCCGAGAGCCACACGCCCATGCCCGTCCCCCTGTCCACGGGCGACTCGCCCACTCCCGTACCCGGCAGCGATCTGCTGCCCGCCCCCGCCCCCACCTTGTCCGGCGACGACGTGCGGTCCGTCGAGCCTGCCAACGGCGACCACCTCGATCCCCTGCCGCGGCGAACGGCGCGCGAAGGGCAGGACACTCCCGCGGAGGCCGTGCCGGGCATCCGGCCCGCCGAGCGGGCCGCCGTGGCGGCGAACGCCGGTGAGCCCCCCGCTCCGCGCGCCGGAGCGGTGCGCGGAACCATGGAGAGGCCCCGACTGCCCCGGCGGCGCGCCCAGGAGCACCTCGTGCCGCAACTGCGCGGTGGTCCGCTGCCGCGCCAGGAATCCGAGTACGTCGCCGGCCACGACCCCGGGCTGATGGCGGCCTTCCGGCGCGGCATGGGACGCGCCGAGTCGGAGCAGCGCCGGGAGCCGGCGGCCGCGGAGCCGGCCCGCCCGCACGAGCCGCACCCCCCGGGCGGCGCCCACCCCCTGGACGAGTCCGGGCCGGCGGAGACGCGGCCCGTGCTCCTGCCAGGGCAGCACCTCACCCTCCGGCACGACGGGAGCGAGCCGTCCGAATGACCAGTCCGCCCAGCCCCGCCACCACTCCCGCCCCCAGCGCTTGCGCAGACCTTCGGACCCCAAGGAGTCGATCCACCATGGCGAGCGATGCGCCGACCGGCCGTGTCTCCGACCTCGACTGGCTGATGAGTGGCCTCGTGCAGCGCGTACCGCACACCACCAGCGCGGTCCTGCTGTCCTGCGACGGGCTGGTGAAGTCCGTCCACGGCCTCGACCACGACAGCGCCGACCACATGGCCGCCCTGGCCTCCGGCCTGTACTCCCTCGGCCGCAGTGCCGGCGTCCGCTTCGGCGACGGCGGCGAGGTGCGGCAGGTCGTCGTCGAACTCGACTCGACGCTGCTGTTCGTCACCACCGCCGGTACCGGCACCTGCCTCGCCGTGCTCGCCGGCCGCGAGGCCGACGCGGCCGTGCTGGGCTACGAGATGGCGATGCTGGTCAAGAGCGTCCGCCCCTACCTCGAGACCGCGCCCCGGCAGCATTCCGTCGAATCCCGGGCGCTGCGGCCTTGAGCGCGGCGGCGGCCGGCGACAGGCCCTGGCTCGACGACGCGGCCGGACGGCTGGTGCGCCCCTTCACCGTCAGCGACGGCCGCACCCGGCCCAGCATCGCGCTCGACCTCATGTCGCAGGTGATGGCCACCGGGGTGACACCGCTGGCCCACCTCGGCCCGGAGCACGGCCAGGCACTCGACCTGTGCCGCGCTCCCCTCCCGGTGGCCGAGGTCGCCGCCCATCTGAAGCTGCCGGCCGTGGTGACCAAGGTGCTGCTGTCCGACCTCGTCGACTGCGGGGCGATGTCCACCAGGCCCCCCGCGTACCACCACCACCCCACCGACCGGGCTCTTCTGGAGGCAGTGCTCGATGGACTACGACGACAGCTCTGACTACGACGGCGGCCTCGATCCCTTCCCCACCGCGCTGAAGATCCTGGTGGCGGGAGGGTTCGGGGTGGGCAAGACGACCTTCGTCGGCGCGGTCAGCGAGATCGCGCCGCTGAGCACGGAGGAGTTGCTCACCACGGTCAGCGCGGCCACGGACAGCCTCGACGGCGTGGAGAACAAGGTCGAGACGACCGTCGCGATGGACTTCGGCCGCATCACCCTCGACCCGCAGCACGTGCTCTACCTGTTCGGCACACCCGGCCAGGAACGGTTCTGGTTCATGTGGGACGAGCTGTGCGAGGGCGCCCTGGGCGCGGTGATCCTCGCCGACACCCGCAGGCTGGAGGAGTGCTTCGCCGCCGTCGACTTCTTCGAACGCCGCGGCCTCGCCTTCGTCGTCGGCGTCAACGAGTTCGACGGCGCCCACCGCTACGACCCCGAGGAGGTGCGGGCGGCCCTCGACCTCGACCCGCGGATCCCCGTGGTCCCCTGCGACGCCCGTATCTCCAGCTCGGGCATCCAGACCCTGCTGACCCTCGTCCGGCATCTCATCGCCCACGCACCCGCCGTCCCCGCACCGAGCCAGGGCGCGCACAGGTGACCCCGGCACACTGATCCCCGCACACCGTCACGGAGCCCGTACATGACATACCCCGACAGCGACGGAGCCCGGCCATGAGCTACGACCCGCCCCGCCCGGCCGGTCGCCTGCTGCTGACCCCCGAGGACAAGGACGCCCCCGCCCGCACCGAGCGACTGCGGCGGCTGGGCCTGGGGGAGCGACCCGAGCCCGCCCTTGACGCCTACGCCGACCGCCTCGCCGCGTTCACCCGGGCGCCGTACGCGATGGTCAACTTCCTCGGCGTGGAAGGGCAGTTCTTCGCCGGACTGCACCGGCCCGAGCGTGACGTCCTGACCGTCGACACCGGCGCCGACGGTGACGGAAGCCGGCGTGAACTAGGCCGCCGCCTGGCCCGCGACCACGGCTTCTGCCCGCATGTCGTGGTGCGGCGCAAGGCGCTGGTGCTGGAGGACGTCAGCGACTACCCGCGGTTCGCGGGCAACCCGATCGTGGACGAGTTCGGCATCCGCTCCTATCTGGGCGCCCCGCTGATCGACAGTACGCAGATGGTGCTGGGCACGGTGTGCGTCGTCGACGTCGAGCCGCGGCCGTGGGGCAGGGAGGGGCTTCGGACCATCAAGGCGGCCGCGGCGGAGCTCGCCCCGCGGCTGGAGCGCCGGGAGACCGAGGGCTTCCTGTTCTGACGGCCGGGGCGAAGGCCTCGCACCGGGCGCGAGCGCGCTCGCGGACGGCGTGAAGCGGAGCTGTGGCCGTGTTTAAGAAATCCTCGATGGACCATCGTGCCGTCGTACGGCAGATTGCTAACGGAATCCACCCCTCTCCCCGGACGCGGGCTGCCCCGGCATGCCCGGACCCGGGGCCGGAACCACAGGAGCGGTAGCGTTGAAGGCGCTGGTCAAGCAGAAGGCGGAGCCCGGGTTGTGGCTCGCGGACGTCCCCGAGCCCGCCATCGGACCCGGCGACGTACTGATCAAGGTCCTGCGGACCGGCATCTGCGGCACCGACTTGCACATCCGGGCCTGGGACGGCTGGGCCCAGCAGGCGATCCGCACCCCGCTCGTGGTCGGGCACGAGTTCGTCGGCGAGGTCGTCGAGACCGGCGCCGGCGTCACCGACATCAAGCCCGGTGACCGGGTCAGCGGCGAGGGCCACCTGGTGTGCGGCAAGTGCCGCAACTGCCTGGCCGGACGCCGCCACCTGTGCCGGGCCACCGTCGGACTCGGTGTGGGACGCGACGGCGCGTTCGCCGAGTACGTCGCTCTGCCCGCCGCCAACGTCTGGGTGCACCGCGTCCCCGTCGACCTCGACATCGCCGCGATCTTCGACCCGTTCGGCAACGCCGTGCACACCGCGCTGTCCTTCCCGCTGGTCGGCGAGGACGTCCTGATCACCGGCGCCGGCCCGATCGGCCTGATGGCGGCGGCCGTCGCGCGGCACGCGGGCGCCCGCAACGTCGTCATCACCGACGTGAGCGAGGAGCGGCTGGAGCTGGCCCGCAAGATCGGCGTGAGCCTCGCCCTCGACGTCTCCCGGGACACGATCGCCGGTGGGCAGCGCACGCTCGGCCTGCGCGAGGGCTTCGACGTCGGCCTGGAGATGTCCGGCCGCCCCGAGGCGATGCGCGACATGATCGCGAACATGACGCACGGCGGCAAGATCGCCATGCTCGGCCTGCCCGCCCAGGAGTTCCCCGTCGACTGGGCCCGCGTCGTCACCTCGATGATCACCATCAAGGGCATCTACGGCCGGGAGATGTTCGAGACCTGGTACGCCATGTCGGTGCTGCTGGAGGGCGGCCTCGACCTCGCCCCCGTCGTCACCGGCCGGTACGGCTACGAGGACTTCGAGACGGCCTTCGCCGACGCCGCGAGCGGCAAGGGCGGAAAGATCATCCTCGACTGGACCGTGTGACCGCGTACCCCCTTCTTCCGCCGCTCTTCCGCAGGCACCTTCAAGGAGCACCCTGATGTTCGACTCCGTGCGCGACGACCTGCGCGCCACCCTCGACGAGATCCGCGCCGCCGGGCTGCACAAGCCCGAGCGGGTCATCGGCACCCCGCAGTCCGCGACCGTCGAGGTCACCGCGGGCGGCCGCCCCGGCGAGGTCCTCAACTTCTGCGCCAATAACTACCTCGGCCTCGCCGACCACCCCGAGGTCGTCGCCGCCGCCCACGAGGCCCTGGACCGCTGGGGCTACGGCATGGCCTCCGTGCGCTTCATCTGCGGCACCCAGGAGGTGCACAAGGAGCTGGAGGCCCGGCTGTCGGCGTTCCTCGGCCAGGAGGACACGATCCTGTACTCCTCCTGCTTCGACGCCAACGGCGGCGTGTTCGAGACGCTGCTCGGCCCGGAGGACGCGGTCATCTCCGACGCCCTCAACCACGCCTCGATCATCGACGGCATCCGGCTTTCCAAGGCTCGCCGCTTCCGCTACGCCAACCGTGATCTCGCGGACCTGGAGCGGCAGTTGAAGGAGGCCACCGAGGGCGGGGCGCGCCGCAAGCTGGTCGTCACCGACGGCGTGTTCTCGATGGACGGCTATGTGGCGCCGCTGCGCGAGATCTGCGACCTGGCCGACCGCTACGACGCCATGGTCATGGTCGACGACTCCCACGCCGTCGGTTTCGTCGGCCCCGGCGGCCGCGGCACCCCCGAACTGCACGGTGTCATGGACCGAGTGGACATCATCACCGGCACCCTCGGCAAGGCGCTCGGCGGCGCCTCCGGCGGCTACGTCGCCGCCCGCGCCGAGATCGTCGCCCTGCTGCGCCAGCGCTCCCGGCCGTACCTGTTCTCCAACACGCTCGCCCCGGTGATCGCGGCGGCCTCCCTGAAGGTGCTGGACCTGCTGGAGTCCGCGGAGGACCTGCGGGTCCGGCTCGCCGAGAACACCGCGCTGTTCCGCCGCCGGATGACCGAGGAGGGCTTCGACATCCTCCCCGGCGACCACGCCATCGCCCCGGTGATGATCGGCGACGCGACCAGGGCGGGCCGTATGGCGGAGCTGCTCCTCGAGCGCGGCGTGTACGTGATCGGCTTCTCCTACCCGGTCGTGCCGCAGGGCCAGGCCCGCATCCGCGTGCAGCTGTCCGCGGCGCACTCCACCGAGGACGTGAACCGCGCGGTGGACGCGTTCGTCGCGGCGCGCGCCGAGCTGGAGGGCTGAGCCGGAGGCCGACCGGTCGCAGGTCTTGCGATAATCGGTCGCATGATCGAAGCGCGGCGGCTGCACATCCTCCGTGCGGTGGCCGACCACCGCACGGTGACAGCCGCTGCCGCCGCGCTCTACCTCACGCCCTCGGCCGTCTCGCAGCAGCTCACGGCCCTGGAGCAGGAGACCGGTCACCGGCTGGTCGAGCGCGGCGCCAAGGGCGTACGGCTGACACCGGCCGGGGAGATCCTGCTCAGCCACACCAACGCGGTCCTCGCCCAGCTGGAGCGGGCGGAGGCCGAGCTCGCCGCCTACGGCTCCGGCGAGGCCGGCACGGTGACGGTCGCCGCCTTCGCCACCGGCATCGCACAGGTGGTGGCGCCCGCGGTGGCCCGCCTGGCGGGGACGGCGCCCGGCATCCGCATCCGCGTGAAGGACGCGGAGGGCGACGCCAGCCTGCCGATGGTGCTGGACCGGCAGGTCGACGTCGCGGTCGCCGTCGAGTACCGGGGCGCGCCGTCCGCCGACGACCCCCGGCTGACCCACGTACCGCTGTACGCCGAGCCGTTCGACGCGGTCGTTCCAGTCGGTCACCGGCTGGCCGACGCCGCCGAGGTGCCGCTCGCCGAGCTGGCCAAGGACACCTGGATCGGCCCCTATCCCGGCAATCCCTGCCACGACGTGGTCGTCCTGGCCTGCGAGAGCGCGGGCTTCCAGCCCCGTCTGGAACACTCCTCCGACGACTTCCGCGCCGTCGTGGCCCTCGCCTCGGCCGACGCGGGCGTGGCCCTCGTCCCGCGCTCCGCACTGCGCGGCATGGACCTCACGGGCGTGGTCGTCCGTCCCGTGGACGGAGTGGCGCCCACCCGCCGGGTCTTCGCGGCGGTGCGCCGGGGAGCCGAGGGGCACCCGCTGATCCGCCCGGTGCTCCAGGCCCTGGACGAGGCGGCGCAGGCGTAGCACCCGGCCGCACCCGGCCGCACTCGGCTCCTGGGGGATGGCTGTCAGTGCGAGGGGTTAGCGTGCGGGGCATGCCGGATGCCCATGATGTACGCCGTATCGCCCTGTCCCTGCCGGACACAACGGAGAAGATCGCCTGGAGCATGCCCACGTTCCGGGTCGCGGGGAAGATGTTCGCCACGCTGCCGGAGGAGGAGACCTCCATCGCCGTGCGCTGTCCCAAGGAAGAACGCGACGAACTGGTCCTGGCCGAGCCGGAGAAGTTCTGGATCGCCGGCCACGAGGCGCAGTTCGCCTGGGTACGGGTCCGGCTCGCGGCGCTGGAGGACGAGGACGAGCTGCGGGACATCCTCGCCGACTCCTGGCGCCAGGCGGCTCCGCCGCGGCTGCTGGAGGCCCATCCCGGGCTGGGACTGCCCACCTCCCACTGAAAACCGCTCGGGCGTTGTCAGTGGGCCGTGGCATGATCCGGAGGCAGTGGGGCCGGCGGGCGCGGGAGGGGCCGCGGTCGGCCGGGGAGTGGGGGATCGGTCGGGGAGGGGAGCGTCGGAGGGATGACCGGGACGTCGTCGCAGTCGTCGCCGGGGGAGGCGGCGGGGCGGGATGACCTCGTTGCCGGAGCCGGGGCCGGAGCCGGGATTCGAGTGGAAGCCGGGGCTGAAGTCGGCGACGGCGGTCGCGCGCGGCCGGTGTGGTCGCGGGACTTCGCGCTGTTCTTCGTCGCGCGGGCCGTCGCCCGGCTCGGCGACACCATGCTGCCGGTCGCGCTCGCCGCGGGCCTGCTCCAGCACGGGTACGGCGCGGGCGCCGTCGGTCTCGCCATGGCCTCGACGGCCGCCGCCTTCGCCGGGCTCGTGGTCTTCGGCGGGGTCATCGCCGACCGGTTCAGCACCCGCAAGCTGATGATCGGCGCCGACCTGGTGCGGCTGGGCACCCAGGCCCTGGCCGCCGTGCTGTTCTACTCCGGGCACGTGGTGCTCTGGGAGATCTGCGTGATCGGCCTCGTCAACGGCGTGGCGGGCGCCGTGTTCCAGCCCGGCGTGGCCAGTACGGTGCCCCGGCTCGCCTCCGACGTCCAGGCGGCCAACGGCGCCATACGGATCGCGGAGTCCGCGGCCCAGCTCGCGGGCCCCGCCGCCGCGGGCCTGCTCGTCGGCTTCGCCTCACCCGGCGGGGTGTTCGCGGCGCACGCCACCACCTACGGGGTCAGCGCCCTGTGCCTGCTCCTGCTCCGGCTGCCCCCGCTCATCCGGACCGGGGCCCCGGACCGCACCCCGGAAGGCACCGCGACCGGTGCCTTCAAAGCGGATCTGGTCGAAGGATGGCGGGAGTTCAGGGCCCGGACCTGGCTCTGGGGCGTCATCGCCGTGTGGTGCCTCTACATGATCGCCGTCTGGGGCCCGACCGTCCCACTGGTGGCCACCGAAGTGGTCCAGCAGCACGGCCCGCGCGCCTACGGCCTGATCAACTCCGCCCTCGGCGCCGGTACCGTCGTCGGCGGCTTCCTCGCCCTGCGGCTGCGTCCCCGCCGTATGCTGCGCGCCGGCGCGTTCGCCCTGTTCGCCTTCGTCGGCTTCCCGGCGACGGTCGGGGCCGGCTTCGGGGTGCCGGCCATGGCGGCGGGCGCCGCCGTCGCCGGGGCGGGCATGTCGTTCTGGGGCGTGATGTGGGCGACCAGCGTCCAGACCCAGGTCCCGTCCGACGTCCTCAACCGCATCCACGCCTACGACGTGGCGGGCTCCCTCGCCATGATGCCCGTGGGCCAGGCCCTGGCCGGACCGGCCGCCACCGCCCTGGGCGCGAACCACGTGCTGCTGGTGTCCGCCGCGATGAGCCTCGTCGTGCCGACGGTCCTGCTGGCGGTGCCCGCGATACGCGGCCTCATACGGGCCGACGCGCGCGGCGCCGACCGCCCGCACGCGCAGGACGGGACCGCGGACGCGGCACCTGGGCGCACGCACCCCGAGCGGCGCTGACGACGGCGACTCCGGACCGGCCACCGCCGTACGGGCTCCGCTCGGCCTCTGCGCGGGCTCCGCTCGGCCTCCGCGCGGCCGCCTTCAGGCGCCCGAGGTGTCCGCGGCGTCCGAGGTGCCCGTGGTGCCCGCCTCGGCCCGGGTCCCGAGGAACGCCGAGATCCGTTCCCGCAGCGACCGGGCGTCGAGCCCGTGCGCGGCGGTGTGCTCCTCGGCGGTCCCGTAGCGCCGCAGTTCGGCGCGGCCCACACCGAGCCCCAGGACGCGGTGCGGGACGTCGCGGAGCGCGTCGTTCGCCGCCGAGGTCGACGTGCCCGCAAGGTACGGCTCGACCAGGACGACGTCCGTACCGGCCGCCTGGGTGGCCCGGCGCAGCGCGGCCGCGTCGAAGGGCCGTACGGTCGTCGCGTACAACACCGTGACGTCCAGGCCCTCCGTCGCGGTGAGCACCGCGTCGAGCAGGGGACCGACGGCGACCACCACACCCGAGCGACCCTCGCGGACCATCGCGAAGTGCTCGCCGTCGACCGGGCGGCGGTGCGCGTTCGACTGCACGGACAGCCGTACGTAGACCTTGTCGTCGCCCGCGGCGACCGCGTGCCGCAGCAGCGTCTCGGCCTCGTCCGGGTGCCCGGGCACATGGACGGTCCAGCCGTCCAGCGTGTCGAGCAGCGCCACGTCACCGGGTGCCATGTGGGTGTAGCCGCCCGCGGGCCAGTCGAAGGAGGCGGCGGCGCTGACCAGCACCGCGCCCGCGCCCTGGTGCCCGAGATCCAGTTTGACCTGCTCGAAGGGGCGCTCGACGAGGAAGCTCGCGAAGGTGTGCAGCACCGGTCGCATCCCGGTCAGCGCCAGCCCGGCGCCGACTCCGACGAGGAGCTGCTCGCGGATGCCGACGTTGATCACCCGGTCGGGATGTCGGCGCCGCGCGTCGGCGAAGCCGTCCTTGCCGATCTCGGCGATGACGACCGCCACCCGCGGATCCTCGTCGAGCAGTCGCGAGACGGCCGGTGCGAGACGGTCACGCATGGTGTCCATGGAGGTCGAGCCCTTCTGTGTCGGGTAGTCGGCGGAAGCCGCGGGGAGTCGGGGGAGACGGGGGCCTGCTCAGCGGTTACGGCTCACGGGTTCTTCGGCTCCACCCGGGCCACCACCACGTGCGGGCGGCCCGGATGCGGCGCGGTGAACGCGGCGTACAGCGCCTCGTGGTCGCGGCCGTCGACGCTCGCCGTCGACCAGCCCGCCGCCTCGAAACGGGCCGCGATCCCGCCGGGACGGGCATGGCTGGCGGAGGCGTTGTCGACGACGACGGTGTGCAGCTGTTCGAGCCCCGCGGGCCCGGCGAACGCGATGGCCTCGTGGTTGCTGCCCTCGTCCAGCTCGGCGTCCCCGGTCAGCACCCAGACCCGGGGCCGGTTCAGCCCCTGGGCGCGCAGCCCCAGGGCCGTGCCGACGGCGATGGGCAGTCCGTGCCCGAGCGACCCGCTGCCGATCTCGGCGCCCGGCACCAGCGTGCGGTCCGGATGGTGGCCGAGCGGCGAGTCGTAGGCGCCGAAGTCCGGCAGCCAGTCGACCGGCACGAAGCCCTTCGCGGCGAGCACCGCGTAGTACGCCATCGGGCCGTGTCCCTTCGACAGCAGGAAACGGTCCCGCTCCGGGTCGTCCCGCTGCTCCGGGCGGACCCTGAGCACCCGGTCGTAGAGCACCCAGAGCACGTCCAGCGTGGACGTGGCCGCCGGTCCGTGCTTCTCGTCGCCCGTCATAAGACCCATCAGCCGGGGCAGGTCGGCGTAACCGTGGGCGCGTTCGGTCTCCTCGGTGGTCGTCATGCCGACGATGGTGCGACCTCAACCAAACTTGAGGTCAAGTCCCGTCGTCCCGACACCGCACGGACCAAAACCCGTGCGCGACCACCGACCTGAGTGCGGTATTGTTTTCCTGCGCGTTCGGCCAGGGGAAACCCCAGGTCAGATGGGCAACGGGACGTGGCGCAGCTTGGTAGCGCACTTGACTGGGGGTCAAGGGGTCGCAGGTTCAAATCCTGTCGTCCCGACTTGCGAAGAGGCAGGTCGAGGGTCGTATCAGAGTGATCTGGTACGACCCTTTCGGTTTCCCTGCCGACGTGCCCGCGAGGTGCCCGCCCGAAGGGGACATCGTGACCCTCATCGAACCGAACGCCGCCGAGCTGCGGCATCTGGAGCGCGCGGTCGAGCTGGCCGCCGAGGCGGTGCGGGCCGGGGACGAGCCGTTCGGCTCGGTCCTGGTCGGTGCCGACGGGGAGGTCCTGGCGGAGGACCGCAACCGGGTGAACAGTCTGGACGACAACACCCGGCATCCGGAGTTCGAGCTGGTCCGCTGGGCCACCGCCCATCTCACGGAGCGGCAGCGGGCGGAGGCCACCGTCTTCACCTCCGGGGAGCACTGCCCCATGTGCGCGGCCGCCCACGGCTGGGCCGGCCTCGGCCGGATCGTCTACGCCCACTCGGCAGCCCAGTTGACCGACTGGCCGGCCGAACTGGACGTGCCGCCCTCCCCGGTGCGCTGCCTGCCGATCCAGGACGTGGTGCCCGGCCTGACGGTGCAGGGCCCCGTCCCGGCCCTGACCGACCGCCTGCGCGAACTGCACCGCGACTTTCACACGGCGGCCCGCCGATCCGACTCCTGACAACCGCGTACGGGCTCTCTCCTCCACCTCGGCAAGGTGGAGGAGAGAGCCCGTACGCGAGTCGTCCCTACGACCGGTCGCCCTCGGTCTGCGGGTGGACGCAGTGCCACCGGTGGGACTCGCCGGGGCCGGACCCGGCCGCGGGGAAGGCGGTCAGGCAGGCGTCGTCGGCCTTCCAGCAGCGGGTGCTGAAGGGGCAGCCGGGCGGCGGGTTGACCGCCGACGGCACCGGGCCGTGCAGCACGATGCGTTCGCTGCGCTCCATCAGGCTCGGGGTGGCCGACAACAGGGCCTGGGTGTACGGGTGCGCGGGGGAGGCGGCGACGCGCCCCGCCGGCCCCTCCTCCACGATCCGGCCGAGGTAGAGCACGGCGAGCCGGTCGGCGAGGTGCCGCACGGTCTGGATGTCGTGCGAGATGAACACCATGCCGAGGTTCAGCCGGTCCCGCAGGTCCACCAGCAGGTTCAGGACCTGCGCGCGTACCGACACGTCGAGTGCGCTGGTCGGCTCGTCGGCGACGATCAACTCGGGTTCCAGGGCGAGCGCGCGGGCGATGGCCACGCGCTGACGCTGCCCGCCCGAGAGCTGTCCCGGCAGGGCCCGCAGGGTGTGCGCGGGCAGGCCGACCAGGTCCAGCAGTTCCTCGACCCGCGCGTCGCGTTCCTTGACGTCGCCCCGCCGGTGCACGTCCAGCGGGTCGCGCAGGATCCGGCCCACCGGCAGCCGGGGGTTCAGGGCGGTCGACGGGTCCTGGAAGACGACGCCGACGGAGGAGCCGAACTCGTCGCGGCGCCGGGCACCGGGCATCGCCCACAGGTCCTCGCCGTGGAAGGTGACCGTGCCCTCGGTGGGCCGCTGCAGACCGGTGAGCACCCGGGCCAGGGTCGACTTGCCGCAGCCGGACTCGCCGACCAGGCCGACGATCTCCCCGCGTCCGACCTCCAGCGAGGCGTCGGTCAGGGCGTGCACGTGGCTCCGGTCGAACAGGCCGTCGCCGCGGGCCTTGTGGCGTACGTGTACGTGGTCGAGCCGGATCATCGGTTGCTCTCCTGAAGCAGGGCGGCCGGCGCGGGGTGGTGGCACGCGGTGCTGTGGTCGGGCCCGCCGCCGGGCACGGGCGGGGTGGTGCGGCACAGGTCGGTCGCCGCGGCGCAGCGCGAGGCGAACCGGCAGCCGTTCCCGAAGCGGCGGGGCGCCGGGACGATGCCGGGGATCTGGTGCAGCCGCTCGGCGCCCGTCTCCAGCGACACGACCGAGCCGAGCAGCCCGCGGGTGTAGGGGTGGGCGGGCGCGGACAGCAGCGACCGGGTCTCGGCGACCTCCGCGACCTGGCCGGCGTACATCACCGCGATCCGGTGCGACAGATCGCCGACGAGCGCCAGGTCGTGGGAGACGAGGATCATCGCGAAGCCGAGCTCGTCGCGGAGCCGTTCGAGCAGTTCCACCACCTGGGCCTGGACGGTGACGTCGAGCGCGGTGGTCGGTTCGTCCGCGATCAGCAGGCGGGGGCTGCGGGAGAGCGCCATGGCGATCAGTACGCGCTGACGCTGGCCGCCGGAGAGTTCGTGCGGGTAGCTGCGCAGGGTCCGCCGCGGATCGAGGCCGACCAGTTCGAGCAGTTCGGCGGGGGTCTGCGTACCGCCGCGGCTGGTGAGCTGCTTCAGCTGCCGGCCGACGAGCACCGAGGGGTTCAGCGAGGAGAGCGCGTCCTGGTAGACCATGGCGATCTCCGGGCCGTTGAGGGCCCGGCGCTGCCGGGGGCCGAGCTCCAGGAGGTTCCGGCCGCGGTACTCGATACGCCCGCCGACCTCGGCGTTGCGGGCCAGCAGCCCCATCACGGCCAGGCTGGTGATGCTCTTGCCGCAGCCCGACTCGCCGACCAGGCCGAGGGTCTCGCCCTCGCGGACCGAGAAGGAGATGCCGTCCACGACCCGGGTGTCGCCGTAGCGGTCGGGGAAGCGGATGGTCAGGTCCTTCACGGCCAGGAGTTCGGCCGCGTCGTCGGCGACCGGCGCGACGGCGGGCGGGCCGCTCAGCACACGCGCCGACAGCCGGGCGAGCGCGGCGTCGACGTCCGCGCCGGCGCCGACCGGGGTGACGTCGGGCCGCGCACCGTCCTCGGCGGAACCAGCGGACTGGGCAGAACCGGCGGACTCACCGGAACCGACGGCACCGGCGGGCTCGCCCGCTGAGGACGTGGCGGACCCGCTGAGGGAGGACGTCGCGGACTCCGTCTCGGAAGCCGCCCCGGACCGCGGATCCCCGTCGTCGGCGCGCGCGTCGGACGGTGCCGCCGCCGCGTCGGTGAGGCCCTCGGACAGGATGTTCAGCGCGAGCACGGTCGCCAGCAGCACCAGTCCGGGCAGCAGGGTGGCCCACCAGCCGCCCGACAGCAGGATCTGCCGGCCGTAGGACAGGACGTTGCCCCAGCTCGGGTCGGGGTCCTGCACACCGGCCCCGATGAAGGACAGGCTGGCCTCGAAGATGATGGCGTCGGCGACCAGCACCGTGGCGAACACCATGACGGGCGCGGCGCAGTTGACGGCCACGTGGCGGACGACGATGTACGCGCGGCGGGCGCCGATCACCTTCTCGGCGGCCACGTAGTCCTCGCCGTACTGCGCCATGACGTTGGCGCGCACCACGCGGGCGAGCGAGGGCATGTAGACGAAGGCGATGCACAGGATGAGCACGGGCAGGCTGGTGCCGAAGACGGTGACCAGCACGGCCGCCAGCGCGATCGGCGGGAAGGCCATGACGATGTCGAGCGTGCGCATCACCGACTCGTCGCCCAGTTTGCGCGAGGTGGCGGCGAGCGAGCCGAGGACCGCGCCCAGCACGAGGGCGGCGGCGGTCGAGCCCAGGCCGATGACCAGGGAGTACCGGGCGCCGTAGACGACACGGGCGAAGATGTCCCGGCCGACCCGGTCGGTGCCGAACCAGTGGGCGCCGCCGGGTGCCTGCACGGGGGTGCCGGTGGCGAGCGGATCGGCGGCGATCAGCGGCGCGAACACGGCGGCGAGGACCACGATCCCCAGCACGCCCAGGGCGAGGCGCGACGACAGGGGAAGCGTCCGGAACCGGATGCCGGGGCGGGACAGTCTCCTGACGAGACCGCTTCTGGGGAACATGTCACACCGTCCTGATACGCGGGTTGACCAGCAGGTACAGCAGGTCGACGACGACGTTGACGACCAGGAAGGCGACGGCGATGGTGAGCACGGTGCCCTGGACGAGGGCGACGTCGCCGCCGGTGACCCCCTCGAGGATCAGCTTGCCCATGCCGGGCAGGTCGAAGATCGTCTCGATCACGACCGCGCCGCTGAGCAGGTAGCCCACCCGCACGCCGAGCACGGTCAGCGGAGTGATGAGCGCGTTGCGCAGCACGCCCCGGACGACGACGTGACGGGGCAGTCCGTTGCCGGTGGCGGTCCGTACGTAGTCGCGGTCCAGCTCGGCCACCATGGAGGTCCGCACCAGACGGGCCAGCGAGGCCGCCACGGGGACGGCGAGGGCGAAGGCCGGCAGGGCCATGGACCTGAGCCAGCCGCTGAAGGAGTCGGCCGGGTTGACGTAGCCGCCGGTGGGGAACACCGCGCTGTTCAGGGCGAACTGCTGGATGAGCAGCACTCCGAGCCAGAACGACGGGATGGCGACGCCCGCGATCGACAGCACACGGGTGAGCTGGTCGGGCCAGCGGTCCCGGAAGACCGCGCCGGTCACGCCGAGCACGAGGGCGAGGACGATCGCGATCACCAGGCCCAGGGCGGTGAGCTGGATGGTGAGGGGCAGCGCGATGGAGATCCGGTCGAGCACCGGCTGGCTGGGTGGCACGGTGGAGCCGAGGTCGCCGCTCAGCAACTGGCCGAGGAAGCGGACGTAGCGCACCGGCAGTGGGTCGTTGAGGCCGTTGGCCTCGGCGAAGGCGGCGCGGGCTGCGGCCGAGGCGCCGTCGCCCAGGGCGTTGTAGGCGGGGTCGACGGGCGAGAACTGAAGCACCACGAAGACGAGCAGCGTGATGCCGAGGATCATCACCGGCATGATCGCCAGACGGCGCAGCGCGAGCCGGAGGAATGTGACCATCGTGGGTTCCTAGGGAAGGGGAGGGCACCGGGGCGGGGGGGGGGGGGGGGGGGGGGGGGGGGGGGGCGGGGGGGGGGGGGGCGGGGGGGGGGGGGGGGGGGGGGGGGGGGGGGGCCGGAACGGGGGCGGACGACGGTTCCGTGGGTGAATTCCCCGCCGGTTGCGGGGTGTTCGCCGGTTGTGGGGTTTCAGGCGTTCGCGGCCCGTAATCTA
>NZ_JBIVPK010000071.1:0-26658 GCF_044754605.1 Streptomyces sp. NPDC093064
GTGAGTTACTGCCCCTCGCTGTTCGGGTTCCGGGAGTCGGTGGCGGTGTACGGCTCCAGCTCGTCGGGCCGGAAGTAGTGGAAGCGGCCGTACCAGGTGTGCAGTTCGGCCGCGGGGTCGTCGTCGAGGGTGACGGCGAGGTGCACACTGCCGTCCACGTCGTGGAAGACCGCGGCCACCCGCGCGGTCCGTCCGGCCAGGAACATGTCCTGGGCGTCGGCACCCCGGCCCCGCGGACGCAGCAGGACACGGCTGCCGCCTGCCACGGGAACGCCGTCGACGAGCACCGTCTCGGTGGTGGGGGAGAGGCCGTCGTCACCGCCCTCCTGCCACCAGGCGGGCCGCTCCGCGGCCGGGCCTCCGGGGGCGGCCGTGCCGGCCGGGGTCGCGGGCGCCAGCGAGCGGATGGCGCCGTGCAGCCGGGAGAGGACCTCCGGCGGCATGCTGTCCACCCGGTCCAAAATCCCGGCGGCGCGCGGGTCGGTGGCGCGCGCCTCGCGCTTCTCCTCGTCGGTCAGGAGCATCGTCCGCAGCGTCAGGATCTCGTCGATCTCCGCCGCGTCGTGCAGGTCACCCGGACTCTCGGGCGCGACCTGGGGACGGTCGGGCAGGATGATCGGCGCGGAGAGCAGCACGGGTCCGGTGCCGCCGTCCGGCGACTGGGCGTGGCGGGCGGTGCCGTCGCCCGTGGCGGGCGGTTCGCCGCCGAGGACGGGGAAGGTGAACGCGTTGCGGCAGTCGCGGACGTGCTCCAGCAGGTCCGCGGGCGGGTCGGTCAGCGAGACGAACTCCACGTCCGTGCCGCCGACGAGGGTGTGCGTGGCGATGAGCGCCTGGCGCAGTGCCGCGTCACGCGGGGCCCGCGGGTCCGCCGCGTGCCCGGTGTTCTCGGTGCGCACGCGCAGCCGGACCAGTCCGTCCGCGACGCGTTCGGCCGTGAGCGTGGTGTCCGCCCGGATGTCCGCGCGCCGCCGTACGATCCGCCCGGCGCCCCCGGGCAGCGACTCGCTCTCCTCGCCGCCCGCCGTTCCCACCGGGGCGGTGCACTCCCGCCTCAGCAGGTCCTCCAGCGGCACGACGAGGTCGGTCTCGCGCGGCACCGCCTCGTCGAAGGTCAGGTGCGTCGTGCCGTCGCCGGTCCGCAGCGACTCCACGGGGTGGTGCCCGCCGTCCGGGCCGGTCTCCTCCACCTGCTTGTGCTGCGTCTGGAGGTAACGCACCCTGACCCACAGCACGGCGTCGGGCCCGTGGACCCGCAGCAGGCACTCGGTTTGCTGGTACCAGGAGTCGGCGGAGCCGGACACGCCGACCGTGACGGGCCCGTCGTGCTCCACCCAGTCGCGCGGCAGCAGCACCCCGAACTGCCACCGGACGCGGTTCTTGGGGGAGGAGCGGCGGTACGGATAGAGCAGGTATCCCTCGTAGAGGACGGCGTCGGCGACCGCGCCCACCTGCTCGAAGGGCCGCCCGCCGGAGCCGACCGGCACGGCACCGTCGCCGTTCGCGGCACCCTCGACCACAGCATCCGGCATCTGGCTCTCCTCCGACTCGCAGGTTCGCCATGCCTTCCACCACGCACCCACCGCTCACGCGCCCTCTCCCCCTCCTGCCCAGCGCTGTTGGGCCGTCCGGGGGAGCGGCGGATGCCCTGACATGCGCTCAGTCCGGCAGGCGTGGCACGCGCAGGGCCAGCAGGGCCACGTCGTCGTCGTAGCCGTCCTGGCGGCCGAGCAGCGCGTCGCACAGCGCGTCCAGCGGGGCGGAGGCCAGGGCGGCGGCATGGTCCGCCAGGTCCCGCAGGCCGGCGTCGATGTCCCGGTCGCGGCGCTCGATCAGGCCGTCGGTGAACAGCAGCAGGGTGCTCTCCGGGGGCAGCGGCTGCCAGTGGTCGGGACGGGGCAGGCCCGGTTCGACGCCGACCGGGATGCCATGCGTGTCGGGAGCGAGGCAGTGCGCCGTGCCCTCGGCGGTGATCAGCAGCGGCGGCGGATGCCCGGCGTTGGTCCAGCGCAGGGCGTACCCGGTGTCCGGTTCCCCCTCGATGCGGGCCACGATCAGGGTGGCGGCGGGCGGATCGGTGAGCGCGGTCAGTGCCCAATCGAGCCTGTCCACGATCATGCTGGGCGGCCCGCACCGGTCGAAGGCCAGGGCCCGCAGCATGTTGCGGATCTGCCCCATCATCGGCGCCGCCTCCACGTCGTGACCGGTCACGTCACCGACGACGACGAGGACCGCCCCGTCGGGCAGTCCGAGGGCGTCGTACCAGTCACCACCGAGGTGGGGAAGCTCGGACGCCGGCTCGTAGCGGACCTCCACCCGCAGCGGGGACAGGTCGGGCAGCACCGGCAGCAGACGGCGCTGGAACTGTTCGGCGGCCCGCTTGAGCCGCCCGTACAGGCGGGAGTTCTCGATGCTGACGCTCGCGGCGCTGGCCAGTGCGGTCAGCAGGGTCTCGTCGGCGTCGGCGAACGGCGTGCCGTCCTCCTTGTCCGCCAGGTAGAGGTTGCCGTAGACGGTGTCGCGCACGGTCAGCGGGACCCCGAGCAGCGTGGTCATGACCGGGTGGCCGTCCGGGAAGCCGACCGAGTGGGGATCGGCGGCGATGTCGTCGACCCGCAGGGCCTTGGGCTCCGCGATCAGCCGGCCCAGCAGTCCGTGGCTCTGCGGGAGCCCGGATTCGGTCAGGAGCCGCTCGCCGTCGACGCCGACGGTGATCAGGTCGACGATCTCCCCGCCCTCGCCGAGCACGCCGAGGGCGCCGTAGCGCGCGGCGACGAGGTCGGTGCCCGCCTGCACCAGGTGCCGCAGTACGGTGCGGGTGTCCATGTCGGCGCTGATGGCCACGACCGCGTCCAGCAGGCGGTGCAGCCTGCGGCGGTCCAGACTGAGCTGCCGGATCTGGGCGCTGAGCTCCTCGAAGGCCTCATCACCCGGTGTCCGGCCGCTTCCCTGGACCGCGGCGTCCCCGTGACCGGCCGCCTCTTCCGGCTCCGGCCGCCATGGATCGTCCGACATGGGGCACCTCCCGGCGGGGCCGGTGCTCGTCCTCACCGTCCGGGCCCGGCACGGCCACCTTACGCCGGGTGGGAGGGGGTGGCTTCCCTCCGCCCGCCACGAGCCGGAGGGGGAAAGCCCGAAGGCGGCGGCGCATCGGCGTACGCTACGGAACTGCCCAGCTCAGCTCCCCTCGTGAGGAAGAGTCACAGCGATGCAGAAGATCTCCCTCGACGCCCTCGCACGCGAGCACCTCGGACGGGCCGAGGCGTCCTCGGCCGGCCGCAGCGCGGAGACCGTCTACGGCGGCCACGAGCACGTACTGCGCCAGACCCTCATCACCCTGCGGGCCGGCGCGGCCCTGGCCGAGCACGACAACCCGGGCGAGGCGACCGTGCTGGTGCTGCGCGGACGAGTGGTGCTGCGCAGCGGCGACACGTCGTGGGAGGGCATGGCGGGGGACCTGCTCATCGTGCCGCAGGCCCGGCACAGCCTGGAGGCCCTGGAGGACGCCGCGGCCCTGCTGACGGTCACCAAGACGCCCTGACCCCGCCGGTCGCCCGCCGGTGATTGGCTCCGCCGCGGTCGCCCGCCGCGCTCAACGGATGGCCGCGCTCCACCAGTCTCGGCTCGGCGGCGCCGGGCCGAGGCGGAATCGGACCCCGCACCTCCCGTTATTTTTACGAATAGCACATGTAATAATTGAGGAATCGCCGGGGTGTCGGCGTGGGCGACGAGCCAGAGCGAGAAGGGGACAGCCGTGGCACAGTCCTTCGAGGTCCACATCCGCAACACCACGACCGACCCGGCCGTCCTGGCCGAGGCCGCGATCCTGGCCGCGCGGCACCGCCTGGTCACCGCGCTGCGGTCCAAGACGGCGCTGCTGACCGAACTCCGTCTGGGCCGCGCCGACCGGGAGCGGGCACGGGCGGCCCTGACCGACTTCTGCACCGGCGAGGTGCGCCGCCACCTGGCCGCGACCGACCAGGCCCTGTACGCACCGGCCGCGGGTGCGGCCGAGACCCGGCTGCTGATCAGGGCTCTACGGGCCACCGCGGCCGCTGTCGCCGCCCGGATCGACGCGCTCGCCTCGGCCGACGACGCGGACTCCGCGGCCGGTGCCGCCCGGGACGTCACGAGCCTCCTCACCGTCCATCTCGCCGTCGAACAGGACGTGCTGCTGCCCGCGCTCGCCCTCCTGCCCGGCGCCGACCTGCCGCTCCTGAACGCGGACTTCGAGACCCTGCTGGAGGGCGGCCGGCTCGACCGGCCCGCCGTCGTCGACGTCACCTCGATTCCGCACGGCAGGCGTCACCCGCGCGTCTTCGCCCGCTTCGCCCGCCTGGGGCCCGGCGAAGCGTTCACCCTGGTCAACAACCACGACCCCAAGCCGCTGCGCCGCGAGTTCGAAGCCACCCATCCCGGCATGTTCACCTGGGACTACCTTGAATCCGGGCCCACGCGATGGCAGGTCCGCATCGGCCGGAGGGCTCCCGAGGCCTGACCCCCTCGTCCGCCGCTCGGCCCTACGGCTCCCGGCGTCCGGGCACGGGCGAGCACCCGTACCCCGGCCGGGACGTATAGACCGCGGCCGCTCCGGGTACCCGAGCGGCGGCCGCGAGGAGATGAGGAGCGCGCGATGGCTCCCGCGAAGCAGAGGACGGCGGCGTCCGCAGGCACCGGACGACGGGCGCCGGCCCGTGCCACCAAGCGGTACGACGCGGTGCCCGAACCCGACGGCGAACCCGACCTGCTCGGTCAGTACCTGCGCCAGATCGGGGCGACACCGCTGCTCGACGCGGAGGGAGAGGTGCGGCTCGCCCAGCGCATCGAGGCGGGTCTGCACGCCGTGGCGGAACTGCGGCAGGCCGACGAGGACGGTCAGGAACTCGCGCCGGAGCGCCGGCGGGAACTGGAGGCCGCCGCCCGGGACGGCCAGGAGGCCAAGGACCACATGGTGCGGGCCAACCTCCGGCTGGTCGTGGCGATGGCCAAACGCCACACCCACCGCGGGCTGCCGCTGCTCGACGTCATCCAGGAGGGCAACCTGGGGCTGATCCGGGCCGTGGAGAAGTTCGACCACACCAAGGGGTTCAAGTTCTCCACCTACGCCACCTGGTGGATCCGCCAGGCGATGGAGCGCGGCCTTGCCACGCACGCGCGTTCCGTGCGGCTGCCGATGCACGTCGTGGAGCAGTTGCAGAAGCTCGCCAAGATCGAACGCAAGTTGCAGCTGAACCTCGCACACGAGCCGACCGTCGAGGAGGTCGCCCGCGAGAGCGGCCTCGCCGAGGACAGGGTCGTGTGGCTGCGCCGGGTCGGCCGGCAGGTGATCAGCCTGGACATGCCGGTGGACGACACCGGCGAGACGGTGGTCGGCGATCTCATCTCCGACACGGAGGTGCTGCAGGCCCCCGAGGTCGCCGAGTACCAGGCGCTGGCCGAGGAACTGCGGGAGGCCGTCGACACACTGGCGCCGCGCGAGGCCCTCATCCTCAGCCTGCGGTACGGCCTGCACGACGGGCACCAGCGCACCCTGAAGGAGGTCGCCCAGCACGTGGGCCTGACCCGTGAGCGCGTGCGCCAGCTGGAGAAGCAGTCACTGGCCCAGCTGAGGGAACAGGAGCCGGGCGAACGGCTCCTGGCGTGGGCGGGCTGACGCCCCGAGCGGAACGGTGCGCCCGGCACGATCACCGGGCGCACGTCTGCTCCGACCGCCGCCGACCGAGGCGACGGCCGTCACCAGCGGTACCAACGACCCCTCCGGCCGCCGCCCGCGGGCCGTACGACGAAACCGAGCAGCCACAGCACGAGCACGATGATCGCGATCCACCACAGCGCCTTCAGGGCGAACCCGATGCCGAAGAGGATCAGGGCGAGCAGGAGAACCAGGAGCAAGGGAACCATGGGTATCGACCTCCGGACACATCGAATGCCCTGCTTACGCGGGAAAACACGCCGGGAACTCTCGTGTTTCCGCACCTGAGGCAGGGGAACTCGGGGGCGTTGCCCGCGCCCGGCCGGCGCCGGTCGGACGCGGTGGTGCGGGGGACCGGAGCCGTCCGGCGGCGTGGCGTTCCGCGAGGTGCGCACCGTGCGGTGAGGATGGCGTCCGGCATCGAGTCGGCTCGGGTGCGCAGATCCGGAGGCAGAGGTGACGGTGCGTCGTATCGGCCTGGTCGTCCACGGCGGGCGCGGTGAGGCCGCGGCCGCCGCCCGCACCGTGCGCGAGTGGTGCGACGAGCACGGTGTGGGGTGCGCGGACATCGACGTGTGGCACGACGGAGGGCGGCGCAGTTCCCGGGAGGAGGTCGAGGCCGCGGGTGACCCGGACCTCATCGTCACCCTGGGCGGCGACGGCACGTTCCTGCGCGGTGCCCGGCTGGCCGCCGTGAACGACGCCCTGGTCCTGGGCGTCGACCTCGGCCGGGTGGGTTTCCTCACGGAGGTGCCCGTCACGGTCGTACGTGCCGCGCTGGACGCCGTCGTCGCGGAGCGCCTCACGGTGGAGAGCCGGATGATGCTCACCCTGCGCGCCTCGCGCCGCCTGGAGGTGCCCGCCGACATCGAGGAGCTGATGCGCTACGGCCGCCGCCCGCTGCTGCCGCCACCGCGTGTCCGCGCCGACTGCCAGGCGGGCGGCGACTGGGGCATCGCGATGAACGTCACCGCGCTGAACGACGTCGTGGTGGAGAAGCTGGCCCGGGACCGGCAGGTGTCCGTCGGCGTCTACCTCGCGGGCCGGCTCCTGGCGTCCTATTCGGCCGACGCGCTGCTGGTCGCCACCCCCACCGGCTCCACGGCCTACAGCTTCGCCGCCGGGGGCCCGGTCGTCTCGCCCCGCGCGGACGCCCTCGTCTTCACGCCGGTCGCCCCGCACATGGCGTTCAACCGCTCGGTCGTGGCCGCGCCGGACGAGCCGGTCGGCTTGCGGGTTCTGGAACGCTCGGGCCAGGCCGCCGTCACCATCGACGGCCAGCTGCGCGGTGTGCTCGACCCCGGCGACTGGATCGGCGTCTACGCCTCCCCGCGCCGGCTGCGGGCCGTCCGGCTGGGCCCCATGGACTTCTACGGCCGTCTGCGCGACCGCATGAACCTCACCGACGCTCCGGCCGCGGTCGCCGACGGCACCCCGGCCCCTCTGTGGCCGGTGACGTCGCCCCGGCCGGCGGATCTCGACCACCTGGCCCTGCCGGCCCGCCCCGGCGACGCCTCACAGGTCCCGTGACCCGGCGGCGAACCCGGCCCCCACGGGCCTGCCCGAGCTGGCGGACGACCCCGTCCGCACACGGGCGCCGACCGGCACGAGCCCGCCGGGTGCTTGCCGGTCGGCGGGGGCACGTTGGGGCGGCCGTGATGCCGTCGGGTCGACCGGATCGGCGTGGGCAGGCCGGTCTGGGCGTGCGTGGTTCGCGTGTGCCCGCGCGATGTGCGGGCTTGCGGGCTGGCTGAGGTATGCCGGGGCGGTCGCGATGCCGTCGGGTCGATGGGATCGGCGTGGGCAGGCCGGTCTGGGCGTGCGTGGTTGGCGTGCGCCCGCGTGGTGTGCCGGACATGTCGGGGCGGCCGCGGCGTCGCCGGTGTCCATCAGACCCGCACAGGTGCCGACCGGCACCGGAACCGTGCGCCCCTGGTGGCGGAGCCGGCCCGTGCCGAGTCGTGCCCGACGGGCCTTTCACGGAGGTCGGCCTCGGTCATGCCCCGTGTCGCTGCTCAGGGGCGGGCTCGTTCGGGAGGCGGTGGGCGGCCAGGGCGGCGAGGTCGTCGTCGAGGCTTCCGCCGCTGTAGGCGAGCAGGTCCGCGTGCAGGTGCTTCAGGAGCTCGCCGGGCGGGAGGCCGGCCCAGGGCCGGACGCGCTCGGCGAGCGGGTAGAAGACGCCGGCGGGATCGCGCGTCTCGGTGACACCGTCGGTGTACAGCAGCAACTTGTCGCCGGGCCGGAAGGGCTCGACGTCCACGTGGTACCCGCCGCCGAGCAGTCCCGCGAGGTTGATGGGCGGCGAGGGCTCGGTCGCCTCCAGCTCGGTGACCCCGCTTCCGCTGACGAGCAGCGGAGGCGGGTGGCCGCAGTTGACGAGACGCACTACGTGCTCGTCGTCGGGGATCTCCGCGAACACCGCCGTCACGAAGCGCTCGGCCGCCTCGGCCCCGGGCAGCTGCGCGGCGTAGCGGCTCATGCTGCGCTCCATGCGCCGGGCCAGAGCCGCCAGATCGGGCTCGTCGGGCGCGGCCTCGCGGAAGGCTCCGAGCATCGTCGCGGCCGTCTCCACGGCGACCAGACCCTTGCCGCGGACGTCGCCGATGAGCAGACGCACTCCGTGCGCGGTCGCCACCGCCTCGTACAGATCGCCGCCGATCTGCGCCTCGGCCGCCGCGGAGAGGTACAAGGTCTCCACGGAGACCTGGCCGAGACGGTGGGGGACCGGGCGCAGCAGAACGCGCTGCGCGGTCTCCGCCACGGAACGCACCGTGGCGAGGGTGTGCTCCCGGCGCGCACGGTGCGCCGCGAGGATCGTGCCGAGGATGCCCACCAGGAAGGTGCAGACGTAGTTGGCCACGTAGTGGCGGTCCCACAGATTGCCCACCGTACGGCCCGCGCAGCACGGGGTGCCGGCCAGGACGCCCTCCAGGACGATGGCGAACACCGTGACGGCGGCGACCACGCCGGGGCCGTACCCGAAGGCGGCCACCAGCGGCAGGGCGGTGAGCACGAAGCTCACCGGCCACAGCGCCGGGGTGACCGGTTCGACGGCGAGGACCACCACGACGTAGAAGACCGGCAGCCAGCGCAGCCACAGGGGCTGGGCGGGCACCGGCGACTGGGTCCTCGGCGTCCTGGGCGTCCTGGGCGTCCTGGGCGTGCGCGGCGTACCGGCGCCCTCGCCCGTGCCGCGGCCGGGCCGCCTCACCGCTCGCCCCGGCGGCACCCGGGAGACGGCGGGAGCGTGGCGGGTCTGGGCGGGCGCACGGCGCTGCGGCCCGGCTCCGGGCGACGGTCCTCGCGGAAACACTCAGGCGGCCTGTTCACAGGTACTCCCGGCGGGCTTGATCAAGACCACCAGCGTGCTGCGTCGCACCGCCACCGCCTCGGCATTGCTCCAGGCAAGGGCATGTCAGCGGGGCCGGAGGCCGCCGTGGACGGGGCACGACCGGGGCGCCGCGTGAGGCGCGCCCCGGTCGTGCGTGAAGTGCCCTGGCCCGGTTCAGGACGCGGTGCAGGTTCCGAGCGTCGGTGTGGAGTTGTTGCCGTTCTTCACCGCGGTGAAGCCGAAGCTGGTCGAGGCGCCCGCCGCGAGACTGCCGTTGTAGGAGGCGGCGCGCACGGTCATGACGTTGCCGCCGCTGTCCCAGCTGGGGGTGCCGTTCCACAGGCTGGCGACCTTCTGCGGCGGGGTGAAGGTGAGCGTCACGGTCCAGCCGTTGATCGGGGCGGAGCCGGCCTTCACGACGACCTCACCGTTGTAGCCGTCGTTCCAGTCCGAGGTCCTGGTGAAGGAGACCGTGCAGGAGCCGTTGCCGCCCGGGTTGCCGCCGCCACCGTCTCCGCCCCCGCCGGTGCCCGAGCCGCCGAGCGCGGTGAGGGCCGCGTCGTACGCGGGCTTCTTGCCGTAGTTGGAGTCGAACAGCAGGGGAGTGCCGCTGCTGCGCCAGGAGTACTTGTCGGTGATCCCCCAGACGGTGAGGCCCGTGCAACGGGTCACCGCCAGGCAGGCCTTGACGACGTTCGAGTAGTTGTTGGCCTGGGCGGTGCCGGAGCCCTCGATGTCGAGCTCGGTGATCTGCACGTCCACCCCGAGGTCGGCGAAGCGCTGCAGATTGGCCTGGTAGTCGGAGGGAACGGGGGAGGCGCTGTTGAAGTGGGACTGGAAGCCCACGCAGTCGATCGGCACGCCACGGGACTTGAAGTCCTTGACCATGGCGTAGACCGCGTTGCTCTTCGCGTTGACGCCGTCGGTGTTGTAGTCGTTGTAGCAGAGCTTGGCGCTCGCGTCGACGCTGCGGGCCGTGCGGAAGGCCTCCTCGATGAAGCCGCTGCCGAGCTTGTCCGCGAACGGGGAGCTGCGCAGGGCCCCGCTGGAGCCGTCCTGGTACGCCTCGTTGACCACGTCCCAGGCGTAGATCTTGCCCTTGTAGTGCTGCATGACCTGGGTGATGTGGTTGTTCATCGCCGAGCGCAGGTCGGTGGCGCCCAGGCCGGAGACCCAGGAGGGGAGCTGGGAGTGCCACACCAGCGTGTGCCCGCGGACCTTCATGTTCTGGCTCTGCGCGTGGCTGACGATCTGGTCGGCGTTGCCGAAGGTGAAGGTGTTGCGGGAGCCCTCGGTGGCGTCCCACTTCATCTCGTTCTCGGGCGTGACCTGGTTGAACTCGCGGTCGAGGGTGCCGGCGTAGGCCGATTCGCCGAGGTGGTTCGCGGCGACGGCGGTACCGAAGTAACGGCCCTTTCCGGCCGCGGCTGACCCCAGTGTGTCGGCGGCCGCGGCGGTGTGGGACAGGGCCGTGACGGTGGAAGCGGCGAGCAGGACGGCCGTGAACGCCTGCGCCGCCCGTCTGGGCATGAGCATGCCATCTCCATTTCTCGAAAGTTTCGCTGTCAAGGTCGAATGTGACGCGCAGGTTACGAACAGAACGGGGGCCGGTCAACGGTTCGCGCATGCCGTGCTGAGGGATGGCTGAAGCTCGACCTCCCGCTGTAACTTTGTGAGTTACAGGCGATCCCAGTGGTTGACGCGACTGTGCGGCACCTCTAGCGTGACGCGGCGCCTTCCCGAAATCGACGCGAAAGTTTCGAAGTAAAGGACGCCGACATGCCCCGACCCCGAAGAAGGCCCGGACTCCGCACCGTGCTGACGGCCCTGCTCGCGGGTGTGACGCCTCTGCTCGCGGCACTCCTGCTGGCCGTGCCGAGCGCCCACGCCGCCTCCCTGACGGAGGTGACCGGGTTCGGTACGAACCCGAGCAACCTGCGCATGTACGTGTACCGCCCGGACAGCGCGCCGGCCCGGCCCGCGGTGCTCGTGGCCGTGCACTACTGCACCGGCTCCGGGCCCGCGTTCTACTCGGGCACCGAGTTCGCCTCGCTGGCCGACCGGTACGGCTTTATCGTCATCTACCCCTCGGCCACGCGCAGCGGCGGCTGTTTCGACGTGTCCTCGCCGCAGGCGCTCAAGCGCGGCGGCGGGAGCGACCCGGTCGGCATCATGTCGATGGTCACCTACGCCCAGCAGCGCTACGGGGCCGACCCGGCGCGCGTCTTCGTCGCCGGCGCCTCCTCGGGGGCGATGATGACCAACGTCCTGCTCGGTGACTACCCCGACGTGTTCAAGGCCGGCGCCGCCTTCATGGGCGTGCCCTTCGGCTGCTTCGCCACCACCGACGGCTCCGAGTGGAACAGCGCCTGTGCGAACGGCACCGTGATCAGGACACCCCAGCAGTGGGGCGACCTGGCCCGCGGCGCCTACCCGGGCTACAACGGCCCCCGGCCGCGCATGCAGGTGTGGCACGGCACCGAGGACACCACCCTGCGCTACCCGAACTTCGGTGAAGAGATCAAGCAGTGGACCGACGTCCTGGGCGTGAGCCAGACCCCCGCCTTCACCGATCACCCGCAGTCCACCTGGACCCGTACGCGCTACGGCGGCACCGGCACCCAGGCGCCCGTCGAGGCCGTCAGCATCCAGGGCACCGGGCACACCCTGCCGACCTCGGGCATGGCCGCCCGTGCCATCTCCTTCTTCGGGCTGGACTCGACGACCACACCGCCGCCGACCGACCCGCCCACCACCCCGCCGGCGGGCGCCTGCCGGGTGGCGTACACGACCAGCGCCTGGAACACCGGACTCACCGCGTCCATCACGGTGACCAACACCGGCACCGCGCCGATCGACGGATGGTCGCTGGCCTTCACCCTGCCGGCCGGACAGACCATCACCTCCGGCTGGAACGCCACCTTCTCCCCGACCAGCGGCGCCGTCGCCGCCCGCAACGTCGCCTACAACTCCACCCTGGCCCCCGGAGCCTCCACCACCCTGGGCTTCCAGGCCAACCACAGCGGAAACACCGGCAATCCGGCCTCCTTCACCCTCAACGGAGCCGCCTGCCAGGTGAGTTGAGAAACCGGTCGTCGTCCTCGTCGAACGGGCGGACACCACCGCCCCACGGACGCGCCCCGGCGCCTCGAAACGGCCCATGAAACGGCCGTAGGGGCAGCCGGGGCGCAGGGCGGCCGGACTCCACGGAGTCCGGCCGCCCCGTCCACGAACCCTTCGGCGCGGGTCAGCCGAGCTTTCCGGTGCGGGCGGACTGCCACAGGTCGACGCCGCCGTCGGTGGCGTACTCGTCGATCTCGGCCAGCTCCTCGGCGCTGAAGTCCATGCGGTCCAGCGCGGCCACGTTCTGCTCCAGCTGCTCCACCCGGGAGGCGCCGATCACCAGGGAGGTGACGCGCTCGTCGCGCAGCGCCCAGGCGAGCGCCATCTGGGCGAGGGTCTGCCCGCGGCGGGCCGCGATGTCGTTCAGGGCCCGCAGCCTGCGCAGCATGTCCTCGGACAGCCAGGCGGTGTCGAAGGAGGTGCCCTGCGCGGCCCGCGAGTCCTTCGGCACGCCGTCGAGGTAGCGCCCGGTCAGCAGCCCCTGGGCCAGTGCGGTGAAACCGATGACGCCGAAGCCCTCCTCCTCCGCGGTCTCGAGCAGCCCCTCGGTCTCGATCCAGCGGTTGACCATGCTGTACGAGGGCTGGTGGATGAGCATCGGGGTGCCCAGCTCACGCAGGATGGCGGCGGCCTGCCGGCTGCGCTCGGCGTCGTAGGAGGAGATACCGACGTAGAGGGCCTTGCCCTGGCGGACGGCGGTGTCCAGCGCGCCCATCGTCTCCTCCAGCGGCGTGCTCGCGTCCAGCCGGTGGGAGTAGAAGATGTCGACGTAGTCCAGGCCCATGCGCTTCAGCGACTGGTCCAGCGAGGCGAGCAGGTACTTGCGGGAACCGCCGCCCTGGCCGTAGGGGCCGGGCCACATGTCCCAGCCCGCCTTGGTGGAGATCACCATCTCGTCGCGGTACGGCGCGAGGTCCTGCTTCATCAGGCGCCCGAAGTTGATCTCCGCCGAGCCGTAGGGCGGGCCGTAGTTGTTCGCCAGGTCGTGATGGGTGATGCCCAGGTCGAAGGCGCGCAGGGCGATCTCGCGCTGGGTCTCGAAGGGCCGGTCGTCGCCGAAGTTGTGCCAGTAGCCCAGGGACAGGACGGGCAGGTCGAGCCCCGAGCGGCCGGTGCGCCGGTAGCGCATGGTGCCGTCGTAACGCTCAGGATCCGCGACGTAGGTCATCGGGTGGTCTCCGGGTGGTGCGATGAAGGGGCGTCTCCTCGGGATCGAGGGGACGCCCCCACCTTGCTCCAGCATGATCCTGAAGTCCAACCGCTGCGTTCCATCGGACTCAGCGCCGGTGCTTCTGAATCGGGCGTGCGGGGACGCGGCTCAGGAGGCGCGGGGCGGCGCGGTGAGGTGCTCGCCGAGCTGCTCCACGAGCTCGCTCATCGTGTGCCCGACGAGCCCGGCGTCGGCGTCCTCGGTGGTGATCACCGCCAGATGCGCGCCCTCGCCGGCCTCGACGATGAACAGCACCCCTCCGTAGAACTCGGTCATCGCCGAGCGGACGCCGCCGGTGCCGTCGCCGAACTCGACGGACGCGCCGTGCGACAGCGACTGGATGCCCGCGGCGATCGCGGCGAGCTGGTCGGCCTGGTCGGGGGTGAGCTCCGGCGTGCGGCACAGCTTCAGTCCGTCCCGGGACAGCACCAGCGCGTGCAGCGCGCCCGGGGTCCGCTCCAGCAGGCCCTCCAGGAGCCAGGTGAGCTTGTCGTCGGCGGTGGTCTGGCCGGTCATGAGGTGGTTCGCCTTCCAGGTGCTCGTACGGGTGGGAGTGCGGGGAAGTGCGGGGAGCCGGCCTGCGTCGGCGGGGTGGCGGCGTCGAGCGCGGTCCGCCGCCTCGGGGCCGGCTCGGAGGCCTGGCGCTCGCCGGTGACGTGTGTTGCCCAACTGCCGGTCACTATACGAGCCTTGGTGATCATCTTGGCAAGCCCTGGGGTGAATATCCCCGATGGCACCGTTCAGTTGGGGGCCTGGGCCTGGACCATCCGGCCGAAGCGGTGAGCGGTGGGCGAGGCCGGGACGCGGCGGATCGCGATCAGGGCCACGTCGTCGTCGAGGCGCCCGCCGGTGTGGGCGAGCAGGTCGCGCTGGACGTGGTGGAGCAGGGACTCCGGGGAACCGTCGGCCCAGTGGGCCGTCCGCTCGACCAGCGGGTAGAAGACGCCGCGGCCGTTCCGGGCCTCGACGGCCCCGTCCGTGTAGAGCAGCAGGGTGTCGCCGAGGCGGAAGGGCAGTACGTCGACGACGGAGCCGTTGGGGTCGCTCAGGCCGACCCCGAGTGGCGGGGCGGGAGTGAGGTCCGGCATTGTCACCGATCTGTCCGATCTCAGCAGCAGCGGTGCCACATGGCCGCAACTGGTCAGCCGTACAACCGGCTCGTCGTCCGGTATCTCCAGCAGCAGAGCGGTGACGAAGCGCTCCCCGGCCTCCTCCTCCGGTTCGAAGTCGGAGAGATAGCGGGTGATGCTCCGCTCCAGGGAGGCGGCGAGCGAGGGCAGGGCGGCGTGGTGGTGGGCGGCCTCGCGGAAGGCGCCGAGCAGCAGGGCCGCCTCGCCGATGGCGGGCAGCCCCTTGCCGCGTACGTCGCCGATCATCACCCGGGCACCGCTGTCGGTGCGGGCGGCCGCGTAGAGATCGCCGCCGATCGACGCCTCGTCCTCGGCGGCCAGGTAGAGAGAGGCGAGCTGGAGCGGGCCGATCCGGGTCGGCAGGGGCCACAGCAGCACCCGCTGCGCGGCTTCGGCGACCGACCGCACCTGGGCCAGCTCGCGCGCGCGCCGGTCGCGGACCGCGCACAGGGCCACGACCAGCAAGGAGAGCACCGCGAGGGCGATCATCTGCACGAACACTTCCCGCGACGGCAGGATGCCCAGTCGCCAGCCCGCGAACCCCTGGGCCGCCACCGCGGCGGCACCGATGACCCCTGTGATCCACGGTCCCTCGAACCAGGCGGTGATCGCCGGGGCTATCACCAGGAGCGGGCCGAGCACGATGTCGGAAGGGGCCACGATGTCGGACACGGTGATGAGGACGATGAGCGCGATCGGGATCAGCAACAGTATGTGACCCGACTGCCACCCCTGCGCCCGGTCGGCGAAACGCCCCTGCCAGGAACTCACGCCTACCACAGTGCACCGCTGTGGCACGGGGGGCGAGCGCAGCCACCCGGTTCACGGGCCGGGGACGACCCGTCGTCCGGCCGCCGCGGACGCGTCCCGCCGCCGCACGGCCGGGCGGCGGGGCCGCGAAGGCAAAAGCCCCGGGATGTCCCTGGCGCCGGGCGCCTGTTCGGGTGGCACCCGCCGCCCGGCGGCAAGGGAGCGCGCACGGTTCGACCCCCGCATAGGTGGGCGTTCCGTCCTGGCGTCGGGGATGTGGGTCCGGGGCGGTCCGCGTCGCCCTCGTGCTCCTCGTCGCCACGGCCTCGCGGGCCGGCCCGGCGCCGAGGCGTCCGCCGGCCGCTTGGACGGCCACCGTGCCGGTACCCGGCGGCCATGGCCCGCCGCGCCCACGACCGGACAGGCCGCGCGGGCCCACGGAGGCCGGACCCCGCCCCGCAGGGTGAGGCGGACGCGCCTTGTATCTGCGGTGAAGGGCCGGGTGGGGGTGGACGACGGCGGCCACCGCGACGATTCGCGCGGCCGGACCCGCGATGCCCGTGGCGGTCACCGGTGCGCCCGCCGCACCGGTGACCGGTCGGCGCGACCGCTCGGGTGGCCGGCCGCTCACCCGGCCCCGGCGCGGAAGGAGGCGTCGCCGCTCCGTTCACCATGCCATCGCGTCCAGCAGTGCCTCCGGGTCCGGCTCCGGGTGGCCGTCCAGGCTCAGCTCCGCCCAGATCACCTTGCCCTGCGGCACATAACGCGTGCCCCACCGGTCCGCGAACTGCGAGACCAGGAACAGGCCTCGGCCGCCCTCGTCGGTGATCGCCGCGCGCCTGAGGTGCGGCGAGGTGCTGCTGCCGTCCGACACCTCGCAGATCAGCGTGCGCCCGAGCAGGATCCTGACCCGGACCGGCTCGGCGCCGTAGCGGATGGCGTTGGTCAGCAGCTCGCTGAGCACCAGCTCCGTGGCGAAGCAGGACTCCTCCAGCCCCCATTCGTGCAGCCGGCGGGTCACCTTGCCGCGCACCCGGGAGACCGCCTCCACGTCGAACGGCACGTCCCAGACCGCCACCCGCGACGGGTCGAGCAGCCGCGTCCGGGCGACGAGCAGAGCCACGTCGTCGCTCGGATGCTCCGGCAGCATGACCTCCATCAGCGCCTGGCAGGTCTCCTCCGGCGTACGGTCCGCGGGCGCGGCGGTCTCGGCGAGCATCGACAGCCCCTCGTCGATGTCCCGCCCGCGGTCCTCGAGCAGGCCGTCGGTGAACAGGACGAGCCGGCTGCCCTCCGGCAGGCTCAGCTCACCCGTCTCGAACGGATGCCCGCCCACCCCCAGCGGCGGTGCCAGGGGAAGGTCCGGGAAGGTCACCCGGCCCATGGGGTCCACCACGGCCGGTACGACGTGCCCCGCGCGGGAGATGGCGCAGTGCCCGCCCACCGGGTCGTAAATGGCGTACAGGCAGGTGGCGCCCGTGACCGCGGACACCTCGCCGTCCGCGCTCGCCGTCTGGGTGTCGAGCCGCATCACCATCTCGTCCAGATGGCCGAGCAGTTCGTCGGGAGGCAGGTCCAGGGACGAGAAGTTCAGCACCGCCGTGCGCAGCCTGCCCATCGTCACCGCCGCGTGCAGCCCGTGCCCCACGACGTCGCCGACCACCAGCGCCACCCGGAAGCCGGGCAGGGGGATGACGTCGAACCAGTCGCCGCCCACACCGGACTGGGCCGGCAGATAACGCCACGCCACCTCCAGCGCGTCCTGGTCGGGCAGGTCCCTGGGGAGCAGACTGCGCTGAAGCGTCACCGCCATCGCGTGCTCGCGGGAGTAGCGGCGCGCGTTGTCGATCGCCACCGCCGCCCGGGCCACCAGTTCCTCGGTGACCGCGACGTCCTCCTCCTCGAACCGGGCCGAGCCGGCACCCCGCCAGAAGTTGACCATGCCGAGGAGCACGCCCCGCGCCCTGAGGGGCACGGTGATCAGCGAATGGATGCCGTGGTCGAGCACCCGGACCGCGCCCTGGGGATCCCGGGACCGCCAGTCCTGCGCGCGGCGCAGATCCGGTACCAGCACCGCCTCGCCGCGCCGCAGCGCCGCCCCCATCGACGTGTCGGCCACCACGAACTCGATGAGGTCGCCCACCGGCTGGAGCGGGCTGTGCGTGTCCGCCTCGTACAGCGCGGTGCGGCGCATCCGGTGCGCCGATCCAGTGGGCTCCTCGCCGCGCAGCACGGACTCCAGCAGCTCCACGGTGACGATGTCCGCCACCCGCGGGACCGCCACCTCGGCCAGCTCCTGAGCGGTACGCCGTACGTCCAGCGTCGTACCGATCCGCACCCCGGCCTCGTACAGCAGCGTCAGACGTTCCCGGGCCAGCTCGGCCCGGCCCGACAGGGCGCGCAGTTCGGTGGTGTCACGGAAGCTGGCCACCAGGCCCGGGGCGTTGCCGTACGGGGCGGTGCGCCGGGTGTTGACCGCCAGCAGCCGGTCCCCGGCCGGGAACACCGCGTCGGACGCGACCTTGCCCGACTTCAGCAGCCGCGTCAGCTCCGGCCCCAGGCCCAGGTCCGTGACGTGCCGCTGGTCGGCGTCGCGGGGGAGGTCCAGCAGCCGGCGCGCCTCGTCGTTGGCGAGCAGGAGCCGTCCGTCGGCGTCGACGATCAGCACGCCCTCGCGCACCGCGTGCAGGACGGCGTCGTGGTGCTCGTACATGCGGGTCACCTCGGTCGGGCCGAGACCGCGGGTCTGGCGGCGCAGCCGCCGGCTGACGAGGAAGGTACCGCCGGTCGCGAGCACCACGGCCAGCGCCGCCGCGTCCAGCACCATCGGTATCTGCTGGTCCAGCAGGTGCCCCAGGGTCTGGTACTCGATTCCCGCGGTGACGATGCCGATCACGTGCCGGCCGGCGCCCACCACGGGCACCACCGCGCGTACGGAGTCGGTGGGGCTGCCGTGGAACGTCTCGGTGAAGGTCTTGCCCGCGATGGCCCGGCCGATCTCCTGCGCCGGGGTGCCGATCAGTCGCGGTTCCGGGTCGGTGAGCCGCACGCCCTGCTTGTTCAGTACGGAGATGTAGTCGACACCGGAACTCATCTGCGCCTTCTCCGCCGGGATCTTCAGCAGCGCCGACGGATCGGGCGACTGGAGGGCCACTGCCGTTCCGGGTGCCTGCGCGAACGCCTCCGCGACGGCCAGGGAGCGTGCCTTGGCGCTGTTCTCCCCGTCGTACCGGCGCTGGAGCACCACGGCGGTGGCGGCCGCGGCGACCAGCACGAGTATGACGATCACCTGCAACAGGAAGACCTGCGCGGCCACCGTGCCGGGCCGCCAGATCGGTGGAAAACGAAACCCGGTGGCGCTCCGGGCCGTCCAGGTCACCGGACGGCGGCGGGCCTCGTCGCCCGCCCGCCGCTCATCGAACGGCGGTTGCGCTGCCTTCCGGGGCTGGCGGGAACAACCGACCACGTCATCATTTCTAACACCGCGCTTCCCTGCCGGGCGACCGGTATGTCCGATCGATCCCATTGTGGATCGGTGGTTTCGCCTAGATTTCGCCGGGCAAGGGTTGTTCCGCCCAGATCGTCTTGCCGGAGCCGGTGTACCGGGTGCCCCAGCGCTGGGCGAGCTGGGCGACCAGGAACAGGCCCCGTCCGCCCTCGTCGGTGCTGCGCGCGCGCCGCAGGTGCGGGGAGGTGTGGCCGCCGTCAGAGACCTCGCAGATCAGGGTGCGCTCGTGGATGAGCCGCAGATTGATCGGCCCGTGGGCGTGCCGGATGGCGTTGGTGACCAGTTCGCTGACGATCAGCTCGGTGGTGAAGGCCAGCTCCTCGAGGTTCCAATGGGACAGCCGGTCACTGACGTCGTCGCGCACCACGCGCACGGCCGACGGGTCGGCGGGTACGTGCCAGGACGCCACGCGGTCGGGGCTGAGGGCACGCGTCCTGGCGACGAGGAAGGCGACGTCGTCCCGCGGCCGGTCCGACAGCAGGGCGCGGACCATGATGTCGCAGATCTCCTCCAGCGGCCGGTCGGGGTGGGCCAGGGCGAAGCACAGCCGTTCGATGCCGACGTCGACGTCCTGGTCCGACGCCTGGATCAGCCCGTCGGTGTAGAGGGCGACGACGCTTCCCTCCTCCAACGGGATCTCGGCCGACTCGAACGGCAGGCCGCCCAGCCCCAGGGGTGGGCCGGCGGGGATGTCGGGGAACTCCACGGGCTCGGTCAGGTGCGCGACGGCCGGGGTGGGGTGTCCGGCGCGGGCCACGGCCATGGTCCGGGCGATGGGGTCGTAGATGGCGTACACGCAGGTCGCGCCCGCCGCGGCCGGGCCCTCGGCGGCCGCCTCGGCCTCGTCCGACAGGCGCATCACCAGGTCGTTCACATGCGCCAGCAGCTCGTCCGGGGACTGGTCCAGGTCGGCCAGCGTCTGTACGGCGGCGCGCAGCCGGCCCATGCTGGCCGCGGCGTGCAGGCCGTGCCCGATCACGTCGCCCACCACCAGCGCGACCCGGGCACCGGAGAGCGGGATGACGTCGAACCAGTCCCCGCCCACCCCCGACTCCGCGTCGGCGGGGAGGTAGCGGTGGGCGACCTCGACGGCGTTGTGCGGGGGCAGGTTGGGCGGCAGCAGGCTGGTCTGGAGGGTGAGCGCGGCCTGGTGCTCGCGGGCGAAGCGCCGGGCGTTGTCCACGCACACGGCGGCCCGTGCCACGAGATCCTCGATCAGGAGCTGGTCGTCCTCGGTGAAGGGATCGGGGTTCTCCCACCGCAGCAGGGTCACCACGCCCATCGTGACGCCGCGGGCCCGCAGCGGCAGCACCAGGTGCGTGTGCACGCCGAACCGGTTGATCCCGGTCCACCGCAGCGGGTCGTCGGGGAGCCAGGGCGTCCCCGGGCCGAGGGCCTCACGGCTGGGTTCTCCCGTGGCCAGGCAGCGGTTCTGCAGGGACCCCGGCGGGTACCGGATGGGTTCGCCGACCTCGGCGATCACCTTGGGCAGGTTCGGGTGGATCGACAGATGTGCCGCCCGGCGCAGCGTGACGGGGCCGCCCGGCGGGCGGGTGGGCGGTCCCTTCCCCGTGGTCGCGACGTCCAGGAGGTCGATGGCCACGAAGTCGGCGAGCTGCGGGACGGCGACCTCCGCGAACTCGTGGACCGTCCGGTCCAGATCCAGCGTGGTTCCGATGTGTTCGCTGGCGGCGTTCAGCAGCACCAGCCGCTCGCGGGTCGGGTCCTGGACGGTGACGTCCCGGGCGGCGTAGCAGATCCCGAGCGTTCGGCCCGCGTCGTCGCGCAGCGGGAAGAAGGAGCGCGGCCGGGTGCGCTCGCGGCCGAGCCGGCCCGTCCTGCCGTGCCGGGGCGGCGCGTGGGCGACGGTGACCTGGGGCTGCCCGGAGACCAGCGTCCGCCGGGCGTGCCGGGTCACGACCGGCGACGGCCTGCCCGCGCCGATGCCGGCCGGGGTGGTGCCGGTCGTGTCGGTACGGGCAGGGGTGGTGCCGGTCGTGTCGGTAGGGGCAGGGGTGGTGCCGGTCGTGTCGGCACCGGCAGGGGCGGTGGCGGCCGCATGGGTTTCGGGAGGGGTGCCGGCCGGGACGCCTGCCCCGAGGACCAGCCAGTCGCGGCGGCCGTCGGCGGCGATCAGCGGGCACACGCGCACGGTGAGCCGCACCGCGTGGCCCGCGCGGTGGCGGACCGTGACGACCGCGTTCCCGGCGCGGGCGCTCCGGCGCAGCCGGGACATCGCGGCGGTCGGGTCGCGGCTGCGCAGCAGCGCCCGCGCGGGATGCCGTACGACGTCGGCGGCGGAGTAGCCGAGCAGGTCCTGGGCTCCCTGGCTCCAGTAGGTGATCAGCCCGTCGGCGTCGACGACCGCTACCGCCGTGGTCGTGATGAGCGGATCGCCCGGACCGCTGCCGCTCATGCCGTTGACGCCCATGCCTTCACCCTCATCCACGGGCATGACCCCTACCGGCCATGTTGCCATCGGGGGCGGTGTCCCGCCGCCCGGAAAAGAGGGCGGCGCGGGGAGGTGGGCAACGCGGGCGGGACGGGCAGTGCGGGCGGCGCGGGCGGGTCGGTCCGTGGGGGCCGGCTACGCCCCCGCGGCCAGTGCCTTCAGCGGCTCGTCGGTCAGCCGGTACACCGTCCACTCGTCCTGCGGGCGTGCCCCCAGGGCCTCGTAGAATCCGATCGCCGGCCGGTTCCAGTTCAGGACCGACCACTCCAGGCGTTCGTACCCGCGCTCGACGCAGACCCGGGCCAGCTCCGTCAGCAGTGCCCGGCCGTGCCCGCCGCCGCGGGCCTCCGGGCGGACGTAGAGGTCCTCCAGGTAGATGCCGTGCATGCCACGCCAGGTGGAGAAGTTGAGGAACCACAGGGCGAAGCCCACCGCTTCGCCGTTCTCGTCCTGCGCGATGTGCGCGAACGCCGCGGGGTGCTCGCCGAACAGTGCCTCGGCGAGCTGCTCCGGCGTCGCCCGTACCTCGTCCAGGGCCTTCTCGTACTCGGCCAGTTCGCGGATCAGGGCGTGGATGACGGGGACGTCGGCGGGGGTCGCGGTGCGGATCATGGGGCGCAGTCTCACACACCGCTTCCCGCCGACGGACAACGGGTGCGGATCAGACCGCGGGCGCCGGGTAGGTCGGGTACTCCACCCCGGAGACGTACTGGACGACGCGGATGACCTGGCAGGAGTAGCCGAACTCGTTGTCGTACCAGAGGTAGAGGATCGCGTTGTCGCCCTCGACCTTGGTGGCGCCGGCGTCGACGATCGAGGCGTGGCGCGAGCCGATGAAGTCGCTGGAGACCGCGTCGGGGGCGCTGGTGAAGTCGATCTGGCGCTTGAGCGGCGAGGTCAGTGACACGTTGCGCAGGTAGTCCAGGACCTCCTCGCGGCTGGTCCCGCGCGCCAGTTGCAGGTTGAGGATCGCGATCGAGACGTCCGGCACCGGCACGCGGATCGAGCTGCCGGTGATCTTCGCCGTGAGGTCGGGCAGCGCCTTGGCCACGGCGGAGGCGGCGCCGGTCTCGGTGATGACCATGTTGAGCGGCGCGGAGCGGCCGCGGCGCTCGGCCTTGTGGTAGTTGTCCAGCAGGTTCTGGTCGTTGGTGAACGAGTGGACGGTCTCCACGTGGCCGCGCAGCACGCCGTACTCGTCGTCCATCGCCTTCAGCGGCGGGACGATCGCGTTGGTGGTGCAGGAGGCGCAGGACAGGATCTGCTCGTCCGGCTTGATGGTGTCGTGGTTGACGCCGTGGACGATGTTGGGGACGTCGCCCTTGCCCGGCGCGGTCAGCACGACCTTGTCGATGCCGGGGCGCAGGTGCTTGGACAGGCCCTCGCGGTCGCGCCACTTGCCGGTGTTGTCGATGAGGATGGCGTCCTTGATGCCGTACGCCGTGTAGTCCACCGACGTCGGGTCGTCGGCGTAGATCACCTTGATCTCGTTGCCGTTGGCGACGATCGTGCTGTTCGCCTCGTCGACGGTGATGGTGCCTTGGAACTGGCCGTGGATGGAGTCGCGACGCAGCAGCGAGGCGCGCTTGATGATGTCCTGCTCGCCGCCTCCGCGCACGACGATGGCGCGCAGTCGCAGGCCGTTGCCGGAGCCGGACTTCTCGATGAGCAGGCGGGCCACGAGCCGGCCGATGCGGCCGAAGCCGTAGAGGACGACGTCGCGCCCCTCGCGGCACTCGATCTTGTTGGCGCCGGTGGCGCCGGCGACGGCCTCGGCGGTGAACTCCTCCACCGACAGACCGCGGTCGTCCTCGCGGTACGTCGCGGCCAGCATGCCGATGTCTATCTGGGACGGCCCGAGGTCGAGCGTGGCCAGGGCACGCAGGAAGGGGAGCGTCTCGGTGACGGACAGCTCCTGACCGGCGATCTGGCGGGCGAACCGGTGGGTCTTGAGGATGCTCACCACCGACTTGTTCACCAGGGAGCGGCTGTGGAGGAGGACGGTGACGTCCCGCTCCCGGTGCAGCTTCCCGATCATCGGGATCATCGACTCCGCGATCTCTTCGCGGTGCTTCCAGTTGGTGAACGAGTCGTCGTTGACAGTCACAGATTTATCTTTCGAGCTAGGCGGCGCTCATATGCTAACCCCGTGGGATGTTGATCATGACAGTGGGCCGTACCCGCTGTCGCGCGGGGTACGGCCCAGGGTCGGGATTCCTCTGTGGTCGGTGAATGTGGGCCCTCCGTTGTGGCCGGTGGGTGCCGGTGTCCCTACGTCACCGGTGGGTGTGGCGGTCCGGTCACCGGCGGCTGCGGCGGGTGAGCCCGACGGTCAGCCCCATGGCGGCGAGCCCCAGCAGGGCCGTGACCGCGCCCAGCCAGCAGTTGTTCCAGATGACGCCGGCGCGGGAGCCGTGGGCCGCGGGCACGACCCAGGGGGAGATGAGCAGCCACACGCCGAGCGGGGCGAGGATCCAAGCCAGGCGGAACATGCGCTCGGGGGCCAGGGTGAGGCCGAGGCCGACCAGGGCGACCGTGATGCCGATGATCAGGTTGTTGACGGTGAGGCTGGGCTGGGCGGCGAAGTGCACCACCCACGGGGAAATCGCGGCGTAGACACCGGCCAGGACGATCAGCCCCTCGATGATGATCGCCCGGTTGCTGGAGGCCGTCCGCTCGAGGCGCTCTCGCATCTCGGCGATCTCCGGGTGCGAGCTCATTCCGGTGGAGTGCTGCGGATACGACATCACTGCCGTCTCCTCTCCATGAGGTTGCCAGTGTGGAGTTCTCCTTTAGAGCAATTTCCCCCTTATGGGGCGTTTATATGCGTTTGCCCGCCTTCTTGCGGTGAGTTACGTCACAGTGCACGCCCTGTGCAGGGAGTGCGGAGCCGTCTGTCAATCTTGTCGGGTGTGCGTCAAGCCGACGCCGATGACGTGCAGGGATGATCCGGGGAGGGCGAGTGACGGGGCCAGAGGTACCCGACGAATATCTGACGGGGTACGCGCAGATCCTGGCCGACGTCTGTGCCACCGGACGCCGCCTGACCCGGGACGAGCTGGACCTGTTGCGCGCCCACGGGGAGCGGGCGGCGGAGGACGGCCACGGGCTGCGCAGGCTCGTCCGCCGGCACCTCACCGCGGCGAGGGCCTTCGCGCCCGCGCTGGCGTCCGCCGGCGTCGAACAGGTCCTCGCCGCGGTGGAGCAGGCCATCGACGCGTTCGCCGAGGGCCACGACCGTGCGCAGAAGCTCGCCATGCGCAAGGAGGAGGCCGCTCGCCGGGAGTTCATCGACGACCTGCTCTACGGCCGCAGCGACCTCGGACGGCTGGGCGAACGCGCGGAACGCTACGGACTGCTGTTCTCCCGCGCCCACGCGGTGGCCGTCGCCCAGGGCGGGGAGCCCGTCGACGACACGCACCCGGCCGCCCGGTACGTCGAGACCGAGGTGGTCGCCCGGTTCGGTGACCGGCGGATCCTGCTCACCACCAAGGACGGCCGGCTCATCTGCATCGCCCCGGGCGACCAGGACGACGTCCTGGCCTTCTTCGCCAAGCAGGCGTACGCCTCCACCGACGGCAGCCGGGTCGCCATCGGACGCCCCCACCCGGGCGCCGGGGGAGTGGTCCACTCCTACGAGGAGGCCCTCAACGCCCTGGAGCTCGCCGACCGGCTGGACCTCCAGCAGCCCGTCCTGCGGTCCGCCGACCTCCTCGTGTATCCCGTCCTGACCCGCGACCGGCAGGCCATGGCCGACCTGGTCCGCGACACGCTGGGCCCGCTGACGACCGCCCGCGGCGGCGCCCAGCCGCTCCTGGACACCCTGACCGCCTACTTCGACGCCGGCTGCACGGCCGCGGAAGCGGCCCGCCGCCTCAGCCTCAGCGTGCGCGCCTTCACCTACCGCCTGGAGCGCATCCACAAGCTGACCGGAGCCGACCCGACCGACCCCGTGCACCGCTACACCCTCCAGACGGCCGTGATCGGCGCGCGCCTCCTCGACTGGCCCACCGCCGAGCTCTGACGGGCCGCGGCCGGGGAGCGCCGTCCGCCCGCCCGGCGGCGCCGTTCACTCCACTGCCCGTCCACAACGAGCGGTGCTCCCGGACCGGTGTGAGCCTGGTGAAGGGATTCGGCGGGTGCGTCGCGCCGCCGTGGCCCGGAGGACCACGCGTTCTCCCCGGCCGGTCCGGCCGGTACCGCGACGTCCGTCCTGGCATGCCGCGGCCTTCGGGCTGCCGCCTGCGACCGACTCCCCCACCGACTCCATGGGAGGCCGACGACATGACGACCCAAGGCGGCACCGCTGAAGTCAGCCGGGAGCCTGCGACGCCCCAGGAGCGTGCGGGTTTCGACGAGATCACCATCCTCTGGATCTCCGAGGGCATGAGCTGCGACGGCGACACCGTCTCGCTGACCGCTGCCGACCAGCCCTCCATCGAGGACGTGGTGCTGGGGCTGATCCCCGGTCTGCCGAAGGTGAACCTGGTCAACAAGGTGCTCTCGCCGAGCCTGGGCGGCGAGGACTTCCTCGCTCCCTACCGGGCCGCGGTACGTGGTGAGCTGACCCCGTTCATTCTCGTCATCGAGGGTTCGGTCCCGAACCAGCGGATCATCGACGGGGACGGCTACTGGACGTCGTTCGGCAACGACCCGGACACCGGGGAGCCGCAGACGCTGAACTGGTGGATCGACCAACTCGCCCCCCGGGCCTGGGCCGTGGTCGCGGCCGGCACCTGCGCCACCTACGGCGGCATCCACGCGATGGCGGGGAACCCGACGGGCTGCATGGGGCTGGCCGACTACCTGGGCTGGGACTTCAAGGCGGAGAGCGGCCTGCCGGTGGTGAACGTGCCCGGCTGCCCGATCCAGCCGGAGAACTTCATGGAGACCCTGATCTGGGTGCTCTACCACGCGGCGGGGACGGCGCCCGCGCCCCCGCTGGACCACATGCTGCGCCCGCAGTGGCTGTTCGGAAAGACAGTGCACGAGGGCTGCGACCGGGGCTCGTACTACGAGCAGGCGAGCTTCGCCATGGACTACAACTCTCCCAAGTGCCTGGTGAAGACGGGCTGCTGGGGTCCGGTCGTGAACTGCAACGTGCCCAAGCGCGGCTGGATGGCGGGCATCGGCGGGTGCCCCAACGTCGGCGGTATCTGCATCGGCTGCACCATGCCGGGCTTCCCCGACGCGTTCATGCCGTTCATGGACGAGCCGCCTGGCGGCACCCTGTCGTCGATGCTGGTCAAACCCTACGGGGCGGTCATCCGGCGACTGCGCGGCCTGACGAACGACATGGTGAACCACGAGCCCAAGTGGCGCCACAACAAACGCAAGTTGACCAGCGGTTTCGACCCGCGCTGGCGCCCCTGAGGGCGCGGGCGGCGCACATCACGCCGCCGCGCCGACCGGCGGCAAGCACGCTCTCCCAGCCCGCAGCGAGGAACGAGGTTCAGACCGAG
>NZ_JBIVPK010000072.1:0-26096 GCF_044754605.1 Streptomyces sp. NPDC093064
CGTGAAAGGGAGGTCGTCGTCATGTCCGGCAGATTCCCATGTGGGTGAACCACTCGATCCCCGAACGATCACCGAAGGTTTAATTTCAAGCTTAGCCTCTGAGAAAACCTCAGTCGCCCCGGGCCCTGAATCCGCCTGGCAGGTCCTGCGCCCCGTGGGTGCGCTCCGCGATCCAGCCAGCCATCGCCCGTACGCCGACGCCGATGGCGCGCTCATCCGGGGAGAAGTCGGGATAGTGCGGGTAGCTCGTTGTGATGGGTGCTCCAGGAGCACGGACGCCGAGGAATGTGTATGTACCGGGGATCCGGTCCAAGTAGAGGGCGAAGTCCTCGCCGCTGAAGGGCGGGAAGGCGGCACGAAGCTCCGTGACCGTGTCACGGCCGACAGTGCGGCGTAGGTGATGGGCGAGCAGGTTGGCGTCGCGCGCTGGGCAGACCATGGCCGGGAACGGCTCGGCGGGGAAGCGCGTCGCGGCTCCCGTGTACGGCATGCTCGCTCGGCGGATGTCCTCGCGGACCTCCACGTACCGCTCCGGCGGCCAGCAGCGATAGGACACACTCACCGTGGCCTCCCGGGCCGTGGCCCGGATGGCTACGAACCGGGCCAGCGGACCGTTGGGCGTCTTGGCGTCGGCGACGATGCGCTCCAGGTCCGCTGGGGTCTGCGGCAGCGCCACCGTTGCGAGCGCGCCGATGTCGGCGGTCAGACGCCGCGCGGCATCGAGTGCGTCCGGCCCGGAGAGGGTCACCTCCGCCTTGTCCTGGCCCGGCATCCCGTAGCCCGGAGTCACAGCGAACTGGCCGACCGGGAACGGCCCGCAGTGCAGCGCATGGATCTCCTCGATGCCCATACGCTCCAACACGCCCGCGTCGATCAGTGCGCGGGCGCCGGACAGGGTCTCCTCGGCAGGCTGGAAAAGGAAGACCGCTGTTCCGCTCAACTGCTGCCGCAGCCGTGCCAGGACCTGGGCGACGCCGATACCCACCGCGGTGTGGACGTCGTGGCCGCAGACGTGGGCCGGCGCGGTACCTGTCCCGACGATGTCTGTGGGCGGAACCGCGTCCATGTCCGCCCGGTAGGCAACGGTCCGGCCTGGACACCTACCCCGCAGAACACCGACGACACCATGGCCGCCCACCCCAGTGGTAACGGTCAGCCCCGCAGCCCGCAGTTCCCGGACCACCACAGCGGCCGTGCGCTGCTCCCGCCCCGGGGCTTCGGGGTGCCGGTGGATGTCCCGCCGCAACTCGATCAACGCGTGCTCCAGACGCGCCGCCTCGGCGGCCACCGCCGCCTGTCTCACTGGCCCTCCCCACCCACCGGCCACGGCCTTCCCCGTGCCTGCAAACACCGTTCCCACACCGGCCGCCGCTGCGCCGGCCAGTAACGTGCGGCGCGCGAGTGCGCGTTCCATGGGACGACTCACTGTTTCCCCCTTCGGCTCACGTGGTTTTCCTGAACACACGATCGCCGCACACTGATGCCGCTGCCCATCCGGCCAGCCACCATGTGGGAGTGGGGGTAACCACACCCACGTTCGCCGAGTACGGGCGGATCGCCAAGACCGAGCACCTGCTCTGTGTCGTGGACCCGGTCGATGACACCTACCGGCGGCAGATGAACCGGCAGCTCACCGTGCAGGAGTCCCGCCACATGCTGGCCCGCGACGTGTGCCACGGCAAGTGCGGCACCATGCACGGGAGGACCAGCTCGGATCGCTCGGCCTGTCCTCAACGCCGTGGGCAACCTCAACGTGCTCGGCCGTTACAGCTTCACTGCCTCCCAGTGGGTGGCGTGGTAGCGGCGACTCGTACCCGAGACGTGAGCGACGGGGAATTTCCGGCTTCACCATGGGGGCCGGGGACGCCATCAGTGAGGGAGGGTGACGAGCCCCATCTCATAGGCGGTGATGACGAGCTGGACCCGGTCCCGGGCGCCCAGTTTGGTGAGCAGGCGTGACACGTGCGACTTGGCGGTGGCCACCGTGATGAAGAGGTCCTCGGCGATCTCAGTGTTCGACCGGCCGCGTCCGACCAGGGTCAGCACTTCCCGTTCCCGCTCGGTGATGCCCTCGACCGGCCGTGGGGAGCGCTCCGGGGCTGGGCCGGGACGTCCGATGAAGTCGGCGATCAGACGGCGCGTCACACCCGGCGCGATCAGTGCGTCGCCGGCGGCGACCACGCGGATTGCCGCGAGGATGTCGTCCAGCGCCATGTCCTTGACCACGAAGCCGCTCGCGCCGGCCCGGAGCGCGCCGTAGACGTGGTCGTCCTCGTCGAAGGTGGTCAGGACGAGGACGCGTGTGGTTGCCGGACCGGCCGTGATCAGGTGGGTGGCCTCGATCCCGTCCATGCCGGGCATCCGGATGTCCATGACCACGACGTCGGGGCTGGCATCCCTGACCAGTTGGACGGCCTCGGCGTCAGTGGCGGCTTCACCGACGACCTCCAGGTCGGGGTAATCGGCCATGATCACGCGGAGACCGGACCGAACCAACGGTTGGTCGTCGGCGAGCACCACCCGGACGGTCATTGGGCCTCCACAGGGACTCCGATGGGTGCGGGCAGCCGGATCCCGGGTCCCTGGGCTACACCGCCACGGTCCCCGGCTCTTGGATCGTGTACACGCTCTGGCCGCTGATCACGATCGCGCTCGCCGCGCTCGTCGTGAGGCGCCGCGACGTGTGAGTGTGCCACCAGAGGCAAGGTCCCAGTAGCTCGTCGCCGCCTTGATGACGGCCTCTCATAAATGAACAGATGCGAGAGTTCTGCGAGCCACCCCTCCAGCGAGCACGTTTCCCCAGGTCGCCGTTCGCAGAAAGCCTCTCAAAACTCCGGCGTTCGAGGCGGTTCTGACAGACTCCCGGGGTGCACCTGACGCCCGATCAAGCAGCAAACGGGGCGGGCTCGTGCAGAACCGCCGTGACAAGGCCGCGGCCAAGCGGTTCTTCAGGAAGCTGACGAAGGCCACCCAGTCGGTGCCACGAGTGATCGTCACCGACAAGCTCCGCTCCTACGGCGCCGCCCACCGCGAGGCGATGCCGTCGGTGGAGCACTGCTCCCACAAGGGTCTGAACAACCGGGCCGAGAACTCCCACCAACCCACCCGGCAGCGCGAACGCACCATGAAGGGCTTCCGCTCGGTCTGCGGGGCACAGAGATTCCTGTCCGCGTTCAGCGGCATCTCACCCCACCTCCGACCCCGCCGCCACCTGATGACCGCCACCGAGTACCGCACGGAGATGAGCGCCCGACTCACGATCTGGGACCAGATCACCGGCTGCGCCGCCCTGCCCACACCGGCCTGACCCAGACCGCCACCCGAGGCCGACCCACACCCCGACACATCATCAGACACCCCCACCCTCACCAACGTGACAGTGCCGTCCGCGGCCGTCAGGTGTGGGAGAAGCCGGATTCGGCCTCGTGAGACGGCGGAGTGGTGGTGAGGCGGTCGACTGCGTTGCCGATGGCGGCCAGGAGGGACTCTGCGAGATCACGTCCGAAGCCCTCGCGGACCACAATGCGCAGCACGGCGATGTCCTCGGCGTTCGGCGGCATGGTGTAGGCGGGCACCTGCCAGCCGTGGCGGCGCAGTTCTTCGGAGACGTGGAAGACCGTGAACTTGCTCGGGTCGTTGAGCTTGCACGAGACGACGGGGATGTCGGTGCCGTCGCTGATCACGTCGAAGACACCGAGTTTCGCGATGCCGTCGGCAAGATAGTGCGCGGTGTCCCGCAGCCCGGTCATGACCTTGGTGTAGCCCTCCCGGCCGAGGCGTACGAAGTTGTAGTACTGCCCGACGACCTGGTTCCCGGGGCGGGAGAAGTTGAGGGTGAAAGTGGGCATGTCGCCGCCCAGGTAGTTCACGTGGAAGACCAGGTCCTCGGGCAGGTCCTCGGCCGAACGCCACACGACGAAGCCTATGCCCGGGTAGGTGAGGCCGTATTTGTGGCCGGAGACGTTGATCGACTTCACCTGCGGGAGCCGGAAGTCCCACTCCAGGTCGGGGTGGAGGAACGGGGCGACGAAACCGCCCGAGGCGGCGTCGATGTGGATCGCGATATCGGTGCCGTGCTCGGTGTTGTAGGCCACGACCTTGTCGTGGATGGCCTTGATGGGTTCGAACTCGCCGGTGTGGGTGGTGCCCAGGATCGGCACGACACCGATGGTGTTCTCGTCCACGTAGGTCATGGTCTCGTCGGGGTCGACGGTGAACCGGTCGTGGGTCACGGGCACGTAGCGGGGCTCGACGTCCCAGTAGCGGCAGAACTTCTCCCATACCACCTGGACGTTGGAGCCCATCACCAGGCAGGTTCGGCCTACCATGGAAAGGGGCACGGCCAACCGCACTGCAGCCGGGAGATACGCCGCAACGCCATGCCTCTGCGCGGGGGGATGCCTCCTGCTGGGCGTACCGCCCTCATCCCGCCCGGCGCCGTGCCGAGCAGCGGCGCCCTGGCCCTGGCTGTGTCACTTCCTGTGGATGTCCTCGGCGATCTTCGCCACGGGCATGACCTGCGCGGACAGCAGCACCATCTGCGCACGCCGCCGGGCCACCACCGATCCAGTACCCCTGCGGATGATCCGCAGCGGGCGCCTGCTTTCGTCGTCCTCGATCTCGCGAATGCGTACTCGTTCTGCCATCCACAGAGCCTGGCGACACCGCGCCGCCTGGACCAGCATCCAGCGGCGCGTCATGTCACAACAGGGGTATCGGCGCTCTCATCGCTATGCGTTGGGGTCACGGAGGCCAACTGCGTCATGCCGCCAGAACGGCTCTGCATAGACCAGCGTCCCCATCATCCACGGCTCATACTCGGGGAGCCTGATGGCCTGGAAGGCACCGTCCGGGATGCGCAGGGATGGCTTTCGGAAGCCCAGGCCGCCACCGGGCGCGAAGCCGAAACGCGAGTAATAGCCCGGATCGCCCTCCAGGAAGACGAGGGGAACAGCTCGCTCGGCGAGGATCCCCAGTCCGTGTTGGACCAGAGCCGAGCCGATACCGCGCTTGTGGAGCTCAGGCATCACGGCCAAAGGGCTGAGGACTTGCACTTCAACCAGCCGCCGAGGGGCATCGAGCAGACTGCGGGTGAACATGACATGGCCGACGACCTGCCTGTCGTGCTCGGCGACCAGCGAGAGGCCGTCCTCGGGCGTGATGGTGTCCCGCAGGGTATCGACCAGGTCGGCCACGACAAGGCCATGGTCACCGAACGCCTGCAGGTGAACGTCCCGCACGGCCTGCCTGTCGCTCGGAAGTTCTTCGCGAAGATCCATGCCTGGAGGGTAAAGACTCTTCTGGGTGGCTCGCACGCAGTTTTGGAGCCGGAAGGGTATGGCCAGTGACCGTTCAGTTGCGCACCGGACCAGCATTCGAATCAAGCATCTCGCGGCGACGGGGCGAAGGTTCGCTGATACGGCAGTAGGCCGCGATCCGGGCGTGCTGGACGCATACCGGCGGCTGCGCGGTGCGTACCACGGCGTCGTCGGGCCTACCTCGTTCGTGCTGGCGAGGAAGAGGGGACGCCATGTCGGCCACTCGCGCACGGTGTCCGCCTCGGTGGTCGACGGGCCCACAATGTGGCCAACCTGGACAAGGACAAGGCCGTCACCGACGGCACCGCATACGACATCGGGACGGCGCCCGCGACGGCCGGCGGTGCCGCCCCCTCGGCGTGCCGTCCGGCCAACCACACGGCGAAGATCACCGAGGATGGTTCTGGAGCCACGGATTGGGCTTCGGGGGCGCTCGCGGCCACTTCGGCAACCAGACGGCGGCGGTGACCTTCGGCCCGGTCCACTCGGTCCACTTCGACATCCAGGTGCCCAGCAGCCGTACCGGCACTTCGGCGGACGAGGCGTTGCTCACGCTCCAGGCCCTGGACGGGGAGATCCCCGGTACGTCCTTCGCCGAGGGCAAGCTCAGGCCGGCTCCCGGCACCCTCATCGGCGCGATTCAGCGCGGCGCCTGACACCGAGGCATCCGACCGGTGGTGGCCGCGAGGGCCTCAGTGGAGGGGGTGCGGTGACAGGACGGTGAGCCACAGCAGGGCGACGGTGGCGACACCCATCAGCGGTGTGAGTATCTCGGTCTCCACCTTGTTGCCGCTGCTCTTGATCAGCGTGATCTCGTACCGCGACTTCAGCGGCCACAGCCAGGGCGCACCGCGCTTGGTGATGGAGTCACAGAGCAGGTGCGCCACGCACCCCAGACCGATGGCGTAGGGGAGCCAACCGGGGGCGGAGGGAATGAACTTGTCGATGGCCGCGGTGCCCAGGCCGGCCAGGGCCACGATGGTGCCCCATGAGTGGAAGCCGTGCCCCGGAGGACAGAGGTTGAGCGCCCGGACCGCCAGCGCCAGCAAAAAGAAGCTCATGGCGATGGTGAACGGCCTGCCTAGATAGGTGATTCCGGCCCAGCTGCCGACCGTCATGAGGATGACGAAGAACAGGGAGTGCGTGGCATGGCGGTGGCCGCCGGAGATCCAGGCGACGAATCGGCACAGCACCTTGGAGGCCGGGCCGAGGAAGTTGGCGATTGTCCCGTCATGATGGTCCAGGTCGGGCAGCAGCGCCGCACCCGCGCACAGCACGGTGCCCATGAGGATCTCCTGCGGAGCCAGATGTGTGTGCAACACCAGGGGTGGCACGTACGGCGCGGTGCCCGCGAAGAGCAGCGCACCGCTGACGGCATGCGAATGTCCCATCATGCTGGGGTTGTTCTCCTCTGCCCCGTAAGTAGATCGGTCGGCCGGAATCATAATTACGGCCTTGCGCAAGACAAAAGCTTTGCTCCGACACGAACTCACCCGACCGGGCCGAGGCTTGCTCGCTCTTCAGTGGCGAAGGGCGTAGCAGGGCAGTACGTCGAGGTCGGCGGTCCGGACGAGGGACCATCCGGTGATGAGCATCCGGGCCTCGGCTGCGGTGATTGCGAGGTGCTTGAGCGGGTCGTTCTCCTCGCGGCTTGGCCGGCGGGTTCGGTGACGACTCAGAAGGTTCCGCCCGGGGCGAGGATCTGCCGGACGCTGTGGCGGAAGGCCGGTTTGTCGTCCATCCACCGGTAGGCCAGTCGGCAGTTGGCGAGCGCCTACACGGGGAAGGGCAGAGCGCTGAGGTCGCCGGTTGTGAAGTCCTTGACTTCCTCTACCGCCTTTAGGTGGGAGATTCCGGCGGTCGCCCGCTGGGTTTCCTGCTTCACAGCCAGTTGCCCGCCCGGAGTGCTCCGTTGAGGTCTGACACCGGCTCCACAGGCCGATACCGCCAGCCCGGCGGCCACAAGGTTCTTCGCTGCATTCACGTCCCGGTCGTGGGTCATGCCGCAGTCACACGTCGAGGCGCTGCTGGCGGAGCTGCCGAAGAAGAACGGCTGGACGCTGTCGGAGCGGGCCGGACACGTGACCCCGGACCGGATGCAGTGACTGCTGAACGGCTCGGTCTCGGAGGCCGACCAGCTGCGCGACGCGGTCCGCGACTACGTGGTCCAGCACCTCGGCGACCGGGACGCGCAGCTGGTGATCGACGACACCCAGGCGCAGAAGAAGGGCACCAAGTCGGTCGGAGTGGCAGTCCAGTACTGCGGACTGACCGGCGATGTCAAACCACCGAGGGCCGGAATCCCTGATCGGATTCCGGCCCTCGGCCTTCAGTAGCGGGGACAGGATTTGAACCTGCGACCTCTGGGTTATGAGCCCAGCGAGCTACCGAGCTGCTCCACCCCGCGTCGGTGAAGAGAACACTACGTGACCGACGACGAAAGAAGCGAATCGCTTCCGCGGAGCGTCACGCCGACAACTCCTCCCGCAACGCGTCCCTGAGTCGCGCCGCCCACTCGGCGACCTCCCCGGCTCCAGCGCCACCGCGCGGTCGCCCCACTGCCGGCCCTGCAGACCACCGTCCAGACACTGCCAGGGCACCTTGACGTTCGGTGTCGATCGCGTCGAAGGACACCCACTCCGCGACCATCACCGGGTCCCGCGGGGCCGTAAACCACCAAGGCGCTGCCCGCGTACTTCCTCACTGCGCCGGTCCTCGCCGATCAGCCGCTCGGGCGTGACGACCGGGTCCTGGAGCTCCAAGGACGATGATCTGGTAGCGGGCGAGGAGGCCCCGCGAGACGGTCGACGCCAGGAGAGCTTGTAGAGCACCGGCCTGAAGAACTTTGTCTGAGCTGCGTCCGGTGCGGGGCCGTCCGCGGTCTTCGGTACAGCGGTAGCGCGTCCGGAGAGTACTGCGCGGGCGGCCGCGTTTGCGTCGACGGCATCCGTCTTGCCGCGCTTGCGCCGGATGGCACGGTCGGGCTGGTTCACGACTCAGAAGGTTCCGCCCGGGGCGAGGATCTGCCGGACGCGGTGAGGAAGGCCGGTTTGGCTCGGGGCCGCCCGGGCTGCGTTCGCCCGGGCGGCCCCGAGGGCGTAGGGGACTCAGCCGTCGGCACCGGCCGGGGTCGTGGTGGTGGTGAAGCCCTCCTTCTTGTTGGCGTTGAGGGCGAATTCGTTGGTGAACGTCTTGCCGAGATCCACCGACGAGGTCACGCTCCCGACCAACTGCTCGGTGGCCAGTGCGGTCTTCGGGCCGTCGGCCGGCATGATTCCGTCCGGCAGGAACTGGCCCTTGTCCTCGGTCAGCGCCTTGATGTAGTCGGCCTTGGTGACCAACTGGTTCTGCACGAACGACGCGGGCAGCTTGTCGGCGATGTCGGCCGCGCTGTGCGTGTTGATCCAGTGCATCGTGGCCACGAGCGCGTCGACGACCTTCTGCACCGCGTCCTTGTGCGAGTTCACCCAGTCGGTGCGGGCGAGGACGCTCGCGCCCGGGAACGCGCCGCCCAGCGCCGCCTTGGCGCCGTCGGTGGTGGCCAGGTCGATCGCGGAGGCGCCGACGCCCTTCTTCTCCATCGCGGCGACCGTCGGCTGCGTGGTCATGACGCAGTCGGCCTTGCCGTTCTGCAGCGCGGCGACGGCCGTGGAGCCCGCTCCGACCGCGAGCCGGTGGAACTGGTTGGTCTTGACGCTCTTCTGCGCCGCCATGAACTGGGTGAGGGTGTCGGTGCCCGAGCCCAGGTCGGTGACGCCGAGTGTCTTGCCCTTGAAGTCGGCGGCCGATGTCACGCCGCTCTTCTTGGTGCACATCTCCCGCTCGCCCGGCGCGCCGGACAGCTGGACGACGTCCTCGACCGCCTTGCCCTTCGCCTGGAACTCGATCGTGTGGTTGTACCAGGCGCCGGCCATGTCGACTTGGCTCGAGGCCATGGCCTCCTCGGCGCCGACCCCGCCGTTCTGCTCGGTGCTCAGCTCGACCTTGACGCCGTACTTCTTGTAGAAGCCGAGGTTCTGGGCGAGTTGATAGGGCAGGTAGATCTGCTTGTCGATGCCGCCGACCATGAGCTTGACGGTCGGGGTGCCTCCGGAGCTTCCGGAGCCGGATGATGCGGAGTTGCCGGAGTTGCTGGAACACGCGGTGGCGGTGCAGAGGGCGAGGACGGTGACGATCGATGCGGTGAGGGTTCTCTTGAGCATGGCGGGGCCTACACCTTTCGGGAATGCGGCTCTGTTTTCGGGGATGCGGGATGGGACCCCGGGCAAGGGCCGTGAAGCGGGGAAGGCGGGGGTCAGAGGGCGTTCGTCTCGGAGGGGGTCGGCGGGCGCCAGGCGAGCAGTCGGTGTTCGAGCTTGCCGATCAGCCACTCCGCGCCGAGCACGATCACCGCGATGACGAGCATCGTGGCGAACACGCCGTTGGGGTCGAAGTTGTTCTGCGCGGTCTTGATGACCAGTCCCAAACCGCTCTGCGCGCCGAGCACCTCGCCGACGAGCGCGCCGACGATGGCGAAGCCGAAGGCGCTGTGCAGGCTGGCGATGATCCAGGTCAGTGCGGAGGGGACGATGACGTGCCGGGTGATCTGCATCCGGGAGGCGCCGAGCACCCTGACGTTGGCGAGGACGTTGCGGTCGACCTCGCGCACGCCCTGGAAGGCGTTGAAGAAGACGATGAAGAACACCAGTACCGCGGCGAGCAGGATCTTCGGGGTCACGCCGATACCGAAGGCAACGATGAAGATCGAGCCGAGGACGATGCGCGGGATCGCGTTGACCATCTTGATGTAGGGACCGAGCACCTCGGAAAGGTAGCGGCTCTGCCCGAGCGCGACGCCGAACACGATCCCGGCGAGGGAGCCCACGACGAAGCCGACCAGCGCCTCCTGGATGGTGGTCCAGATGTTGGAGTAGAAGGAGCCGAACTGGGTGCCGTGCTGGAAGAGGTCGATCAGCCGCTGCCAGATGCCCGACGGCTGCCCGAAGAAGAACGGGTCGATGATGCCCCAGGTGGTAAAGGCCTGCCAGCCGCCGATCACGAAGACCGCGAGGCCGACACGGCCCGCCCACACCAGGGCGACACTCCGCTGGGCGGCGCGCCGGGCGGCGCTCGCGGCGGGGCCCTTGCCGCCGTCGGTGGCGGGCGCGGCGGTAGCGGTGGACGTCGTACTCATTCCTTGACTCCTGCGGTGCGTGCGTAGGCGCGCTCCACTTCTTCGCGCAGCGTGTCCCAGATCTGGTGCTGGAGTTCGATGAAGCGGGGCTGGAAGCGGATCTCCTGGACCGAGCCGCGCGGACGCGGCAGGTCGATGTCGAAGACGGCCTTGATCGAGCCGGGGCTGGACGTCATCACGACCACCCGGTCGGCGAGCGCCACCGCTTCGTCCAGGTCGTGGGTGATGAAGACGACGGACGGGCGGATCTGCTCCCACAGGCTCAGCAGTTCGGTCGACATGATCGCCTTGGTCTGCACGTCCAGCGCGCCGAACGGCTCGTCCATGATCAGGACCTTGGGCTCGTTGATCAGCGCCGCGGCCATCGCGACGCGTTTGCGCATGCCGCCGGACAACTGGTGCGGGTAGCGGTCCTCGAATCCGGCGAGGCCCACCCGGCGCAGCCAGTCCCGCGCCGAGGCCTGTGCCTGCTGCTTGGGCACCCCGCGGAAGACGGGACCCATCAGCACGTTGCCGAGGACGGTTTTCCAGGGCAGCAGCGCGTCGGTCTGGAACATGAAGCTGACGCCGTTGGTGATGCCGTCCACCTCGCGGCCGCCGACCCTGACCGAGCCCTCGCTGGGCCGGTCGAGCCCGGACACCATGCTCAGCGTCGTCGACTTGCCGCAGCCGGTGGGACCCACCACGGCGCAGAACTGGCCCGGCTCCACGGTGAACGAAACGCCTTGCAGCGCCGTGAACACCTCACCGGCAGGGGTCAGGAATCGCTTGGTGAGCCCGGTGATCTCGATGCGCGCGTTCGTGTGTTCCGCCGCACCGGTGCCCGGGCTCGTCGCGACTTCGTTTCGCGAGGCCATGTGGGGCCGCTTCCTTCCTTCTCACGGAGTTCCCCGGGAATTCCCCGGAGGGCTCCTCGCAGGCCGAGGAAGACAGACGCTAGAGGCGGCCGCGCATTACGTCGCTGTTTCCCAGGTATCTCGCAATAGTTGCGTAAAGCGGAGTTCTGCTCGTTCTGCTCATCGGCATAGGGGTGGGCAGCATCCCCTCCGTCCGGCACAATCGCGCCACCCGGGCACCCGCATGGGCCAACCCGGCACGACACTCACCGGCACGAAGAGGCACCCGTGATACGCATCCGTTTCCGGACAGGCCGCGGCGGGAAGCGGCGGCTGTCCACGCGGATCCTCGCGAACCAACTGCTCATCCTCGCGCTCACCGGCCTGATTGGTTTCGTCCTTTTTGCCTTCGCGCAGCGGGCCGAACTCGACCGCTCCTACGAGCAGCGTGCCCTGGCGATCGCACAGACCACGGCCGCGGACCCGCAGATCCAGCAGGCCATGGAGTACGGGAGTGGCGGCGACACGGTGCAGACGGTCGCCGAACGGATTCGCAGGGCGTCCGGGGCGTCGTACGTGGTCGTGATCGACCTGCGAGGCGTACGGCGCTCGCACCCCATCCACGCGCTGATCGGCGAGCCGGTGGACGAGCCGATCGTGGTGCGGGACGGCCACCCGCACGTCGGCACCGATCAGGGCGCGACCGGGCGCTCAGCCAACGGCAAAGCCCCCCTGTACGGGCGCTCCGGCGCGCTGGTCGGCGAGGTGTCCGTGGGCATCCCGGAGCACGATGTGCTCGGCGAGTTGTGGCGCGAGCTGCCCACCTTCGGGCTGTACGCCGCGACCGCCACTGCGCTCGGCGCGGCGGCGGCCTCTCTGCTGGCGCGGCGCCTGAAGCGGACCACCTTCGGCCTGGAGCTGGAGGAGATAGCCGGCTTACTGCAGGACCGTGAGGCGATGCTGCACGGCATCCGGGAGGGCGTGGTCGCCTTCGACCCCGACGGAAGGATCACCGTCGTCAATGACGAGGCTCGGCGGCTGCTTGGCCTTGGAACCGCACTCGGCCGTCTGATGGAGGAGGTCCTGCCCGACGGCCGGCTGCGCCGCGCACTGGACGGCACCCTGACCGGCACCGACGTCAGCGTCCTGACCGACGACCACTGTCTCGCCGTCAACCGCATGCCGGTCACCCTGCACGGCCATGAACTGGGGGCCGTCGTCACCGTGCGCGACCGCACCGAACTGGTCGGCCTGCTGCGCGAACTGGACTCCGTGCGCGGACTGACCGACGCCCTGCGCGCCCAGCAGCACGAGTTCACCAACCGGATGCACACACTGGCCGGGCTGCTGGACATCGGCGAGCACCAGTCCGCTTACGAGTACGCCATTGAAACGGCCCGCTCCGGGCCGGCCCTGACCGAGGCGGTGCGCTGCCACATCGGCAATCCGCTGATGGTCGGGTTGATCGTGGCGAAGACCACAGTCGCCGCCGAACGCGGGGTGCGGATCGTCCTCACCGACGACTCGGCGCTGGGCGCGGATCCGCCGCACCTGCGGCGGCTGCTCACCATCGTCGGCAACCTGCTCGACAACGCCATCGACGCGACGGCCGACGCAGCGCCCGTCGACGGTGGACGCCGGATTCGGTTGACGCTGACCGAGGGGGACAAGCTGATCGTCGTACGTGTGGCGGACAACGGCCCCGGCGTCGCCCCGGGTACGTCCCAGTCGATCTTCGAGGACGGCTGGTCCACCCGCCCGGAACGCGGCATCGCACGCCGTGGCCTGGGGCTGGCCTTGGTGCACCGGCTGGTGCAGCGGCACGGCGGCACCATCACGGTCAGCGAAGGCCCGGGCGCGGACTTCACGGTCGTACTGCCGCTGCCGGACCCGGCACCGGCACGGCAGGACGCACTGTTCACGGCGGCGTCGCCCATGGGAGGTGAGGGCTGATGATCCGGACCCTGGTGGTGGACGACGACTTCCGGGTCGGCCAGATCCACAGCGACTACGTCCACCGGGTCAAGGGCTTCGCAGTGGTCGGCGAGGCGGCGACCGTGGCCGAGGCACTGGCGGCAGTACGCAATCTGCACCCGGAACTGCTACTGCTCGACGTATTCCTACCTGACGGCAGTGGAATCGACATCCTGCGGCAGCTCAGCCAGGACGAGGGCGACGCCCGGCCCGACGCCCTCATGATCACCGCCGACCACGACATCACCTCGGTCCGGGCCGCGATGAAACTCGGCGCCATCGGTTACCTGGTGAAGCCATTCGGCTCAGCCGACCTCGCCGAACGGCTCACCGCCTACCGCCGGCTCCGCGACCGCGTCGACGCGCTCAGCAGGACGACCACGGCCGACCAGGCCGACGTGGACGCCCTTTTCAGTGCCGCCCGCCCACCCGCCGTCCCTCGGATCCCGGCCAAGGGCCACTCCGCACCCACGCTCAGCGCGATCCACCAGGCCCTGCGTACCGCCTCCACCGCCCTGTCGGCGGCTGAGGCCGCCGAGGCGACCGGCGTCTCCCGTGCCACGGCCCAGCGGTACCTCTCCTACCTCGTCAAGGAAGGCACGGTCCACCTGGAACTCCGCTACGGCACCACCGGCCGCCCCGAACACCGATACCGCATCGCGCCAGTTCAACGGCGAACGTGATCACGTCCACCTGTTGGTGCACTACCCGCCCAAGGTCGCCGTCTCGGAACTGGTCAACAGTCTCAAGGGCGTCTCCGCTCGCCGGATGCGGCTGGGAGTACCTCCCGGCCGAAGGCTGGGGGAGAGTTCACCGGCCGGATCAACCGCGCCATCATGCACAGACACCTGTGGTCACCTCGTATTTCTCCGCATCATGCGGCGGAGCACCGTTGGCGATCGTCCGCCAGTACGTCGAACAGCAAAATTGTCCGCTCTAAGGTGCACGTCAGAGCAGCCTTGAGATGCGTTCGGGTGTTGGGCGGCGGTCCCCGGCGGGGACCTCCGCCCAACCGCAGGAGGGGCTCAGTCGCAGGCGAACCGGTTGTAGGGGACCTGGTAGGTGGCGTCGAGCTTATGGTCGTTCGTGCCGTTGCGGCCCTTGACCTTCGCGTGCGCGGTCACCGTCGCGCTGCCGGTCTCGGTGGTCGACTCGCCGGTGCGGAAGACCGCCGAGACCTTGCCGTCCGCGGGGACGTTCTTGAAGGTCTGCTCGCCGTAGGACGTCTTCACCGCGAGGTCGGCCTGGTATGCCGACCGGTTCCGGGCGGACACCTCGACCTGCGTCTGATCCTTGACGCAGAGGGTCACCGCGCTCGATGTGACGGGTACGGAGCCCGGCGGTGTCGGGTCCTTGGGGAGCACCGTGACGGTGAACTTCTTGGGCGGTGCCACGTTGCCGGCGGCGTCGACGGAGCGGTACTCGATCTGGTGGGTGCCGTATCCGGGCAGCCGCTTGGCGAACGGTGAGGTGGACAGGCCTCCGGTGCCGAGGTTGCCGTAGATCAGATCGTCCACGTTCGTTCCGGTGGGAGTGAACAGGAACGGCTTGGAACCGTCCGTAGGCCAGCCGAAGTAGTGGTACCAACCGTCGCCGTCGACCCGGAATTCCGAGGTCAATGCCCCTGGTTGGTCGTCGTGTGCCGTGAGGGCGAGGCTGAAGGAATCCTTGACGGTGTAGTGCGGCGTGCCGTCGCTGTTCTTCGCGACGCTGACCGGGTCCGACACAAGGTAGCTGGTGGTTGCCGCCGTGTTGTCGACTGCCCACTGTTCGGTTGCCGCAGGCGATGTGGGCTTGCGTGAATCGCTTACGCTGACGTCGACATGGTGGGTGCCCTTGCCGAGTCGGAGGCCGCCGAGATCGAGGCTCGTTGAGTGCCCCACGACATGGCCGTCCAGCCGCCACACCACGTTCAGAGCGTGGTCGCGTGGGTGACTCGGGTTGATCCACAGGACGTCAGTTGCCCCGACGGGCCGCTCGGCGGGCGTCGCCAAGGAGATCTTCGGAGCATCGTCGTCGGCGAACGGTGCTGAGGGTGTCCCGACCGTCCACTCGCGCGTGGCTGTCATCTTGCTGCTGTCCCGAAGGGCGGGATCGCGGACGAAGTCCGTGTCGTCGACGACTTTCACACCGATCGTGTCGCCCGCGCGTGCGTGGAGGTCCCGCACATTGACGCTGCGGGCGTTGGCGACGGTGCGGACCACCTTGCCGTTGACGCTCCAGGTGGCGTCGAGCTCGTGATAGACCGGGTGAACGGTGTCGATCCACAACTCGTCGGTGGGGCCTATGGGTTCATTGGTGGGCGTCGAGTCCTCGATGAGGTTGACGGCCCCCGACAGGCCCGCCGTCATCCGTTCACGACTCACCTGGTCCATGTAGTAGCCGAGCGTCTTCATCATCGAATGCCGGCTCGGCCGCCAGACGCCCTCGGTGTAGTACATGCCGCCTTCGTACCGGCCGATGGTGCCGCCCGATTCGCTCTTCTCCCCCAGCCAGCGCCACCACTTGGCCTTCTGGTCGCGCATCTGCTGCTCGGTCAGCAGGGTGTGATGGACCGACTTGGGTTCACCGCCGCTGTAGGTTCCGCTGGTCACTCCCCGGGAGTAGTAGTCGTACTCGTCCTGGAGACCGCCGAAGGAGTGGCCGAGCTCGTGCGGGGCGATCAGTGCCGACATGGCATTGCCGCCGGTCGCTGTGGCGTACGAGCCGCCTGCGCCGCCATAGGTGTCGCTGTTGGCCAGCGCGAGGATCTGATCCGCCTTCGGGGCCAGGGCCGCGTACTTCTTGGCCGCGTTGTTGTCCATCACGAGCAGCCGCTGGATGCCGTTCGTGGAGCAGCCGCTCCAGAGCTTCATCCCCAAGGGGGTGTTGCGTATCGGGGAATCCAACTGAGGGTCGCAGCTGATACCCGACTCCTGGGAGGGAGTCTCGACGGCGTAGACGTTGATGTAGTTCCGGTAGCTCTTGTAGGGCTCAAGACCCCAGAGCACGTTCAGCTGTTGGTCGACCTGGTCGAGGAATTTGGGCATCTCGGACGCGGTGTAGCCGTCACCGAGTACCACCAGGTTCCAACGATTCGACGGGTCGCCGGTCACATGGATCGGGACGACCGCCGCGTCGTCGGCCGCGGCGCTCACCGGAGCGCCGGTCGCCTGTCTTTCGGCACCCGTCGCGGCGGGTGCAGCAGCCATCGTGCCGAACGCTAGAGCCGCCGCAACAAGTGGTACCAATATGCGTTTCACAAGGAAGCTCCTTGATCTGTGTCCTGATCCGACGGGCCTTCATACGACTGCTCGCCCTGAAGAGGTGTCAATCCTCCGGCTGTGCAGGAACCTTGGTTGTGCGTACGGACTTCTGACACATGGCCGAGGGGGTGCGACCCGTGGCTGTCCTTCGTCGTCCGCGTCCGGAATGCGATGCCGCATGAGGTCGGCGAGGGCGCCCATGTGATTGGTCCATCGCGTTGGACCAGTACCGCGTCAGAGCCTCTCGCACTGCGGTGATGGCAATGCGCTCCTGCCCCAGGCGCAGGTACGGCCGGTAGGCGCCGGTCCGCAGGTCCTGGTCGAGATGGGCCTCCTCGGGGGTGAGGCGTGTCAGGCCGCCGCATGCCTGGGTCTTCTCCTGGCCCCAGTGGGACTTGTGGGCGAGGAGGGTGGCGCGGTCCATGAGCAGTGACGTGGTGTGCGGGAAGCGTCCTCGGACCTGGTCGAGGATGGCGAAGCCATGGGTGTCGATGTCGCCCCAGCAACAGAGGTGGACGTCGTCGAGCCAGGGCAGGCGACTCAGCAGGGCAACGGCGTATCCGGAGCCGAGGATGGCGATGGCGTCGGGGACCGGCGGCAGCGAGAGATAGGTGATCTCGTTCTCGAGGATGAAGGCGGTGCGCACCCCGGGGGAGCAGTCGGCCAGCTCCTCGGCGCGGACGGCGAGTTCGCTGAAGGGCAGGGGAGAGGCGCCGAGGTAGCGCAGGCGGATGTAGATGGGCCTGGTGCGGAAGCCGTAGCGGGCGGCGAGATCATTCTTCGGGGCGCCGGCGTCGATGCGGTCCTCGGAGAGGGCGTGGTCGAGGAGCTCGGCGAGGATCGCCTTGTGGGTCTCGACGAACTTGGTGTCCACGCCGGGCACGTCGATCTCCCGCAGGTAGACCTGTTCGGCGCTGTGGTCGCGGATCCAGCAGACAGTGCACACGAGCTGGTGCCAGACCGCGGTGTGCAGGAGGACCTTCGTGGAGTGGTCGGCCATTCACCGGGCGAGGCCGGGGTCATGGAGTGCTGTGTGCTCGTACGGGGTGTGGGGAAGCGGTCGACCTGGGTGGTGACGCCCAGCAGTGCCCACAGGGCGGGGCGGGTGTCGCCCCAGGCCCGGGCCGGCACGGTGCGGGAGGAGTGAAGGCTGGGAGCCCAGGACTGCGTCCAGGCGAGTGCCTGCTCATAGTGGTGCAGGGTGTCGGCCGCGGTCGGGCCCTTGAGCGGCACCGTGATGGGTTCGAAGGGGTGTCCGCCTGCGGCGACGGCGAGGTCGCGGCCGCTGGTCCACTTGCGACGCAGGGTCTCGACAACGTCTGGGACCCGGAGCAAGCCAAGGAGACCCTGGGGGCGTCGACCGCATCTTTCGAACCTCCGCAGGGCCGCTCCCTGAAGAACGGCATCGGGTACATCTCGCTGACCGCGGTGGGCGGTTCCCAGAAGACGTACGACGCGTACGTACGGCAGGGCCGGGCCGCCGTGGCGAAGGCGGACGGGGCGGGAGCCTGCGGCTGGGTGGTGGACCTGAGGCGGGAGACCGGTGGTGGCATGTGGCCGGTGCTCGCCGTGGCCGGACCGATTCCGGGCGACGGCACGGTGGGCATGTTCGTCGATGCGGACGGCAAGAAATTCGTGTGGTCGATCAAGAACGGTGCCCCGTACCTGGACGGCAAGCCGCAGGCAGGAGGCGCCGGCCGGCCCCTGGGCAGAAGCAGGCCGCCGGTCGCCGTGCTGACCGGCCGGCCGACAGCCAGTGCGGGTGAGGCGGTCGTGGTGGCCTTTCGCGGACGCCCGGACACCCGGTTCTTCGGCGAACAGACCCGAGGCGTCCCGACGGGAAACGTACCGCACCGCCTGTCCGACGGCGCCATGCTCATCCTCACGGAAGTCAAGGACGCGGACCGCACGGGCCGCACCTACGACGACGCGATTCCGCCGGACGAGGAAGTCATCAAGGACCCCCGCCCGGTGGCCCGCCACCAGGACGCCGTCCTGGACGCGGCCCAGAGTTGGCTGCTCAAGCAGGCCGCCTGCCGGCGACGGTGAACTGTTGTTCGGTCACTCCGAAAGTTCGTGGCTGAGAGCCAGGCCCTCCGGGGTGGTCAGCCGTCGACAGCGGTCGGTTTCCTCGGCCAGCTGGGGGTCGCGCCTTTCCCTGCGAGGCGCCTGGTCATGAGGGTGATGGCGGCCCAGGTGATCAGCGTCTCGGAGTGCTGGATGAGCCGTTCGTAGTCCCTCGCGTGGCGGCGGGCGTGCATCATCCATGCGAGCGACCTCTCGACGCCCCCCGTGCCGTCGACCGTCCGGGCCTGCTGGCGCTCGACGCCGCGCCGGTCGGCCTGCAGGCGCTCCAGGCGGCGCAGCGTCACCCCCGGGTTCTTTCTGTGCTGCTCGTAGTGCTCGGTCGTGTCGGCGCGGCTCGCGCAGCGGTCGGCCTCCCCCTGCCCGGGCGCACCGTGCCGCCGCGCCCGGGCGGCACTCACCCGAGGAACGACAGCAGTACGGTCAGAGCCAACAGCACAGCGAGGACGGGACCCAGTGGCAGGCCGTGGTTGCGCGGTGGACTCTGCTCGATGGGGCGCAGCTCCGGACGGGTGTGCAGCGCGTTGATCTCGTCGGTCATCTGGCTGTACGGCGGGCGCAGTCCCAGTCGGCGTTCCGCCCAGGGCCAGCCGATGTCGAGCAGGTCCCAGGTGTCCTGGTCGCGCACTCGGATCTCGACCGTGCCCTCAGGGGTGTAGGCGGCCCCCCGCAGCCGTTCCCACGGCACATGCCGCACCTTCCAGGCTCCGGTCAGCCACAGCCCCGCGCTGTCCGCGGTGACCCGCCAGTTGAGCAGGGTGGCCGCCAGGTTGAGCAGCATGAACAGTCCGAAGAAGCCGAGGACGTGCCAGCCGAACCCGTCCGCCAGCAGCGTGTCGGTGACGAACTTGGTCCCCACCACTGCGCACGCCGTGAAGGCCAGCCCGCCGGCCCTGGCCACCTTGCCGGGTCCCCAGCGCATCGGCCGGCCGGCGGGTGTCAGGGTCGCGGCCACCTCTGCCACACGGTCGTCCGGCAGTGGCTTGGCGCCGGCGGGTTCCTCGATCGCGTCGAGGCTCGGGGCGTGTGCCATTGGGCCAGGGACCCTCCTGGGCAACCGGACCGGCCCCCTGGTACGCGTCACCACCGGGTTCCCATCACCGTCGGCCGTGAGGAAGACCAGCTCGCCGCCTTCGCACGGGGCGCCGAACATGACCCCCTCGTGCAGCCGCGTGTCGAAGACCGGGGCGCCCTCGCCCTCCCCGTCCTCCTCGTCGTACTCCCCCTCATCGGGCTGGTCCTCGTCGGGCAGCACCTGCGCGAGGAGACAGCTGAAGAGGGGTGCTGCCAGAGGCGTCGTCGGCGGCGTAGACCCAGGTCCGTCCGTTGAGATCGACGCGCCCCAGCACCCGCAGGGCCGGCACCGGTCCCCGGCGCAGCGCCGCACTGCGGCGGCGTGCCAGGACGCCCGTCGTGAGCAGCGAGATGCCCGGCAACCCGGCGGCCAGCGCCAGCAGTTGCCAGTCGAAAGCGTCGTGCGGCTCGGCGGCCAGGCGCCGCCACGGTCCGTCCTCCAGCACCGTCACCGCGGTCCCGACGGCGTAGTCCTCGGGGAACGCCGCGTCGACGGTGATGCGCCGCGCGTCGTCGGTGCGTACACGGACCGACACGTCGTTCCGGCTGATCACCTCGGCCGCGATGCGCTCCGCCCCAGCGGCATGGCGCTCGTCCTCGCGCACACCGCTCAGGCCCAGGCAGATCGCGCCGGCGGCCACGGCGCACAGCATGGCACCGGCTGCGAGGGGGATCGTCCCCCGCCACAGCGGGCCGACGGGTTCGGGCAACCGGTGCCGTATCCCGGCGGCGGTCCGCTCCACGAGTCGCCGCTGCTTGCGCCGGGCGGCCGACCGCGCCCAGGCCGCGGCCCAGCCGAGCGCGAGGACCGCGATCACCGCCATGTTCGCGGCTCGGGACACCTCTCCGGGGGCGGGGAACTGCTCCCACGCCACGAGGACCGCCAGGACCGGCGCGGTGACGAGGGTGAGTTCGGGAAGCCGGGCGAGCCAGTACAGCAGGCCCACGGCCAGGCCCGCCTGCACCATGCCGGCCCAGTCCGGACCGCACGGAACCGCATCGCTGCACACCGGTTCCGGCTCCGCGCCGATCGCCACGACCAGGGGGACGAGCAGTGCCAGGACGGACCACAACGGCCTCGTCCACGGCGCCAGGCCGGCCTTCCGCCACGCCGCGGTGTCGACGGACTGCCAGTTGGGAATGTCTGTGGGGAGGGACCCCGACGGTATCGGAACCGGGCTCTCGGACACCCGAGGATTATGCGGTAGGCCATCGCACCTGTTCCCACCGGCCCTCACCGGCAGGACCGGGCTCCCCGACGGCGACCGGAACGGTCCCGGACTCCGTCGGCCGGGTTCACTCCGTGTGGACCGCCTCCCCTGCGACCGGAGTGAGCACCGAACAGGTGCCGGCCACGTCCGTGTCCGGGGCGAACAGGTCCCGGTCGAGGACGGCGAGGTCCGCGGCCATGCCCTTGTGCACCACCACCACGGCGACGTCGCCGCCGGACTCGGTTTTCGGCCGGTGACGACCAGGTGGTGGCCCCCACCAGCGCGTCGTCGAGTACCGGGCGCTGAACGTGGCGCCGCTGAGACCGGATTGTGCGGGCCTGGGCGACGGGGACGACCAGAACTCGACGAGGCCCAGGTCGACCAGATCGTGGACCTGGGCTTGCGCGGGGCAGTACGAGAACGTGACCAACCGCGGGCTCGCCGCCTGAGTCCTCTGCAGAGTCGGCGGTAGGGAGGTCCGGCCGTAGCCAGGGCCTCCCTCGTAAGAGCTCTCTGCTCCACCAGTTCAAACGCCTTGCCGTGCGCTGGGAGAGGCCTCTTGAACTCCACGACGCTCTGATCTCACTGGCCTGCAGCCTCATCTGCTGGAGGCGCCTCAAGAAGGCCGCATCGTGATCCATCGGCGGGGTGCCGGAAAGGCTGCGGCCATGGCTATGCCGAGGCAAGGAAGTCCCGGACCGCGTCCGCGAAGCCGACCGGGTCGTTGGCGTACAAGAAGTGGTCCGTCCCCAGTTCGACGAGACGGGTGCCGGGCCGCTGAGCGGCCATCTGTGCTGCCTGCTCTGCCGACAGCACACCGCCTTTGGCGCCGCGTATCAGCAGCGCCGGGCAGGCTGAGCCGGTCCAGTCGGCCCAGTGGTCGCCGTGGACCTGGTTCTCGGATTCGTAGATGTCCTTGGGGTGGAAGTGCAGGCCCCACGTTCCGTCCGGCTGCTTGCGAACGGCGGATTCGAGGAAGGGGGCGAACGGGCCCAGCTGCGCCACGAACGCCTCCCGGCTGGGGCAGGTGCCCCCCGGAAGATTTAGTACGAACGCTAGCGGGTTGCTGCCGTCCAGGCCGAGCTCGGTACAGCCCTCGCCGTTGACCAGCGCGGTCACGCGCTCGGGGTGGCGGGCGGCGAACTGGTAGGCGTTGATCGCGCCGAGCGAGTGGCCGAGGAGGGCTGCGCGGTCCAGTCCCAGGTGGTCCATGAGGGCTTCCAGATCGGCGAGGTAGCCCTCCCGGCTGTAGTCGGCCGCCCGGTCGGAGTCGCCGTGGCCGCGCTGGTCGGGCGCTATGACCCGCCAGTCCGGGGCGAGGCGGGCGGCGAGATCGGCGTACGACATGCCCTCGGACATGTGTCCGTGCAGGGCGAGCAGCGGGCGGCCTGGTCCGCCGAAGTCCACGTAGGACAGGGTGCGGCCGTCGATGGTGAGCGCGGAACGCTTGGCGTTGTCGGTGTTCATGGGTTCACCGTAGACGACATCTATACGCATGTACAAGACGTCTGTATAAGACGGCTGTCTGAACCGTGGCGCCACACGGTCAACCAACCCGACTGATCGCCGGTGTGCGTGAACGGCTCCCAGGTTCGCGCGAAAGGGGGAGTGCCGCGACCGGCCTGTTACCGCTCGACTGGCGGAGAAGGGCGGCAAGCGCCTCCTGATCCGTGCGTGATCGTGTTATGAGCTCTCAGCACGTCTGCGGAACTCTCCGGCCGCTTCGCCTGGTCCTCGCCCGCTCCTGCAATCGCGACGGGCGAGGACCAGGCAGGCCGCCCGGCCGCACGCACCAGCGCGGATGGTTTGTTGTCCGTCGCCTCGAGCGCCAGCCCTTGTCCGGTGCGCACCTTTGCGGCCCAGGACGCGGGAGCCTTCCGGTGGTGCGCGAGATCCCAGAGTTGATCGCCTCGAAGTTCCTCCTGATCGGTGCACTGCCCGTAATCGCTGCGCTGCGCCGCCGACCACCAAAGATCGCTGACCGAACCCACGCCCGGGCCTACGCAGCGCTCCTCGCCGCAGTCATCATTGCGATGCTCTTGCCAAGATGGCGGGCATCTGGCCGTCTGCTACGAGCAGCGCCCCTACGCCCCGCAGTCCGCTTACGGGCCGTTCAAGACGGCCAATTCCATGTTCGCCGCCGAAGCCGCCCGCCGCTGGGCCGGTGACGGCATTACCGTCAACGCCGTCATGCCCGGCGTGGTCCGCACCAACTGATGCGCCACGTCGATCCAGCACTCCTCGCCCGCTATGCCGACAGCGGCGCCCCCGCCCTGCCCTGGAAGACAGCGGAACAAGGCGCGGCCACCTCCGTCCTGCTCGCCGTCTCCCCGCACACCGAAGGCGTCACGGGCCAGTACTTCGAAGACTGCCAGGAAGCGGAACCGCTACATCCGGACAGACCTTTACGGAGGAGTCGCCGATGACGCGTTCGACGGCGCCGACGCCGCTCGCCTGTGGGGGCTCTCGATGAAGACCACCACGCGGTCGTAGAGGCCGTCGATCCCGCACAGCCCGCCCTTGCGCCCGCCGAGCCCAACGGTCGGCGGGCGCAAGGCATGTGCGGCTGAAAATCCCCCTGCCCGTGCCACATGGGTGACGGCCGTGTTGCACCCCCATAACAGATAGTCGAGTATCAGTTAAAAGGGGTGGGCGGTGGTGCTAGGGCAACGGGTGCCGGCGGGCCGCTCGGGAGGCGGCCCGGCTCTCTCCTGGATGCGTCCCCGCCTGCGACCTCATAGCCGGTCGGGTGGCCGGGTCCGGCCGCCCCGCACGGACACCGTCAGCTTGCTCGAACCCCTCACCCAGGAGATGTTCATGGCCGCGACCGCCCCCGCACCGCAGTTGCCGTTCGCCCGCCCCAACGCCCTGGATCTCGCACCGCTGTTCGCGCGCCTGCGCCAGCAGGGGCCACTGGCCCGGGTGACCACTCCGGCCGGTGACCCCGCCTGGCTGGTGACCACCTACGACGAGGCCCGCGCGATCCTGGGCGATCCCCGGTTCGGCAAGTCGCACCCCACGCCCGAGACCGCGTCCAGGATCTCGTCGGCCGCGATCCAGTCCGGGCCCATCAGCACGTTCGAGGGCGAGGCTCGCGAGCACGCGCGGATGCGCAGGATGCTCGTACCCGCCTTCACCGCACCGCGTATGCGGCGCCTGAGCGCAAGGATCGAGCACCTGGCCGAGCGCTGCCTCGACGGCATGGAAGAGGCCCGACGCAGCCGTCCTGATGCGCCGCTCAACCTGCACGACCACCTCTCCTTCCCGCTGCCGGTCCAGGTGATCTGCGAACTGCTCGGCGTGCCGAGCGGCGACCGCGACCTGCTGCGCGGCTGGTCCGAGCGGATCGGCGCCCTTCACGGCGGGGCCGACGGGCAGACGGCCATGGCGGAGTTCCAGGCGTACGTCGCAACGCTCGCCGAGAAAAAGCGCCTCTCGCCCGGAGAGGACGTCATCACCGACATCCTGAAGGTCCAGGCCGAGGACGCGACCTTCACCGAGGACGACATGACCCGCCTGGCCGCCGGCCTGCTGTTCGCCGGCCACGAGACCACCTCGACCCGCATCGACTTCGGCGTAATGTTCCTGCTCAGTGACCCCGCTCGCCGCGACTGCTTCGCCGCCGACCCCGCAGCGCAGGTGCAGGACACCGTCGAGGAGATCCTGCGCATGGCCGCACCCGGCGGGCTCGGCCTGATGCGTTACGCCCGCGAAGACGTCACCATTGGCAAGGACGTCATCGCCCGGGGCGACGCCGTGCTCGTCGCGATCAACTCCGCCAACCGTGACGCGAAGAGGTTCGAAGCCCCGGACACCTTCAACCCCTCGCGCACCCCCAACGCACACCTGGCCTTCGGCCACGGCGGCCACTACTGCATTGGCAATGCCCTGGCCCGCACCGAGATGCGCATCGCTTTCACCGCCCTCTTCCGCCGTATGCCCCGCCTGCACCTCGCCGTCGACCCCCACACCCTGCCCGACCACGCCGAACGTCTGGCCGGTGGTGTCAGCACCGTCCCCGTCCTTTGGTGACACAGCTGCGTGACGAACACAGTGACAGACCGAGGAGAAGCAGAGCATGCACCTGGAAACCGACACCGCCCGATGCGTCGCCTCTGGCCAGTGCGCCCTGAGCACGCCCGCCGTGTTCGACCAGATGGACGACGGCAAGGTCATCGTCCTTGACGCCGTGCCGGCACTGGCAGAACACTCCCGCACGCGGCAGGCCGCCGCCCTGTGCCCGGCCGGCGCCATCCGCGTGCACGGCGGCTGACCCGCCCGCCATCAGAATGCCGGCGCCGGACAGCCTTCACGCCTCCGGGTGCCGCAGCGCCGGAGCCTCGCACGGCAAAGGACGCGCCGCGACAGGCGAGAGGCCGTCCAGGACCAGCGCCACATAGCGCCGCCACCCGTCCTCACTCGGATCCATCGTCCACAGCACGCTCACCAGCATGGTCATGAGGCGGCGCAGGTCCTCCGGCACCAGGTCGTCGCGCACCACGCCTTCTCGCTGACCCCGCTCGATGAGCGGGGTCAGCGCGTCGAAGAACCGGTCACCGACCTCCGGCGTCAGGACTCCGGCGCCGCGGGCCGCGGTGAGCACGTTGTAGGCGTCGGCGGCCGACGACAGTGCCGCCTCCCACACCTGCGTCAGACCGCGCCGCACGTCATCGTCCCGGTCCGCCCGCTCCACCGCGGGCAGCACCTGTTCGGAGAACTGCTGGTCCAGCACCGCGCGCAGCAGCACACCCTTGTCGGGGAAGCGGCGGAACAGCGTCGCGATCCCCACCCCTGCATGCCGGGCGACCTCGTCCAGCGAGGCATCGGGCCCGTGTTCGGCGAACACCGCACGCGCCGACCGGACGATCTTGTCGAAATTACGTGCTGCGTCGGCACGCAGCGCTCGGGGGGTACCAGCAGACATGCCCACACCTTAAGTGATAGTTGACACTCGATTCGAGGGTGACAGGCGTTCCGGGTCAATCCGATAGGTGACTTTCGAGGCCGTCAGGGCCTGCTGGCGTGGCTGATGGCCTGTATGACTCTGGGGGTGTTGACGGTGCCGAATTTGGGCACGGTGTCGCACCTAGTAGACTGTCGCGGCTAATGTTTGGGATAGAGATGGCGCAGTTTGATGCGTGCATCGTGGGTGGTGAACTGCCAGTCCACCTGACGTTGGT
>NZ_JBIVPK010000073.1:0-25964 GCF_044754605.1 Streptomyces sp. NPDC093064
GGCCGCTCTCGCCCTCCCCGGCATCACCCGGATCAGGCTGCCCTCAGCTTCAACCCCACTGCTACGACAGCGAGTTGGTGCAGGCCTTCCACCTCTACTCGAACCAACAGCGCCTCACGGCGCAAACAGAAGTTGAGCCAGAACCACGACTCGTGAACAAAGCCACGCTGACCGAGCTGAACGCCATGGTCGACCAGTAGGACCTGGACGACGAAGGCCGCCGCCTGCGGTCGAAGACACGCACCATCGGCGAGTACTTCGCCCAGGAACAGCCGCTGCTGAGGCCGCTGCCGAAGGAGGTGTTCGAGACCGGCCGGTGGTTCACTCCGCGGGTCAACCGCTTCGGCCAGGTCACTGTCCGCTGCAACTCCTACTCGGTCCCGGTCCGCTTCATCGGCCGCCAGCTGCGTGTGCTGCTGCACGCCCACGACCTGGTCGTCTACGACGGCCGCACCGTGGTCGCCCACCACGAACGGCTCAGCGGCCCGGGGCGAGTCCCGTCTCGTCCTGAACCACTATCTGGAGGCCCTCCTGCGCAAGCCGGGCGCCTTTCCTGGAGCGACCGCCCTCGAGCAGGCCAGAGCTGCAGGGAAGTTCACGCCGGTCCATGAAGCCTGGTGGAGCGCGGCCCGCGCCGCTCACGGCGAGGCGGCTGGCACCAGAGCCCTGATCGAGGTGCTGCTGCTGGGCCGGCACATGGAACACGAGCACGTCGTCGCCTGACTCGCCGCGGCCCACCGGGCCGGCGCCCTGACTGCGGACGCGGTCGCGCTTGAGGCCCGTAGGGCCGCTGAAGGCGAGACCTACCCCCAGGTGACGAAGCCCGGCCCGGCCCGTTCCGGCCAGCCGCAGGAGAGGCCTGCCTGGCGCGACGGTCACCTTCCTGTCCGACTGGAGGCTCTCCCACCTCCCAGCCGACAACCGGCCACTGCCGTCGGTGGCCCACTACGACCAGCTCCTGCAACGGCACGGCCGCAAGGCCAGTTCGACGCCAACCCGAACATCGACCCGGCCACCGTCAACACCCTCGCGACCTGCGAATGGGTGAAGAAAGGCGAGCCGCTCTGCCTGATCGGCGACTCCGGCACCGGCAAGTCCCACCTGCTGATCGCTCTGGGCACCGAGGCGGCGATGCACGGCTTCCGTGTCCGCTACGTGCTGGCCACCAAGCTCGTCAACGAGCTGGTCGAGGCCGCGGACGAGAAGCAGCTGTCGAAGACGATCGCCCGTTACGGGCGTGTCGATCTTTTGTGCATTGATGAACTCGGATACATGGAGCTTGACCGCAGGGGCGCTGAGCTGCTGTTTCAGGTTCTGACGGAGCGCGAGGAGAAGAGAACAGTGTCGCCATCGCTTCGAACGAAAGTTTCAGCGGGTGGACGAAGACGTTCACCGATCCGCGGCTCTGCGCGGCCATCGTCGACCGGCTGACCTTCAACGGCGCCATCATCCAGACCGGCACCGAGTCCTACCGCCTCGCCCACACCAAGGCCCAAGCCGAACAAGCCCAGGCCAGCTGACCGGGCGCCGCACGGGAGGAACAGCCATGACGCTGAATCTGCGACGCGGGTCAAGCTATGAGCAGGCGGAGGCCGAGATCTGCCTCATCATGGGAGGTCGGCGAGGTCGCTGTTGCGCTCGGCCCACCGGCCGGAGTCGAGATCATCGCTGAGGCTTCGCACCGCCCGCTGCTCGGCCTCCGGCCCGACCCTCGTCCACACCGACATCGCACGGCGCACGTGCTCCTCCAGATACGCCCCCGGTCGGCGCCAGTACGCCTCGAACAGGCCGTCGGCGCAGTCCCACGGGATGGGCACCGGCTCCGCGCGGGCGCCGATCGCGTCGGCCATCCCGGCAAGCGAGGGAAATTCTGCGAGGACGGAGGCGAACTCGGGCAGGTAGTCGCGAGTAAGCCAGAACCGGTCCTGCCATCCGGGCTCGTCGGTGTCGAACGTGAGCACCACCACGCGGCGGGCCACGCGTCGCATCTCGCGCAGCCCCGCTATCGGGTCCCCCCAGTGGTGAACGGTAGAGACGGCCATCGCGACGTCGAAGGACTGGTCCTCGAACGGCAGGCTCTCCGCGGCGGCGGCCACGCACGGCGCCGAGCCAGCAGGCCGCTGCCCCCGCATGACCGCCGATGGCTCCACCGCGGTCACGTCGCGATCCGCAGGCTCGTAAGAGCCGGTGCCAGCCCCGACGTTCAGCACCGTCTGCGCGTCGCCGAGCGCGTCCCAGATCTGCGCGGCGATCCGCGGCTCGGTACGCCGTGTCGCGGGATAAGCGCCGCCGATGCGCGACCAAGAGCAGACGCGAGACCAGCAGCCGGAAGGCGGTCGGAGGATTGCCGTGCTCGGTGAAATGCTGGAGCTGGGAGTCGAAGCGCCCCGGGCCCATTGGAACATCGGGCGGGAAGCGGGCGAGCTCGGTCTCGACATCGTGATTGCAGTGGGCGGAGAGATGGCCAAGCAGCTCGCCCTCGGCGCCGCCGACGTCGGCGCAGACACGGCCCTCGTTGGGGACAACGCGACCGCCACCCAGTTCCTGGAGAAGATCCTGCAGCCCGGCGACATTGTTCTGATCAAGGGGTCACGAGGTGGCATGAGGTGGCGAATCGCTCAGGCCCTTACGGGCCAGGAGATCACCGGCATCCTCAGCTGACTGCTTCCCGCCTTGCCCCGCCTTCCGGTCGCCCCCGTCCGGGAGGGGGCCCTTTGCTGCCGGGGAGTTGTCCGCACGCGGCCCCAGGCTCGAACACATGAGCAGTCCCACTCGCTGGCCGCCCGCGCATTCGAGAAGGCCTACGGAGCGAAGTGGCCCATGGCGGTGAAGAAGATCACCGACGACCTGGGCTCTCAATCTGCTGGCCCGGCATCCTGGGCTGTTCGCCGTCGTCAGCGTCTGGGACACGTCGCTGCTCAGCGCAACCGGCCACCGCATCCGCAACTCGTGGACGTCGCCGGCAGCGCCGCGCGTCTGGGCGAGTACGACGTGCGTCAGAACCTGAGCAGGTACGCACACGTCCTGCGCAGCTCGTGCCGTATCGCCCTGGGCGGCGTCGGCACCCTGGAGGCCGACTGGACGGCTGGCTGTCAGCTGCTCGAAGATCTCGGCATTCCGCATCGCGCGTACCGGGATGCCCCTGCAGAGCACCGGTGGAGCGTCGCGTGGCTGGTTCCCGCCATGCGACACCTCCTGAAGTTGGAAGTCGGTCTGTCTGCCGGGCCGCGAGGCCCGACAGGGCGGGGACGGTGAGGGGTCAGTCCTTCAGCAGTTCGTCGCGCACGGGGATCCAGTCCAGGGAGGACCGGATCCCCTCCGTGAGGGAGAACGCCGGTGTCCATCCCAGGAGTTTCTGCGCTCGGTCGCTCTTGGTGTAGCCGCCGGCGACGTCACCAGGGCGCGGCTCCGCGTCGACCGTGGCCAGCGGGGTGTCGACGACCTGGTTGAAAGCTCATCGTCCCGCACCGCAAACGCCCCGGACGGCCGCTGCTGAAGGGCGAGGAAGAGGACAACGCCGCCCACCGAAAGGTCCGCGCCCGTGTCGAGCACGTGATCGGCCGAATGAAGAACTACAAGATCCTCCGCGACTGCCGGCAGCACGGCGACGGCCTCCACCACGCCGTCCAGGCCGTCGCCCGCATGCACAACCTCACCCTCAGCGCATGACCAGACACGCCAACAACCCGGCTCAGGCCGTCTGATCACGGCCTTCTGCAACACGCTTTAGGCACGCTTTAGGCCGTCGGGCCGGAGGCGCTGACGACCCGCAAGGGCCGGAGAAGGCCATGTGTGCCCCTTGCGCGTGCCCGACCCGGCAGCGATCGACGGGGAACAACGGGGACGTCGGCGAGCGCCTCAGGAACACGTAGATCAGCGTCTTGCCAGGTCAGCCCGCATCCGGTTACGCGATCTTCCAAACTGGTGCTCCAGGATCCGAGTGTGGTGACGCTTGACTGGGTCATTGAAACTCCACCTACCTATGTCGTCGCCTTCCCGCTCACTCGTGAGGTGATCAACAGAACCCAGTAGGGCCAGGACCATCCGGGCCGCCAGGTAGGTGAAGGCCGCCCTGGGCGGCGAGCGATCCGCAGCGCCGAGCCGCACAGTCGACAGCATGGGGGCGCCGTTCGAGACGAAGCGGCGCGCACCCACCGTTGATCGCGCCGACGATTTGTATCGTCCGCCCCGATGCACCGGGCCTACAGCACAGCAGCCCGTGAGGAGGAGGATCACCATGGCTGATCGCCGACACGGGGCCGCGCCGGGTGAAGGATTCGCAGCGCGGCCGCCGGACGCTCGTCGTGCGAGCGCGCAGGACACGGTGCGCCTCGCGCTGGTGATCGGCGCCCTCGGCGTGGTCTTCGGCGACATCGGGACCAGCCCGATCTACACGCTCCAAACCGTGTTCAACCCGAGCGACCCGCACCCCGTCCCGGTCAGCACGCAGAACGTGTACGGGGTGGTGTCGCTGGTGTTCTGGTCGGTGGTGATCATCGTTACGGTCACCTATGTGCTGCTGGCGATGCGCGCCGACAACGACGGCGAGGGCGGCATCATGGCGCTGATCACCCTGCTGCGGCGGTGGAGCTCACAGCGCGGTCGGCGGGCCGCCGCCGTACTGGCCGCGCTGGGCATCTTCGGCGCGTCGCTGTTCTTCGGCGACAGCATGATCACCCCGGCGATCTCGGTCCTGTCCGCGGTCGAGGGGGTCAAGGTCGTCGAGCCGTCACTGGGCAGCGCGGTCGTGCCCATCACCGCGGTGATCATCGTGCTGCTGTTCCTGGTGCAGCGCAGAGGAACCGCGGCGGTGGGCCGGGTGTTCGGGCCGGTCATGATCGCCTGGTTCGTGGCCATCGGCGCATGCGGCGTCGCCGGCATCGCCGACCACCCGGACATCCTCAGGGCGCTGTCGCCGACCTACGCCGTGGGCTTTCTGGCCGGTCATTTCGGCACCGCCTTCTTCGCCCTGGCCGCGGTCGTGCTCGCGGTCACCGGCGCCGAGGCGCTCTACGCCGACATGGGGCACTTCGGCCGCCGGGCGATCAGCCGCGCCTGGATGTTCCTCGTCTTCCCCGCCTGCATCCTGAGCTACCTCGGCCAGGGCGCGCTGATCCTCGACGATCCGCACAACATCAGCAGCCCGTTCTTCCTGCTCGTGCCCGACTGGGGACGCTGGCCGCTGATCCTGCTGGCCACGGCGGCCACCGTGATCGCCTCCCAGGCGGTGATCACCGGCGCCTACTCGGTCGCCTCCCAGGCCGCCAAGCTCGGCTACCTGCCCAGGCTGCGGATCGCGCACACCTCCGAATCCACCATCGGCCAGATCTACGTCCCCTGGATCAACTGGCTGCTGATGGTCTCGGTCCTCACCCTGGTCTTCGCCTTCCGCAGCTCCACGGCGCTGGCCTTCGCCTTCGGCATGGCGGTCACCGGCACCATCACCATCAGCACCCTGCTGTTCTTCTATATCGCCCGTGCGAAATGGGGCACGCCCGTATGGCTGGTCACCATCGGCGCAACCGTGCTGCTCTTCGTGGACCTGCTGTTCGTAGCGGCCAACCTGACCAAGCTCGTCCACGGCGCGTGGCTGCCGCTGCTGATCGGCCTCACCGCATTCACCGTGATGACGACCTGGCAGCGCGGTCGCAAGCTTGTCACTGCGGAGCGAGCGCGCCAGGAAGGCCCGCTGCCCGAGTTCGTCGACGACCTCCGCACGGGGAAGGTGTCGACGCTCCGGATCCCGGGCACGGCCGTTTTCCTCAACCGGGGCAAGCAGACCGCGCCACTAGCCATGCGGGCCAACGTCGAGCACAACCACGTGCGGCACGACCAGGTCGTGATCCTATCTATCGAGACAGAGCCCGTGCCCCGCGTCCCGACCGACCAGCGGATCGTCGTCGACGACCTCGGCTATGCCGACGATGGGATCATCCACGTCACCGCGCGGTTCGGCTACATGGAGACACCGGACGTGCCCGGCATCCTGGCGATGCTCACCCCGGCCGAAACTGAAGGGCCGTTGCAGCTCGACCAGGCGTCCTACTTCCTGTCGAAGATCGAGCTCCGGCGCGGGAAGGCACCGACGATGGCGGCCTGGCGCAAGCGGCTGTTCATCGCCACCTCCTACATCACGGCCGACGCCGCCGAGTACTTCGGCCTTCCCCGCGACCGCACGGTCATCATGGGCTCGCAGATCGAGGTGTAGGCCCGCCCGGCACGAGGGACGGGACGATGTGAAAGGCCGCCGGGGGCGGGCGCCGTACCGCCACCGTCACGGATGCGACAGCGTGAGCGGACCGAACGACCCGGAGGTGGGCCGAGAGGGAGTTGGCTGCTGCCGCGCTGTGGCTGAGCCCACGAGGCTGACCGTCCCAAGGACCGATCCGGCGGTCATGACCATGCGCGGGCCACGCCGGTCCAGCACACGGCCGACGCGGATTCCCGCGAGTGCGAAGACGATCAGGGCGAGGGAAAACGCCCCGCTGGTCTCGCTGGTCTCGCTGGTGGACCAACCCGTCTCCGCGTGGATCTGCGGGTTCAGGACGGGGAAGGCGTAGTAGACGATTCCCCAACTGGTGACCTGCGTGACGCAGAGGGCAGGCAGGACCCCGCGGGGCCGCGACCGGTCCCCCGATCCCGTCGCGGCCCCGCGGTGGCGGGTGTTGAGACTGGTCACGAGCCGCAGCAGCCGCCCGCCGGGGCCTCTTCGGCGGGCACCGTCGTGCCGAGCTGGATCAACTGCGGTGCCGGGGCGCAGCACCCGCCGCCGGTCTGGTCTGCTTCGGGTGCGTCGAACAGCCCCGCTCCACCGCACACCCCGGTTTCCGGGAGGGTGAGTTCGACGCGGTCAGCGGACTCGATGTCACCGGCAATGGCGGCCGCGACGGAGCGGACCTGCTCATAGCCGGTCATCGCGAGGCAGGTCGGGGCGCGACCTAGGACTTCATGCCGACGAGGTAGATGCCCTGTTCGGGATGGGACAGCTCTCGGTGACCGTGCGGGTAGACGGTGCCACAGGAGTGCTGGTTGGGGTCGATCAACGGAGCCAGCTCGACCGGGGCCTGGAGGCGCTCGTCCAGGCCGAGACGGATCTCCGACAGGAACGACAGGTCCGGGCGGTAGCCGGTCAGCACGATCACCTCGTCCACTGGCTCCAGGTGGCGGCCGTCCTCGACGACCAGGACCAGGCGGCCGTCGCCGTCGCGCTCGATTGCCTCGGTGCGGAAGCCCGTGACCGCATACGCGTAGCCGTCGTCCACAGCGGCCTTTGCCGCCAGTCCGAGCGCGCCGCGGGCCGGGAGCTGATCGGCGGTGCCGCCGCCGAAGGTCGAGCCGGAGATGCCGCGGCGCAGGATCCACACCGCCTTCGTGCGCTTACCGTCGTCTGCCTTGGCCAGGTCGGCGAGGTAGGCCAGCGCCGTGAACGCGGAGGCTCCGGAGCCGATGACGGCGGTGCGCTTGCCCACGTACCGGGCCCGTACGTTTCATCCGGGGCCGCGTCCGGATCATGATCGGAAAAGCGAAAGTGCCTTCTGAGCTGCAACGATGAGGCTTGTCTAAGGTCCCAGTCGTACCAGCAGGAAGGCACTATTTGCGTGCACATTACCCGGTCACGCCCCAAGCTCGTCGTCAGCGCCGACGGGAACGGGGTTGTCTGGGCGTTGGCCAGGGACACCGCCCCCGACCAGGGCGGACAGGTGATCGTGGACCTGGACGGTGTGCTGGTGATCGCACACTCGGACAAACAGGTCGCCGCGGCGACCTGGAAGCGGACGTTCGGCCACCATCCGATCATGGGGTTCGTCGACCACGGGGCGGGCGGTGCCGGTGAGCCGGTGGCGGGCCTGCTCAGAGCCGGGAACGCGGGCAGCAACACCGCCGCCGACCACATAACCGCCACCCAATTGGCCCTGGCCCAGCTCCCGAAGAGATTCCGGCGCGGGCGCCGCACACTGATCCGCACCGACTCCGGCGGCGGCACTCACGAGTTCGTCAACTGGCTCGCGGCGCGGGGCCGGTGGCTGTCGTACTCGGTCGGCATGACCATCACCGACGCCATCCACCAGGCTGTGCTCCAGGTCCCAGCCACTGCCTGGACGCCAGCCGTCGAGCCCGGCGGCGAGGTCCGCGACGGCGCCTGGGTGGCCGAGATCGGCGGGGACTGCCTGAAGGGGTGGCCGAAGGGGATGCGGCTGATCGTCCGCAAGGAGCGCCCGCACCCCGGAGCCCAACTCCGCTTCACCGACGCCGACGGCATGCGCCTGACCTGCTTCGCCACCAACACTCCCGGCGAGGCAATCGCCGGGCTCGAACTGCGCCACCGTCAGCGCGCCCGCTGCGAGGACCGCATCCGAGACGCCCGCTCCACCGGCCTGCGCAACCTTCCCTTGCACGCCTTCGCGCAGAACCAGATCTGGCTGGAGATCGTCCAGCTCGCCCTGGACCTACTGGCCTGGATGCGGATGCTCGCCCTGACCGGCAAGACCCGCCGCTGGGAACCGAAGAAGCTTCGCCTCCGCCTGTTCTCAGCCGCCGCACAACTCGTCACCACCGGCCGCCGCCGCTACCTCCGCCTCGCGGCGCACTGGCCCTGGACCGACGTGATCAGCGCAGCGGCCGACCGGCTCCACGCCCTGCCGAACCCCGGCTGACCAGCACCTTCGAGTCCCTCCGAGCAGGATCACCCCACCGGAGCAGTGGAACCCGGCGCCCACCCGACGCGACAGCCGGGCCACCAGCATTCCCACGACCAACCCACAACAGCGAAACGGCCCGACGGAAGAACCGACGGACCGTCATGCAAGATCGAGGCTAACGATACGGCCCCGATCGCGCAAGGGCGGCTCCAGCTACAACATCTGCCGAAGCCTCACTCCCCTCGGAGGATTGCGCGTGACGACAAATCATCGGGTCAGTCAGGGACTTGATAGCTGATCGCCGAGCCTGCGTACGCCGGTGCCGGGAACGTCCAGGGAGTCACGATCCACACAGGCCGGCGGCCATGGGCGGCGGACGGCGCCGCACTGCCGATCACGCAGAGCCTCCTCGCCGCGACCTCGGTCAGTGGACGAAGGCGGTTCACCCGTCAGCGACCATGTGGTCCTAAGCGACCTCGTGGGCCGGCCCTGGCCGCTTCCTACAGCCGTTCGAATTCCCGGTCGAGCCGACTGCCATTGCACCGGTAGGCATCGGCCAGTCGCTGCCAGGCCGGGGCGTTGAACCCGACGATGCGCGCGTCTTCCATGCTGAGGCCGTCGGAACCGAGGAGTTCTCGGGTGATGACGATGGCCGTGATCACGGGGAGCCCGGCCGCGTGCATCGTCTACCGTGCTCACGCTGGCCCTCGCAAGCTCGCAAAGGGGCTACATTTCACTCTGACCGTCGGCAATGCGGTATCTGCTGCGCACTGTCGGCCCCGAGCAGGACCCGGTCGTGATGATGAGGAACCGGCCCGGAGTTAACGGCCTGCAAGCATGCGAGCTTCCCCAGTTCTAACGGTCGACTCAGGTACTCCTGCAGGTGGCGGCCCCGGCCCGTCGAACACTGCACCGTGCACTGGGCAAACGCGTCGACTCGTCCGTCTGTAGCATGACCCCATGACGCGCTTCCAAGATCGGGTAGCAATCGTCACGGGCGCCGGTGCCCCGGACGGAATCGGTGCCGCGGTTGCAAGGGCGCTTGCATCGCAGGGGGCCCGGGTTGTGCTGGGTGCCACTTCCGAGCGGGTGCACGAGCGGGCGGCGGAACTGGGCGCGGATGCCGTCGGCGTTGTCGCCGACCTGACCGTCGACGGCGCCGCAGACGCCCTGGTACGGGCCGCATTGGACCGATGGGGCCGCATCGACGTACTGGTGAACAACGCCGGCATGACATCCGTGGCCTCGGGCTGGGACGCCGACGACGACATCGCCACGCTGTCCCTGGCCGACTGGAACGCGGCGCTGACCCGCAACCTGACGACCGCCTTCTTGATGTGCCGAGCCGTGGTGCCGGTGATGGGAGCGGTCGGCTACGGACGCATCGTCTCGGTCGGCTCCACCACCGGCACGGTCAACGCGATGCCCGGCCAGGCCACCTACACCGCCGCGAAAGCGGGCCTGGTCGGACTGTCCAGGGCACTGGCCCTTGAGGTCATTCGAGACGGAATCACGGTGAACGTCGTGGCACCCGGCTACGTAGCGACCGGTTCCCAGCTGGAATTCGAAGCGGCGGCCGCCGCGGCGGGCCCGATCGGCCGGAGCGGCACCCCGGAGGAAATCGCAGCCTGCGTGCTGTTCCTGGCGCACGAGTCGGCCTCGTTTGTCACCGGGTCGCTGCTCGTGGCGGACGGCGGACACAATCTCCCGGAGACCTGGCCAAGACCGTAACTCCCCGAGCCTCACCCTGCCGCCACCGGGCGGCAGGTGGGCATCCCGCCGGTGACCCGGGCTTCGGCGAAGCAACCCTGCTCACCGATGAGCGGCTGTCCCGAGGAGTCCCATGCGGCGAGGGCGACACCGAGCGCGGGGCACTGGATCCGGCCGACCCGCACCGGCAGCAGCGGGGATCCTCCGGCGAGCACGGAGCAGATGTCCGTCCCTCCGCAGACCGACTGGAGCCATATGCCGGAAAGGACGCGGTCGTAGACCCAGCACCAGGTACTCGTGGGAAGGGGTGAGCCGGTCTGCAGGATGGATCGCAGAACGCTCAGATCGATTTCGGCCGCAGGGTGTGCGTTCGCCTTCTCTGCGGCTACCAGGTAGGCCGCTCCCACACCGACCATCGTCGCCCGGGTCTGCTCGGCGACCCTCCATACGCCGTTGATGTCGGGATGGGTGGCGCTTCCGTCGTACAGAACGATCGTGGCTCCGTGCAGCAGGCCGCCGACCATGAAGTTCCACACCATCCAACTGGTCGACGTGTGGAAGGATTGACATCCTCGCCGTCCTGAGGGACGGCGATTCCCGCCTACCGTGCCGTTGAAGGCTGTGGTGTCGGGTGGGTTCCTGCTTCGCCGCGCTGTGCCGGGACGAGTCCCGGGCTTACCTGCGCTTGACAGGCTGACACGGCCAGTCCGGCCGCCTTGGCGACGTTGACCGCCGCGTTCACATCCCGGTCCAGGACAGCCCCGCACGCCCCGCATGTCCAGATGCGGACGTGCAGGGGCTTCGGGCCGTCCTTCACACCGCACACCGAACACACCTGAGATGTGGGCTCGAAGCGGCCGATGCGGAAGAAGGTGCGCCCGTACCGGGCGGCCTTGTACTCCAACATGCTCACGAACGCCGACCATCCGGCGTCGTGAATCGACTTGGCCAGGCGCGTGCGGGCGAGGCCCTTCACCGACAGGTCCTCCACGGCAACCGCTTGGTTCTCGCGGATCAGCTTCGTGGAGAGCTGGTGGTGGAACTCGCGGCGCGCGTCGGCCACCCGCGCATGCGCGCGGGCGACCTTCAGCCGGGCCTTGTCCCTGTTCCTGCTGCCCTTCTCCTTGCGGGACAGAGCCCGCTGTGCCTTCTTCAGTCGCTTCTCGGCCCGGCGCAGGAACCGCGGACTGTCGACCTTCGTCCCATCCGACAGGACGGCGAAGTGCCCCAGGCCCAGGTCGATACCCAGCTCCGGTGCCGTGGCCGGCAGCACCTCGCACGGGCCGCTCTCCACGACGAAGGAGGCGAAGTACCGGCCCGCGCTGTCCTTGACCACCGTCACCGTGGACGGCGTCGAGGGCAGCATCCGGGACCACCTCACCCGCACGTCGCCGATCTTCGGCAGCCGCAACTTCCGCCCGGCCGTGAGGGACCAGCGGGCGTTCGCGGTGAACCGGACGGCCTGCCGGGTGTCCCGCTTGGACTTGTACCGGGGCGTACCCACCTTCGGGCGTTTGCCCTTCAGGCCGTCGAAGAAGTTCTTGTACGCGGTGTCCAGGTCGCGGAGGGACTGCTGGAGGACGACGGCGGACACCTCGCCGAGCCAAGCCCGTTCCGGGGTGTTCTTGGCCTCGGTGAGGAGCCGCTTCGACAGGTCGCCGGTCTTCGGGAACGGCAGCCCATGTTCGCGGGCGGTCTCCCGGGCCCTGAGGGCGTCGTTGTAGACCACCCGCGCACACCCGAACGCCCGTGCCAGTGCTGTGCGCTGACCGGTGCTCGGGTACAGGCGGAAGCTGTGCCGAAGCTGCACGCCGACCATGATACATAGTTGGTTTATGGGTATCGGTGAAAACGTTCGTACAGGCCGTCACTGTGTTTTCCGCATGCATGTCCACTTGGTTTTCGTGACGAAATACCGGCACTCCGTCTTCGCCGACCGGCACCTGACGCGGTGTGAGGAGATCATGCGGAGCGTGTGCGAGGACTTCGAGGCAGAGCTGGTGGAGTTCAACGGCGAGGCCAACCATGTCCACCTGCTCGTGAACTTCCCGCCGAAGGTCGCCGTCTCGAAGCTGGTGAACTCCCTCAAAGGCGTGTCCTCGCGCAGGCTCCGCCAGGAGTTCCCCGAACTCGTCCGGCACTACTGGCGAGCACAGCGCCTGTGGTCCGGGTCCTACTTCGCCGGGTCGGTCGGCGGCGCGCCGCTCAGCATCGTGAAGCAGTACATCGAACAGCAGAACCGGCCACTCTGACCCGCGCCGAGGTGAACAATGCAGATCCATACACACAGCTGAGGCCAGAGCGGGCCAAAGATTCGCTTCACCACCGGGCTGAAGCCCGGTGCACTGCGAATAGACCCGGTAGCGGCCTTCAGGGCAGCGACGCAGATCTTCGGCGCAATGACGTCCACCGATCACGAACGCCGCCCTGACAGGGATCGCACGAGGATTTCCTCCCGGGTCACTCCGAGCTCCAATGCGGACCGTTGTCCGGCAGGGCGCGGCTCGCCCACGGCCGGGCCTGCTTACCGTACGGGGAGTGCACTGTCTGCCCGGGAGGTCCTGTGCTCCGTAAGCATCCGAAGAGTTTCGCTCGTCCCCTCGAGGCGATCGAACCACCGCGCGACGTCGAAGTATTGATCGGTGTGGTGTCAATGACGGCCTTGGTGATGCTCCTCAGTGCCCTGGCCGCGTCCCCGGTGTGGCTTCTCGGGCTCCTTGTATTCCTGCCGGGTGCGGCGTCAGCGCTGTGCACCGTACGCCAGACGAAGTTCGTGTCTGCATGGACCGCACTTGTGGTCATCGTCACCATGCTGGTCCGGCACGGTGACGGGCGGCCGTGGCTCGACAGGATCCTGATGGTGCTGCTCACCCGTGGCGAACGTCAAGCTGCCGGTGTTCCACGGGGCGGGCACGCACACCGTGACCGTGAACTATTCCGGGGACGCCAAGGTGCTCGCCGGGACAGCTGACACATCGGTGACGGTCACCGCCAAGTAGGTCAAGAAGGCGCGCACGCACGGACGCGTGCACGTACGACGGGAGCCTGCCCTTCGGGGCGGGCTCCCGTTCTTACTGGTCATGGAGGAGCCGGGGTCCCCGTGGACCAGCCAGGCTCAGTACTCTCCCTTGATCACAAAGAAGGAGCCGCGGATCACTCCGGCCAGCTTTGATTTTTGGCGCGCGAACTTGAAACGTGAAACCAGCTCCTCGGGGACTTCCATGCCTTCTGAGAGCTTGAACCCCACCGCGCGCTTCGTTCCGTCATCGATGCCGTACATGACGTTGACTGACAGGCCGGATTCGTAGAACACGTGACCCATCCGAAACCCGTCCACCTCGAAGGAAGCCACCTCGAGCGGACGGGCGGAGATGACGATGTCCCGCTCGTCGGAGAGGATGTGGTTCACCCAGTCGAGCACTTCCGGTGCCTCGCTTGCGGGCCTGACGGTGAAAACGTGATCGTACTTGTTCTTGTAATAGCGCGCCTCGTTGGCGCGTAGGCCTGCGAGAGCCTCCGCTACTGGGGACAATGCCAGGCCGACGGTGGACACGTTCTCGAAGTCTACGGTGTATGGCATGTGCTCTCCTTGAGGCAGCGGCCCGCCCCGCCGCGAGGCCGCGGTGTCGTATTCACGCTACGTGCCCGCGCCGCGGCCCGACTTCTCGATTCCTGCTCGATCGGGGCGACCCGTTCATCGGCCGCGCTTTGGGCGATCTCTCTCCGGGAAGGCCGGTGTGCTGTCGCTCGGCGGCCTGGTCGGCGGTCCCGGCGAGTCGGTCAGCGCGGAGGACATGCCGGTTGCGCAGCCAAGTCTCCAGTCGTTTGCTGCCGATCCGGCGGATGGCAGCGGGGTCTGGTAGCCGGTCAGCAAGGTAAGCGGGTCGGTATTGGTCAGATCCAACGCCCGTTCCAGGCCGGGGAAGATGCCCGTGAGCTGGGCACGGAGGCGGGCGCCTTGCACGCATTGACACGATCCTCGATGCGACGAGCGGGGCGGAGCAGGCTCCCAGGTGGACGTATGAGGCGCTGACGGCCGATGCAGGGTGGCTCAAGGTGCGCCAGCTGGCACGGGAGGCACTCACCGAACTAGCCGGTACTTGGCAGCAGCCGTTGCCCACTCTGGGGATCTACGACGTCTCTCAGCAACCGCCCGAGGTCGTCTCTGGGCCGTCAGAGGCGAACCGGCGTTGACAGATGATGACAACCAGTCCCGGCATCCATGCAGGTCACAGGGGCAGCTATGGTGAGCCGCCGCGCCTGAGAGGCTCGGGCCATCACTTCCAGAAGGCCTTGACGACGGCGTGCCCCGTGGGGACGGGCCGGGTGTAGAAGGCCTGCAGGTCGGTGTGGTGGGTTACGGGGTTGGCATCCCAAAGAGGAGGACGGTCACCAGTATGTACACCGGAATGGCCAGGGCCACGGCCAACCCGGCAAGGCAGCCCCAGACGATCAGTCGAGTACTGGTTCTCCCGTAGTCATCGTTCTTCGGCACGCCCGGATGATGCCGCCATGGCAACGGAAGGGGCGCCCTCCCCCAACAGCGGAAGGGCACCCCAAGGGCGGTCAGCGGTGACCGTAGCGGCCGTGGCCCCGGCCGTGGTTGCCCGAGCGATCGTCACGGTCGTGCTTGCCCCAGCGATCGTCACGGTCGCGGTTGCCCCAGCGATCGTCACGGTCGCGGTTGCCCCAGCGATCGTCACGGTCGCGGTTGCCCCAGCGATCGTCACGGTCGTGGTTGCCCCAGCGGTCGTCACGGTCGTGGTTGCCCCGGCGGTCGTCACGGTCGCCGCGCCCGTAGTCACCATGCTCGTGACCACGGTCGTGAGTGGCATGAGATACCACCGAGGGCGCATAGGTTGCGGCGCTGGCGCCAGTGGCGCCGCCCAGCAGGACGGCGGCTGCGACGCCCAGCGCGGCGGCAAGACGGGAAACCCGCATTCCGTGCTCCTTTCACGGTAGGTGCCTGGTGCACCTGCCTGGTCGGACGCATCAATGTTTACAGCTGAAATGTCGCGTTGAGTGGGAATTCAAATCAAAGACACCTTTTATGAAGGTCTGTGTTGAGTCACGAAACTGCGCCAGGCGTGTCGACGTCACGCGCGCGCACGCAAACCGGAGGCCCGCGCCCCGTCCACCAGGGTGAACTTGCATCACACGATCTCGCCGAAGCTCCCCACCCCACACTTGTCCGCGATCGCCTCCAACAACAGCAACCCCGCCCAGACTCGTCCCGTAGTCCGGTCTGGCACATGCGAACAGGCGTCAGCGCCCGTCGACTATCCGTGGGCAGGAGGCCGTCGAGTACGTATAAGCAGCCCTGCGACCACCAGCAACGGCCAAACGGCCTCCGCAGCCGCGCCACTCTCGTGCCAGAAGGGACGGGGACTGACGGGGACTCGGGGTCCGTGGGGGTACGCGCAGCCGGGCTCCGGCCAAGGCAGAGAACCCGCAGGTCATGCCCTGGATCGCCCCACCTCACTCCTAAAGCGGTGACGGGCGTGGCAGCCTTTTCCCGACTAGCTAAGCTAGTTGGTTGACCATCAGGCAGCAGTGACAGGATCAGGCCCTGTCCGCGCGGTCGGGCTGGTGCTGGCTGTGACGGCTCGCCTGTTTTCCGTCCGACGCGACTGAGCGGCGCCTGGATCAGGACGACGAGCGTGGGCAGCGCGCGGTACATGCAAGGCAGGCGTCTCCCCGATCAAGACCACGCTTGATCGTGTCGTTGCGCGTGGCGCAGGCCCAGTCCTGCCCATCACGGGTGCAGTGGAGGCAACTTTCGGCGCTTCCGGCCGCCGCGGCCGTCTCGGAGGATGTCGCCGGCGCGCACCACCAGAATGAAGCCAGCAATGCTGAATGCCAGACAACAGGCAGCCAGGATGTGGCCAAGTGGCTGGCGGCTTCCGGCCCAGGAGTCGGCTGCGTGAAACAACTGCGCCAGTCCGATCGCTATGACGCCCCAGCCCGCACGGGTGTCCGAGCTCCGGCGGTGCTGCGGCCCGACGAGCCACACGCCAAACGCCATGAAGATGACACTACCGACGCCGATGATCCCCGCATCGAACATCGCCAAGATCCGCGAACTCATGCTCACCTGGCTGGTCCGCGAGGCGGTACCGGCTCTTGGTCGGGCTCGCGCTACAACGCGAGTCCGTAGAGTCCCTGTTCGGCTTGCGGTTGGAGTCAGCAGCAATCAGGGAGGCGGCGGTGGCGAAGCCGCGGCGCAGGCTGTGTCCGCTCCAGCGGAGTGGGAGGTCGGGCAGCAGTTCGGTGGGGGCGGTCAGGCCGGCGCGGGCTGCGGCCCGGGGCACCGAGTCTCCGATGCCTTCGCCGGTGATCCGGCCGGAGGGGTCTCCGATCTGTTGGCCGTGCCGATGCATCGGGTGGGCGATGCGGCCGTGCCGGTCGATGCGCACGAACAGGGGACCGACCGGCTGGCTGCCGTGCTCGATCAGGCACCGGCGCCAGGCGCGGACCGCGCGGACGGGGCAGGTGGCCGGGCTGGAGCCGAAGGGCACGCCGAGCGGGCCCTCATGGTTGACCTTCGGCCGCCAGACCTCGACGGCCAGGCCCTCCTCGACCTCCTCGAGGTCGGTCCAGTCCAGCAGCCGCAGTTCGGAACGGCGGGCGGCGAGGGCGAAGCCCAGCAGCAGGACGGCGAGGTCCCGGCGACCGTCCCGCGTTCGTCGGACAGCCACCGCTCACGTGGCCTCCGTGGAACCTACGACAGACCACATGTCAAGCAGCGACTCGCCGACACTTCCAGGCAACCCGCCACCACGGCGGGTGAGGGGACGTCAGAAGATCACCCGCAAGGGCTAATTGTCATTCAATCTCCAAACGGAGGGGATTTTTGACGGTCTTTCAGCCGTCCTTGGGGGCGGCGTAAGGGACCTCTGCATACCCCGATCAGCCCCACAAAGCCGGAGATCCCGACTTGCTCGATATGACAGCAATAGGGGGTGTTAGTACGTTCAATCACGCACCGGCTGCCACAGCGGGCGCTCCTCTCTCCGTCTCAGAAGGAACAAGCGACATGATCATGAACCGTTCCCACGCGACCGCCGCGGCCATCGCGGCCGCTGCGGCACTGACCGCGACCGGCATCACCTACGCCACCGCCGCCACCGCCCCCCAGACGGCCCCGGCCGTCGTCAAGCAGGCCCCCGCTCCGGCCTACGCCCCGATGGGCGGCGAGGGCGGACAGGGCAACGAGGGCGGCGGCGGCCGCGGCGGCGAAGGCGGCGAGCGCGGCGAGGGCTTCAAGGGCAAGCGCCACCACCGCGAGATCGGCAGAATCTTCATCAACGAGCGGTCGTTCTCCGCCCACCCCGACGGCTGCATCACCGTCGTAAGCGGACTGGGCTCCAAGAGCTTCAACATCCGCAACGACAGCAAGCAGACCGTCGAGTTCTTCCGCGGCGTCACCTGCGACAACGGCGCCCCCATCGCCACCGTCGGCCCCCGCAGCGAGGCCAACAACGTCCGCCCGGGCAAGAACCGGGACGAGGACGAGGACGAGAAGGGCGAGCACGAGAAGGGCGAGCACGAGAAGGGCGAGCACGAGAAGGGCGAGCACGAGAAGGGCGAGCACCACAAGAAGCACCACGAGGAGATGGAGGACGGCGTAAAGGTCAAGAACGGAGTCGTCGGCAGCTTCCGCGTCATCAAGCGCCACCACGGGAAGGGCGAGGGCGGCGAATTCGGCGAATTCGGCGGATTCGACGAAGACTAAAACCAGCAACCGCGTGATGCGCATGCTGGAGAACCCCGGCCCGCCGTAATTGGGCCGACGCCCTCCGGCCAGGCGCACGACACAGAATCCCGGCCCGCCGCAATCGGGCCGGGATTCTTGTCTGGCCCCCGGCCCAAGGACATCCCTTCTCGGAACATCCACACCAGACCATTGTCCGGCAGATCACGCGCCTGCTACGCCATCCTTACCCCAGCGACGACCGCCAGTCCACCTTCCACGGCATGACCGGACACATCCCCCTCGTTTCCCCGCCAGTCGGCCAACTGGTGCCGGGGTGAGGGTGTCGGGAGGCTCGGGACCGGACGACAAAGCGGTGCGGCTGTGGGCGACGCCCGTCCAACACCTCGGTGACGGTCTTCCCGGAGGAGCGAACGAGCGCGACCGCTCCGTGTACCGCCTGCTGCGGTTGCTCTTGCTTCCCACCTGACACTACTTCCTCCGGAACCTCACGTCCCAGTCTCCACGTGTCCACGATCAAGGGGAAGGTTCAGACCGAGGGCACCCGCCGGTTCGTCATGCGGCCCGGACGGCTCCCTGGGTGCGGGCCAACTGCATCCTCGACCAGGTGCACCTCGACGGTCAGCGGGTGCTCTTGTCGGCCGCTCTCGATCGCGACGTCGATCAGCTGGTCCGCCGCTACCTCCACGACCCCGTCGTCCACTCGGTCGACCCGTCCGCGGGCAAGATCACGACGATGGAGCACCACGTTCTGGTCGTCCACGGCCCTGACCGCTACGCCGTCGCCACGGAGATCGCCGCCCGCGACGGCCGCGTACTGCTGTTCCTCGACACCAAGCACGCCGTCGACCAGCTCACCCGGCATCTGCGGGCCAGCGGGGTGCACGCCGGAGCCCTGCACAGCGGCAAGTCCCAGCCACAGCGCACACGGACCCTGGCGCAGTTCAAGAACGGCCAGATCACCGTTCTGGTGGCGACCAATGTCGCGGCCCGTGGCCTGCACGTCGACGACCTCGATCTCGTGGTCAACGTCGACCCGCCCACCGACCCCAAGGACTATGTGCACCGGGCGGGCCGCACCGCCCGCGCCGGTGAGTCCGGCAGCGTGGTCACGCTCGTGCTGGCGGGCCAGCGCCGCGAGACGAGCCGAATGATGGCCGGGGCCGGCATCGAGCCGACCGTCACCAAGGTGCGCTCGGGCGAGGCGGAGCTGAGCCGGATCACCGGCGCCAAGGCTCCCTCCGGCACCCCGCTGGACGGCGGGCCTGCCGTTCCCCGGCCCAAGAACACCAACGCCCCCTTCCGCGGCCTCGGCACCAGCAAGGACACCTCCCGCGGCGCCGGCGGCAAGTCCCGAAAGGCCGGCGAGGCCCGCAAGCTCGCCGAGGCCCGCAAGGCCGCCCTCGTGCGTCGCAACGGCTGAGAGCCGTTGCCCTGGCAGTGAATGTCCTGGCTACGGGCTCGAACGCTCGGCCCGGCCCGAAGCCCGTCCGGTGCCCGCACCTGCGAAGCGAAGGCCCTCGACCACGAAAGAGATACCCGCCGCAACGGAGCAGGATGATGTTGCCGGCGCCCCGCACTGCGCCCGGCATGACAAGCTGTGCTTGCCCACCCCCGAACCCAGGAGGTCACCATGACCGCAGAGCCCGTATCTACGGAAGGTTCGGAGCCGGCTACCCCGGAGACGTCCCCTCTGACGCCGGACAGCGACGGCGACTACGACCTCAAGCGCAAGTTCCGCGAAGCCCTGGCGCGCAAGCGCGGTGCGCAGGCGGACGCCGCCGATGCTGCCGCCAACCCGGATGCGTCGAAGGTGCGTGCGGCGCACGGCCCGGCTGCAAGCCAGCGGTCGTTCAGGCGTAAAAGCGGCGGCTGAGTCGATCAGTCCCGCGATCTGGCCGCTCAACCAGCACTCTGAGCGCCACCCACTCGCGCGCCCCATGCAGTGGCCCGCAACGTGCGCGTACCCCTGTGCGCGTTGCGGGTGAGGCGTAGCTGGCGGTCTCGCCTGTGGGAAGGGCCCAGTTGCGGTTGGCGCGGGTCGGTGGCGCCGCCGCGCTGGAATTCCGGCCAGGACGTCCGGCCGCCGACGTTGCACGGTGGCCAGGACGTAGCTGACGGCCCGGTGCGACGCCGCGCGTTTGGCCACCCCGGCCGGCGTTACCACTGGAGCCGTCCGAATCACTGATCGTTCCGGGATGAGGGCACTGCCTCGTCCGAGGGCACGCGGCCGGTGTCGCGCGCCCGCCGTGCCCGCTGTACCGCTGTGCAAATCGACGGCGGTTGTCCGGGCCTGACAGTAGGCATCCGGCGTGGCAAGGACATTTGCTGCCCCGTTCTGCTGCGGCTGATCGACGCACGGTCGGTCGCGTTCCCGGCCGCGGTCGCCTTCGTGTCCAGCCCCGACGTGCAGGTGCCGACCTGCCCCGAGTGGACGCTGTTCGATCTGGTGCAACATCTTGGCGGGTGCACCGCCACTGCGTCACCCGTTCCTCCCGCGGCTTCCCCGCAACACCGACTCCCTCGCGGACCTGCTGGCCGCCCACGGCTAGGCGATCCGCCCGCTGCCCTTGGACGTCACCGACAAGGCCGCCGCGTTCCGGCCGTCCAGCGGGTGCACGATCACTTCGGCCGTCTGGACGTGGTCCACAACAATGCCGGCTACCGCCTGTTCGGCGCGGTCGAGGAGCTCGCGGAACAGCAGATCCGCGCCCAGACGGAGACCAACTTCTTCGGCGCCCTGTGGGTCATCCAGGCAGTCCTGCCCCTCCTGCGGGCCCAGGGCCGCGGCCACATCGTGCAGATCTCCACCATCGCAGGCGTCGCCGCCTTCCCGACTCTCGGCGGCTACAACGCCTCCAAGTGGGCCCTGGAAGGCCTGACCGAGGCCCTCGCACAAGAGATCGCCGGCTTCGGCATCATGGTCACCCTCGTCGAGCCCGGCGGCGTCGCCATCGACTGGTCCGGCTCCTCCGCCGCCCATGCCGAGCCGCTGCCCGCCTACGACGAGGTCCGCGCAGCGGGCTGGAAGGACATTCCGGTCGGTGACCCCGCCGCCGTCGGACCTGCGCTCCTGAAGATCGTCAGCGCCGAGGATTCCCCGCTGCGTGTCTTCTTCGGCCCCGTGCCCATGGGGATGGTGCACCAGCTCTGCAACGAGCAACTGGGGACCTGGGAGCAGTGGGCCGAGTTCGCCGCCGAGGCTCAGGGCACCGTGGCCTGAAGCCGCTCACCGGCGCAGGGCCGCACCGGCGCTGCCGGTGCGGGGCCGCCCGGCCCGCTACCGCACAGGAGAGGCCGTGACGCACAAGTGGACGGCCGATGACGTGCCCAGCTGGCGCGGGCGTACGGCTGTAGTGACCAGAGCCAGCACCGGTATCGCCTTCCAGACTGCGAGAGCCCTCGCCGCGCGTGACGTGCCGGCGGCGCCGCCGGTCCGCGACACCGAGAAGGTCGCAGAAGGCCGCCGCACGGATCGTGGACACCGCGCCCAACCGACGCCGGCGGGTACGCGAGGCAGGGGACGTACTGGTCATGCTCGTTCACCTTCCGATCCGACGTCTTATCGCGTAGCTGGCACCGGACCGCGCGGACGGTCAGAACCGTGACGACGCCTGGTCGGCAAGCCCCTATCGAGACACACCCGGCTGGCCCGGTACCAGTAACGCACCATCCCCGGCCAGCGGTCGACACAGCGTGAGCAAGACACCCCGGTCACAGATCTCAAGAGTCAGACCCCGCCGCAGGACAGCACCTGCCAATTTTCCCCACAGTCAGGGCCCCCGATCCAAGCCCGCAGAACATGCTCAATCCCAGCTCTGGAACACCCTGAAATCGACTCTGGCCGACCACAACGGACTGCGAAGGTCGACATCACGTTCAACCTCGATACTTCAGCGGCCGTGAGTGCATGCCCGGGCCGTCGGTTCGCCCTGCTTCTTCTGTGTGATCGCGGGGGGTGCTCACCGCCCGCGCGACCCGCGAAGCCATCCCGGCACCCGCGGCGGCCGCTGCGGCCGCGGCTGCCCTCTTGTCTTGGGGCTGGGGCAGCGGGCAGATGAGACGGATGCCGACCTGAGCGCCAGCACGTCTTCGGCGGCGGGTCGTATCGAGCGCTCGTTGGAGCACACAGGCAATGGATCACCCTGTCCCGCTCTCCGGGTACCGTCAGGGTATGAGTCATCCGCACCCCGAGCTGAAAGCCGCCCCGCCCCTTCCCGAAGGAGGGATGCGGGTCATCGCCCTGGGCGGCCTGGGCGAGATCGGCCGCAACATGACCGTCTTCGAGCACGCGGGCAAGCTGCTCATCGTCGACTGCGGCGTGCTGTTCCCCGAGGAGACCCAGCCCGGCGTGGACGTGATCCTGCCGGACTTCACCTCGATCCGGGACCGGCTGAACGACATCGTGGCCGTGGTACTCACCCACGGCCACGAGGACCACATCGGCGGCGTGCCGTACCTGCTGCGCGAGCGGTCCGACATTCCCGTCGTCGGCTCCAAGCTGACGCTGGCGTTCCTGGAGGCCAAGCTCAAGGAACACGGCATCCGGCCGCGCACGGTGCGGGTGCGGGAGGGCGACCGGCGTGGTTTCGGGCCCTTCGACTGCGAGTTCGTGGCGGTCAACCACTCCATCCCCGACAGCCTCGCGGTCGCGATCCGCACCCGGGCCGGGATGGTGCTGCACACCGGCGACTTCAAGATGGACCAGTTCCCTCTCGACGACCGCATCACCGATCTGCGCGCCTTCGCCCGCCTCGGCGAGGAGGGCGTGGACCTGTTCCTCACCGACTCCACCAACGCCGAAGTGCCCGGCTTCACCACCTCCGAGCGAGAGCTGAACCCGGCGATCGAGCAAGTGATGCGCACCGCGCCGCGCCGGGTCATCGTCTCCAGCTTCGCCAGCCACGTGCACCGCATCCAGCAGGTCCTGGACGCCGCCCACCAGCACGGCCGCAAGGTCGCCTTCGTCGGCCGGTCGATGGTCCGCAACATGGGCATCGCCCGTGACCTGGGCTATCTGAAGGTCCCCTCCGGTCTGGTCGTGAGCACGAAGGAGCTGGAGAAGCTCCCGGACCACAAGATCACTCTGGTGTGCACCGGCTCCCAGGGCGAACCGATGGCCGCGCTGTCACGGATGGCCAACCGCGACCACGTGATCCGCATCGGCACGGGCGACACCGTCCTGCTCGCCAGCTCCCTCATCCCCGGCAACGAGAACGCCATCTACCGGGTGATCAACGGACTCACCCGGTGGGGCGCCCACGTGGTGCACAAGGGCAACGCCAAGGTGCACGTCTCCGGACACGCCAGCGCCGGCGAACTCGTCTACTGCTACAACATCGTCAAGCCCCGCAACGTCATGCCCGTGCACGGCGAATGGCGCCACCTGCGGGCCAACGGCGACCTCGCCATCCGTACCGGTGTCGACCCCGACCGGGTCGTCATCGCCGAGGACGGTGTCGTCGTCGACCTGGTCGACGGGCGCGCGTCCATCACCGGCAAGGTCCCCGCAGGCAACGTCTACGTGGACGGCATGGAAGTCGGCGGCGCCACCGAAGCGTCCCTCAAGGACCGCCTCACCCTCGCCGCCGAAGGCGTGGTCACAGTGGTGGCGATCGTCGACGCAGACACCGGCGCCCTCGCCGAGGCCCCCGACTTCCTGGCCCGCGGCTTCGTCCACGACGACACCACCTTCGAACCGGTCATCCCCGTCATCGAGAAGACCCTGGCCACCGCGGCCGAGGAGGGCGTCGGGGACGCACGCCAACTCGAACAACTCGTCGCCCGCGCCGTGGCGAACTGGGCGTTCCGAACCCACCGCCGCAAGCCCCTCATCATTCCCGTCATCATCGACGCCTGAGCCACAGCACGGCAGCACGGTCCCCGGTTCCGGTCTCGGCCCCGCCGGCACCGAGGTCGGGCACGGGAGTCAGCAGCCACCCCAGCAGGCCGGGGTGGCAACGCACTCCACATGATGAGTCATCGGGAACATGCCCCAAGGACTGAAGGCGCGAAAACCCGCAGTTCAATGGGGGTCCTCCCACCTTGGGGGCGGTCTCTGGAGTGGCCGGAGCGTCAAACGAGCGTCACGGTCACGCCAGGCGACGGCGTGCAGGACCTCGCCCGCCTGTACGCCGCCGTCACCCGCGACAAGACCACCGGGCACGACCGAGGCGGGCACATTCGCCGACGGCGTCACAGCACCGCCTCATCGACCAGATCCAGCAAGGAGCCAGTGAGAGGGATCGGGCGCTTGGCCGAGGGAATACCGTTCAAGGGCACTGTGGGGTCATAGCATCTGCCCGGCATTGGGCTTGGCGCGGGCCCCTCGCGCGCCCGGGACGGCACCCTGAGCACCGGCGAGCGGCGAGGAGTCAACCGTGACCGTATGCGGGCCTGACGGGGACGGTGGGCCGACCACTCGTACTCCGGAGAACGGGGATGGCCGGGGGAGGGCGATGACCTTGGGGGGACACTGGCGGCGGCGGAGACCGGAGCGCCCGTGGAGTCACTCGACGTGGTCGCGCGCATGCTCAGGGAGCGCTGACGGTGGACTGTGGCCACTTCGTCTCGCAGATCAGGGTTGTGTGAAACTACGTATTCACAGCGGCCGACCTCGATCGTGTGTGGAGCGAGCTGAGGTGGGAGTGCCGGAGGTGAGGGAGTCGCCGGGAGAGGCCGCCGGCGCAGGCGATCCCCCCGCCAGGGCAGAGACGACGGCACACTCGGAGCGCGTGGCGTCCAGCGGCTCCTGCATGCCGGCCACTATGCAGGCGAAGCCGGTGCCCTGCGAACCGGCACACCGCGTCATTCCGAAGGAATGCGAAACTCGAATTCGGGACGGTCCCACAGCACGGCGGGCGGGTTCGCGAGCGCGGTCCCGCTCCGCACTGCACCGACGCGGTGGTAGAAGTCCTCGGCGGGAAGATGCGACACGACCTTGACACGGTCGAGCCCGGCGGCACGGGCCTCGGACTGCATGTGCGCGACGAGCAGTCGTCCAATACCACGTCCTTGCGCTTCGTCGGCGACGAACAGCAGGTCGAGCTCCGGTGGAGCGAGGACGAGCGAGTAGAACCCGAGGACTCGGCCTCCATGCTCGTCGGCGCCGACGGCTACGAAGGCGCGATGGGCCTCGATGTAATCAGGACCGACCCGGTAGCCCGCGACTGCGGCTGCGTACTTGCCCTCGTAGGCGCCTGAGCCACGCACGAGCCGCGTGAGCCGTTTGGCATCCCGCGCGACTGCCCTCCGTATCGTGATCGGCTGGCTGATCGGGGAAGTGCGTGAACTCATCGGGAGAGTATTTCGCACCGGGGGGTGCCTTCCTGCGGCGGGTCGGCTGCTCGGGCAGGCGTTCCTGCACCGCTCCCGGGAACCACTCGCCCAGGCCCCGATCGACCACGTCACTGCCACCGTCGCCCGCCAGCAGCAGCTGGACGCCCGAACCGCTGCGGAGGAGCTGGAGAACGGGGTGGTCGACGGCTGCTTCCCTTGGGCCTGCCGCAGCGAAAGTCAGCCTGTGCAGGACGACTTCGGGCTGGCCTCGTGAGGCGGATCATCCTTGACCTGTTCGCCGTCCCCGGCGGCTGGTGCCACGCCCTCACCGTCCTCGGAGCCCGGGACAGGGCAGCCGCCCAGGCGCAGGGCCTCTGCCTGGTAGCGCCGAACCCGTCGGGGCGGCGACGCCCCGGCGTTCCTGCGCTGTAGGTCGTCGGCTGCTCGGAGCCGCACTGGAGGCCGGGACTCATCGGCGGTGGTGGTCACAGGAGCACTCATGCCGGTTCATGTTGCTGCCGTAACACGACTAGTAGACTGTCGCGGCTAATGTTTGGGGTAGAGGTGGCGCAGTTTGATGCGTGCATCGTGGGTGGTGAACTGCCAGTCCACCTGACGTTGGT
>NZ_JBIVPK010000074.1:0-24606 GCF_044754605.1 Streptomyces sp. NPDC093064
ATGATCGGGGCAGCCGTCCTCGTGCCCGCACCCGCCCCCATCACGTAGCTGACCAGCCGCAATGAACGCAGGCAGGGCTATCTACAGCTGCCGTAACTGATCGGCGGCAAGGCCTCCATCGATGTGGTCACGGGGTGGGATCCCTACGGCCAGCCCGCCTCCGCAGAGAAGAAGGCCCGCACTCAGTTCCCGCCGCCGGCCGCGACAAAGCGCAGGGATGGGTAGACCGGTCCGGGCGGCTGCACCGGCAGGCTGCCGCGAGCTGAAGAGCGGCCCCTTGTCACTCCACCCGCCGAAGAAGGCCTGGGCGCCCTGCCACGCGGTGGGCGCCCAGGCCGGCCTTTCGAGCAGGGGCAGACCTGCCACGGGGGGAGCTGGTCTGCCCCTGCACGTTGGCGCCCGCGAGCCTCCCCCCGGAGTGCAGGCGCCTGACCCCGCCCGGGGTCACTACGTACAGCGCGACATGAAACCGGAGTGTCACGGGTGACGGTGGATGGTTGCGAGGTCAACACCCTTGCAAAGAGCGCCTCCATCAACGTCACAGCTATGACACAAAGCGTGCACGCCCCAAGCGACGCGACCTGCTGACGATGGCGGCCAGGTCGCCTTCCCGAAGGATGCGCCGATGTTGCGGTCAAGGCGCGGTGCCTGAACAACGGGCAGTCGTGCATCAACGGCAAGCGGTTCTTCGTGCACCAGGACATCAGTGACGCGTTCATCGAGATGTTCGTGGCGAAGATGGGCGCGCTGGTGGTGGGCGACCCGATGGACGAGGGCACCGACCTCGGCCCGCTGGCCACCGAGTCCGGCCGACGGGAGGTGGAGTCCTACGCCGACGACGCCGTCAGCAAGGGCGCGACGGTGCTGCTGGGCGGCGAACGCCCGGACGGGCCCGGCTGGTTCTATCCGCCCACCGTGCTGACCGGCATCACGCCGGAGATGCGGATGTACCACGAGGAAGTCTTCGGCCCCGTGGCGCAGGTGTGGACGGTCCCCTCCCTGGAGGAGGCCCTGCGGGAGGCCAACGGCCACCCCTACGGCCTCGGGTCGAACCTGTGGAGCGAGGACGAGGCCGAACGCGAACTGTTCGTCCGCGATGTGCAGTCGGGCATGGCCTTCATCAACGGCAACACGACCAGCTACCCCGAGATCCCCTTCGGTGGCGTCAAACGCAGCGGCTACGGGCGCGAGCTGTCCGACCTCGGCATGCGGGAGTTCATGAACGCCAAGACCGTCTGGATCGGCCAGGACGCCTGAATCCCCGGTACCGGGCGGCGGTCGACACCACTGCCATGCACGCCGACCGTCGCGGTGCGCGGCGCGCCGAGCGCATGGAGGCGCGACGATGAGCGAAGCGAACCGGACGCCGTCGTCCGGGCAGGGAAGGCCCGTAGTCGCGGTGCTCGGCACGGGCACCTGGGGGAGGCCCCCGACACCACCCAGGTCACGTCCTAGATGGCCCGTCGCTGCCCGGTCTGCGAGACCGTCTCCATCAGCCTGTACGCAGCGGCCTGCACGGGACCGCGTAGACGGCTGAGGGCCCCGCCCCCCTGATGGGATGCTGTTTGATTCAGCTCGCCTGATGTTGTCCACCATGAGTCATGCAGATCAAGGCTGCTGCCCTCCCCAGGTCAAATTGCGGGGCGACGCAGCACGTCAGTGGGCTCCCAATCGGGGAAGCGGTCAGCCGGCGACGGGAGTCTCAGGCTGCATCTCGTAGGAGTGCTGGATGGCCTGATGACGGGTCCCGAGGCCATCCGTGACCTTGCGCTCCCAGGGAACCTGCTGGAGACGCTTGGTCTCTTCGAGCATCGACGTGGGCTCCAGATTGCGGAAACTGTCGACCTCTCCGGCAGCGACGGACGTCAACGTCGCATAGACCGCCTCAGGATCGAACTGCGCTCGGGGGAAGGCGAGCTTGGAGTAGTCAAAAAGCCGCTCAGACGGGTCGTCCTCCCAGCTCTCCCAGGTCTGGAACATCCGGTCGTTGAAGCCAGTCAGGTACGGCCCCGGGTTGACCGTGGCGACTTCGATGTTGTGCTCTTGCAGCTCGTAGGCCATGGTTTCGGCGATCGCCTCGACCGCGTGCTTGGAGGCGGAGTAGATGCCGGTGAAGGGGTTGACGTTCAGGCCCTCTCGGGATGAGACCCAAACGATTCTTCCGGCGCCGCGCTTGACCATCTGCTTGGCGATCCCCTGAGTGAGGAGCAGCGGTCCGGTGACGTTGACCTCGAACTGGTGCCGGATGTTCGGTGCAGGAATGTCAACCGTTGAGCCGCCTTCGCCGACTCCTGCGTTGTTCACGAGGATCTCCACCCCCCAGTTGAGAGCTTTGCGACGATCACCGTCGTTGGTCACATCGAGCTTTTCGACCTGTAGGCTTACCCCTCGCTCGGCCGCCTGCCGCTTCAGTGTCTGGACCTGGGCATAGATCTCCACCGCGGCGATCACGGCGAAACCCTTTTCCGCTAGACGCATGGCGGCTTCATACCCGAAGCCGGTACCCGCTCCCGTGATGAGGACCTTCTTGAGTGCTGAATTCGCCATGTTGATGCGCTTCCCTTCGTGTTGCTGGTTCCAGCGGTCATCGCGGCCCTGGCCGGCGAGCTCGACGTAGAACAGACCGAGACAGCTGGCGCGCTGTCCGTCATATGTGAGCACGCCTTAACTCGAAGATTCTGAGACCGCGACCGATCCTCGTCACTGCGCGCTACGGCGGTCTTCCAATTCTCGATTGCCATCGAGATGGGCGTGGCAAAAATAGTGAATGCCGCTGATAGTTGGCCTAGCGGCGTCAGTCATGCCCTAATTCCGACCGCTTTCTGTGAAGTCCAGCATTTAGCCTGGATGCTCACGGCGTCTCCTTCCCCAGATCCCAGAGTCAATCGGGGAGCTTCATTCCGCACCTCTGTTGCGTCCAATCGTGTAGTCCCCGACGGCACCGCTGCGGGCAGCGCGCTCCAAAAGGCAGTCCACGGCCGAGCCTGACACCGTGTTTGCGATCCGCCGTGCCCTGCGGCTGTGGGAGTCGTTGAGTCTGGGATGAGCAGCGCCGGCGGGTATCCGTCGGATCTGTCCGATGAACAGTGGGCGCCCGGTGCTGCCTCCGCCCCCGCAGACCGGGCCGAAGGGCGGGCGACGCGAGGAGCATCCGCGCCGGAGTTGCGGGCCGGGAGTCCTTCCCGAGCTATTGATTCCGCGCTCGACCGGCGCACCTCGTGAAAGCGCGAGGGATCAGTCGGCCCGGCTTGTGGCTGATCGATCCGGTTGAGAGATGCGGCCCCTGCCTGTCCACTTGCCGATCTGACTCACGATGACCAGTGTGACAATTCCTGCGGTTACGCCGATGGAGGTGTCCGCCAAACGTAGCAGCGGTTGTTTCCAGGCCGCGTGCGCGTTCAGTCCTGCGACGACCATGACGACCGTGGTGGTGATGGCTGCGGTCACTTCGTCGCCCGGCCGTCCGACTAGCCCGGGCACCAGGACGCTCAAGGCCACGAGCAGAGCGAGGCCCCACGCGTGGAAGGGCAAGAACGCGAGGTAAACCAGACAGAGTACGAAGCTGATGAGCGTCGCCGACATGCGGGCGATCGCCGCGGTTAAACTCTTACTTTTGCATTCCCGGACCACGAAAATCGTAGAAATCGCAGCCCACATGCCGCCGAGTTGTCCATCCTCGTATGGCCGATGAGCGCTCGACCAAATTCCAGTGGCCGCCCAGTAGCTCAGCAGACTGGCCAGGCCGATCTCGATTGAATACGTTAGCAGCTTCCCGTTCCTCGCCCTTGGTGAACCCGCCCTCACCACCATTCCCCGACCACCGCTTCAGGATCCACTGAAGTAACCAGATTCGTCATTTTCTTTAGCCTGCCTCGTCGATAATCAGGACACCGCCAGACTCACCGAGCCGCTGAGCTACACACTCCTGCGGGGTGTCCCGGATCTCGTCGGCGTTCGCCTACTGGTGACCGGAGTCGCGGGCCGCGCTCACGATGAGATCCGTGACCGCCTGGGGATGGGAGACCAGGGACACGTGTGAGGAGTTGATCTCCACCGTCTTGCGCGCGCGTGCGCGCTTGGCCTGGTACCGCTCGAGGCTCGGGTCGATGGCCCGGTCCTGCCTGCCGACGAGCACGTAGACCGGCTTGTCCCGCCAGGCCGCTGCGGTGAGCTTGTCGGTGAACGCCGATTGCGCAATCGGGCGCTGCGTCGATTCCATGACGGACGCCTGCTGCTGGGAGAGGTCCTGGGCGAAGGCCGCGTGGAGCTTGGCAGGCTGGATATACACGTCGGTGCCCGTGGTGCCGTCGCCGTTGCGGAACGGCACCTGCTTGAACGCCTGAGTGATCGGAGCGGCCGGGAACTTGCTGGAGAGGCTGGCGAACGACTCCCCCTTGTCCGGCATGATCGCGTTGACGTACACCAGCGCCTTGACGTTGTCGAGCCCAGCGGCCGCCTGCGAGATCACTTCGCCGCCGTAGGAGTGTCCGACGAGGACGATCGGCCCCTTGATGGTCTTCAGGAGACTGTTCAGGTACGTCGAGTCCTGGGGTATGCCGCGCAGCGTGTTGGGCGGGGCAATGACCTGATAGCCGTCCTGCTGCAGGCGCTGCACCACTGCGTTCCAACTGGACCCGTCGGCGAATGCTCCGTGCACGAGCACGATGGTGGGCTTCTCCCTGCCGGGGTCACCGCTCGTCCCACCGGCCTGCGCCGTTACGGCTGCCAGGACGGCGGTGGTTCCTGAAACTGCCAGAAATGCCGCCCCCCAACGGACGATGTTCAAGTTGCCGCGCGACTTGCAGGATATTCGCATGCCACTCCTCCGGTGCGAGGGCGTCAGGCGACACCCGGGATTCCAGAGTCGAGGACACCTGTCGGCTCGTCTCCGCACACGGGCCATCCGAGTGAACGCACCTCAGGGATCCTCACTGATCTTCGGGGACTTGCGGCACCACGGCGGCAGAATCGCGGACGAGAACCGCTTGCGCTCGCCCGTGGCCTCGTCGACGCGCTTGTCGTTCAGCCGCGGCGCCTTCACCGGGCCGACAGATCAAGGGACGGCATGTTCGGCTCCGGCACCGCCTCCGCCCGGGAAGCCCCCTCGTAATGCTTAGTGGTTGGCTCCGGAAGTCTTTCGGGGGTTGACGCGGCGGTTGGTTTCGTGGCCGAGGTGCGCAGGCGCGCCGACCGCTGGTGGGATGCGGTCATTACGGTCTTTGAGCAGCCCCACGGCCCTCACCCAGCCCCCATCCATCATCACCAACCAACGATGAGCGCCTAGGTGCAACCCTTGGGTTGCACCTGAAGATTCGATGTGCAACTCTGAAGTTGCACTCAATGGCAATGGCAGAGGAGTCCCCTCATGAGCGAGGACCGGATCGAACGCGAAACCCTGATCGCGGCACCCCTGGAGCGGGTCTGGTCGCTGGTGGCCCAACCTGGGTTCTGGGTGGCCGACAAGGCGAGCCTGCCCGGCACCGTGGCCCGGGAAGGCGAGTCGATGATGGCGAAGAACGCCGAGCACGGTGACTTTCCGGTGCGCGTGGAGAAGGTTGAGCCGCCCACGTACCTGGCGTACCGCTGGACCAGCGCGTTCCCTGGAGAAGAGCTGCGCGAGGACAACAGCACCCTCGTGGAGTTCACGTTGGCCCCGGAAGGCGACCAGACGCGGCTGCGCGTCGTCGAGAGCGGGTTCGCGGCGCTGGCCGGGTCCGAGGAGCTGCGCAGTCAGAATCTGAAGGACCACAGCAAAGGCTGGCCCCTGGAGCTCGACGCGCTCAAGACGCGCGCCGAACAGCCCTCCACGTGACGGAAGAACCTCCCGGCGCCGCCGAGGTCGTCGACAGCGTCCTCGGTGCGCTTGCCGACCCGACGCGACGTCAACTGCTTGACCTGCTCGCCGCACAGGGCGAGGCCACCGCGACGGCGCTGGCCGAACACCTTCCCGTCTCGCGGCAGGCGGTGGTCAAGCACCTCGCCGTTCTGGACGCCGCCGGGCTGGTTTCCGGCAGCCGGATCGGGCGCGAGGTGCGGTACGCGGTGCGGCCCGCCGCGCTGGACACGACGGCACGGTGGATGGCCTCGCTCGCGGCCGACTGGGACCGGCGGTTGGCGAACATCAAACGCGTCGCTGAGGCAGCGGAGCGGGATTGGAGTTCGACACGCCCCGACTGAAGGGAAGCACGCTATGGACACGACCGTACTTCGCAGCGCCTACGAAAGGTTGCTCGACGCGGCGGCCATCCCAGACCTCGGCGACGCGGACGATGGAGGATGGAACGCCGACCAGATATTGGCCCATCTCCTCAGCGTCGACGCCTCGATCGCAGCGGTTGCTCTGGGCGTCGTCGCCGGCTCGCGGCCCACCTTCGACAACCGGATCTCCCTCGACACCTGGAATCTTGACCGGATCATCACCGAGCACTCAGGCCGGGCGGACCTGATTGATCATGTCCGGAGCCAGGCCACGGTCCTGTGCGACATCGCCGATCAGCTCAACGAGGTAGCCGCCTCGGTTCCGGTGCCGTCGCTCCTCCTGTCCAATGACGCACTCGTGCTGGACCAGCCGATTCCGCTGGCAAGCCTCATCGATGGCCTCGCCGAAGACCACGTGCCCGTGCATACGCAACAGCTCCTCGATCTTCGCGTCGCCGTCCCTGGGCACGCCTGAAAGGCGGCGCCTGAGTCGAACATCGGGCGCCCGGTCCCCCGTCTCCCCTCGAGGACCGACTGCGTGGACCGGGCCGCTCCGCCGCCGCACGGCGCCCTGCAGGCACATGTCGACGCATATCTCTCGCAGAAATAGAACTCGCGCAGATAGGCGTGCTGGGCCACCCCGGGAGTAGAACAGGCACAGGACCTAGCGATCATGGAGTTGCGACGCTCTGTGATCACTGGGAGACCTGTGCCTGCACTGCCATCATGGCTGACTGAACCTGACATGTCGATCAAGGGAGATGGCGGGATGCATTGCACTGGCCGGGAGCTGCAGTGAGCTGTGAGCGGGGTGGAAGGTGCTGGTGTGTCCGGGCGTCACAGCGTCGTATGACCTGATTCTGTAGCGGCTGTCTCGACCTTCGGCGGCCAGTGCTGGAGCACCGCCTTCACACCGTGCGCGGCCCCGGCGATCTGGGCACCCAGGGAGGGGTTGCTGTTGCGCTGCCGGAACGCGGTATCCAGCTCCAGGACCGCGGCGGCCAGCACCCCCAGCTGTCGCAGCTGGGTGAGGAGTTGGGCACGGGCGTACTCGCCGCGACCGGCGGCGATCACCAGGGCGCGCCACTGCAGGGCCTCCAGCTTCAGCGCCAGATCCGACTTGTCGACGAAGTCGCCGTCGTCGATCGCGCGGCAGCGACGGATCGCCTTGCATCCCTCCAGCACCTGAACCGCCAGCTCTCCCTCCGGGCTGTCCAGGTCCCGCCGGATCACGTAGCTGTGGTGCAGGCGGCGCAGCACCTCCGCCTTGGAGGTCATGGCGCGCACCACCGCCTTCCCCCGGCTGGGCACGGCGTCGTTCCACATCGGCGCGTTCTCGAAAGGATTGCCGCGCCCGTACCGGACCCGGTGCAGAGAGTTCCACCGCTCGTAGGGCAGGTCCGGGTCGAACATCACCGGGTCCTCGTCCAGGCGCCGCGCGTAGTCCGGCAGATACAGCTCCACCAGCTCGTCGAGCGCCGTCCCGGACTCGGAGACCGCGCTCTTCGCCAGCGGTACGGCGTCCTGCACCTCGGGCTCGTTGCGGTGCGCCGGGGAATCCTCGACGGCTTCCGCGTCCAGGCGTGCCAGCACATCGTTCGTCAGCACCCGGGCCGCCGCCGACAACTCCCGCGCCCGTACGGCATCCGGATGCCCGGCCGCCGCCTCCAGCAGTCCCGCGGCCATCCGTCGCAACCCCCGGGTCAGCTCCTCGACCCGCGCGTCGACATCCTGCTCACTCATGTGTTCCCCCCTCGTACGGCTGCGGGAAGTGTGCCAGAGGAAGACACGGCATCCCATGCTGGCCGAGATCTGTGCGGTTGCGATTTCGGCATAGGAGCGCGAGGCAGGTACGGAATTCCCCGTCAACCGAGGTCCGTTCCGAAGCAGACACATGTGTGGAATCCTGTCCGCTGCACAACTGTCAAGATCATTCCGACCATCCGGTCTCCGACGCCATGCATCTCGCGATTCCTCCAACACCGCGGGACCCAGCTGTCTCAAACATGGACAACAACAGCTTTAAACCCTGTCCATAACTTCATCTCGTACCGCCAACCCACCCCGACCGGCAGGGTCGGGACGAGCTCGGCGAGGGCGACTTCCCCGTCGACGTCGACGGGGAAGTCCACATCATCAGACTCCGGCCGCCGCGCCGCCCGTGCATGCGGACGGGCGCTACCTGGGCAGGGGCATCAACGCCTTCACGACCAGCGTGAGCGGCGTGTCCTGGGCGGCCAGTGCGGCGCCGTAGGCGATCGCGACGTGCTCGACGGCCTTCATCGCGGCGCACAGGACGCGGGCCTGGTGCTCGGTGAGCTCGTCGCCGGCGTCGACCGCGAGCGCGGTGAGGACGATCGCCGCGAGGGCGACGAGCGCGAGCAGCGCACGGTTCTGGGGCCGGACGGGGCGTCGGCCTCACCTCTTCCGCCGAGAACCAGGCCGCCTTAGCACTCGCGCAGACAGGTGTGGGTCATGGTCGTCGGGTGGGGCGGTCGTCCCAGCGGTGGGTGGTCCAAGCGCGGTGGAGGGTGCTACGCACGGTGATGATGGCATCCGCAAGGTCGAATAAGAGGTCGCGTAGGTAGGCGTGTGCTCATGGGCGGCGGTTCGGGCGTTCGTCCCAGCGGTGGGTCGTCCATGCCTGACGGATCAGGCTACGTACGGTGATGATGGTGTCGGCGAGATCGAAGAAGGCGTCGATGACGGTGGCCCGGCGCTCGAAGCAGTGGGCGAGGCGATGGAATGCGTTCTGCCAGGCATGGGTGCGCTCCACGTGCCACCTCTGGCTTGCCTGGATCGGTGCCTTCTCGCCCTTGTGTGCGATGCGGCCGTGCAGGCCGCGTTCGTCGAGCAGAGTGCGGGTCTTGTCGGAGTCGTAGCCGGCGTCCAGGTGGACGGTGATGTCGTCGGGCAGCGGTCCCAGGTCGTCCAGGCGGTCCAGGGTCGGGGCGAGCAGCGGGGAGTCGTGACGGTTAGCTCCGGCCAGCACGCGGCCCAACGGAATGCCGTAACCGTCCGTCATTCCCGAGCGTTTCAGGCCCTGTTTGCCGCGGTCGACTGGTGAGCGCCCGGCGGCCTCGCCGCCGCCGGGGGCTTTGGTGATGGAGCCGTCGACGGCGATCTGGTCGAGGACGAGGCCGACGATGCGGTCATAGGACTCCAGTGCGATCTGTTTGAGCCGGGCGAAGATGCCGAGCCGGATCCACTCGTCGCGGCGGTTGCGGATCGTCGTGGCCGAGCAGGTCGTGTCGGCGATCGCCTGGTAGGAGCAGCCGAAGCGCAGGAGCTGCAGCAGCTTGTCGAAGACGATCCGGTCGCCGATCCGCGGGCGGTGGCAGCCCAGCGGATGGTCCGGGTGGTACTCCGGCCGCTCGGGCAGCAGAGCGGCGAATTGGCCCCAGAGCGGTTCGGTCAGCCATGATGGCAGTACAGGCACAGGTCTCCCCGGTGATCACAGAGCGTCGCAACTCCATGATCGCCAAGACCTGTGCCTGCTTTGCTATCGGGACCCACCATCGTGCCTATCTGCGCGGCCTCATAGGTAGTTCTGCCAGGCCACGACCAGCGGTCGAGAGGTGCCCGTGCCCGTTGCCACCGCATGCCCGATAGCCCTGGCGGCCAGCGAGCGGTACCGGCTGACGAAGATGGCCTGGGGCCACAAGACCGAGTTCCGGCTGCGCCTGCGCGCACAAATCGTCCTGCACGCGGCACGTGGGCTGGCCAACGCTCGAATCGCGGAGCGGGTCGGTGTGCACGTAGACACCGTGCGCAGGTGGCGGGGCCGCTTCGCTGAGAAGAGGCTGCCCGGCCTAGCGGACCGCAAGCGCACCGGCCGCCCGCCCTCCTTCACCGCACTGCGGAACCCTCAGGTCGCGGCGCTGGCCTGCCAGTTGCCCGCCGAGACCGGCGTGCCGCTGTCCCGCTGGTCATGCCCGGAGCCGGCCCGCGAGGCGGTCGAGCGCGGCGTCGCGCCTTTCCTGTCGGCCTCCACCGTGCGCCGCTGGCTGACGCGGGACGCCCTCAAGCCCTGGCCAGTGCGGTGGTGAAGGCGACGGAGCGGTCCAGCACCGCTCCTGGATCTTCATCACCGACCCTGGCTTCCGCGCCAAGGCCGAGCGCGTGCTGGACCTGTACGCCCGCACCTGGAACGGCACACGGCTCGGCGCGGACGAGTACGTCATCAGCGCCGACGAGAAGACCTCCATCCAGGCCCGCTGCCGCTGCCACCCCACCCTCGCCCCCGGCCAGGCCCGGGCGATGCGGGTCAACCACGCCTACGGACGCGGCGGCGCCCTGGCCTACCTCGCCGCCTACGACGTCCACCGCGTCCGCGTGTTCGGCCGCACCGAAGCGCGCACCGGCATCGACCCGTTCATGAACCTGGTCACCCAGGTGATGAGCAAGGAGCCGTACGCCAGCGCCAAGCGCGTGTTCTGGATCGTCGACAACGGCTCCTCCCACCGTGGCAACCAGGTGGAGATCTACTTCTCCGTCGTGCAGCGCAAGGTCGTCTCGCCCAACGACTTCCCCGGCCTGGCCCAGGTCGGGGACCGGCTCCGAGCTTTCGAAGACCGCTACAACGCCACGGCACAGCCGTTCCAGTGGAGGTTCACCACCTCCGACCTGGACGATCTGCTGGCCAGGCTCGACCGGCACACCACCGATCACCACGAGGAATCCTCCGCCGCTCTGGCAGCCTGATCAACCCCCGAAGGACTTCCGGAGCCGACCACTTAGGGTCGACCCGCTGGCTGGAGATGAAGCATGGCGACGGCACGCGCACCACGCTGACGGACGCTCTGGCCACCTTCAGCCTCGGTCAGGTGTTCAACTTCATCTACCGGGCGGCGAAGGATTCAGCGGCTTACTACCAGCGCGGCGACGTCAACAAGATGCAGGCCGCCAACAGCACGATCGGCCGGATCAGCGCGTCCGCGGACCGGGCTCGCGCCAATGGCTGGGACGTCAAGTCATTCGGCATGCCGTGGAACCTGCCGCTGCCCGCGATCGCCGAGCCCCCAAGATATCCGTCTCGCAGGAGGTCCCGTACACCACGGCACCGCAGTACTCCTTGGTGGGCCGCCTGTTCTTCAAGCATCCCGACGGCTCCGACCACTCTTGCTCGGCCGCGGTCATCGTCTCCAAGAACCGGAACACCCTGTGGACCGCCGGGCACTGCGTCCAACAGCGCGATGGCTCCGGCGCAGCCGGCTGGAACACCATGACGTCGTTCATCCCCGGCTACCGCGACGGCAGCGGCCCCTACGGGTCCTGGACCATCAAGTCGAAGGTCGTCAACGACAAGTGGATGGACACTGGCTGGACGTACGACGCCGACTACGCCGCCGTGGTCCTCAATGACCACCCCACCTGGGGCAAGCTCCAGGACCGCGTGGGCGCGTTCGGTTATACCTTCACCGCGGGCCTCACCGACCACGCTGAGGTCTTTGCCGCGGGCTACCCCGGCGAGGGCTACAAGCGCCCGGAATTCAACGCCGAGCGGATGATGTTCTGCTACGGCGAAACCGTGGACGCAGGGCCCTGGAACCCGCTGGACGACCGCATGTCGATGGACTGCGACATGGGCCACGGTTCCTCCGGCGGTCCGTGGATCGAGAACAAGAACACCGGGGACCCGCGCATCATCGGCACCATCAGCCACCACGAGGACTCCGCGGCGGGCCGCAAACAGTTTTCCTCCGAGCACGACTCGAAGGCCGCCAACACGATAAGCACCGCCAACAGCATCAGCTGAACCGACTGAGCCGGCTGGATCGTCAGAACCGGACGATCAGGAAGGGCTGGAGGGGCCCGCGTCGACGCGGGCCCCTCCGTCATGCCCGTCCTCGGTCCACGGCGCGGACCGGATCACCCCGGCTGAGCGTGCTTCCCGAGTTCCTTGCCCCACTCGTCGAGGATCTCCTGCGTGGTCATCGAGTCGACGTCCGCGGGCAGTTCCTTGCCGGACTTGGCCAGGTCCGCCTTCCACATCTCGATGTAGTCCGCGCGGCTCCTCACCGGTTCCGTGTGCACGGAGACGGACGTGTCCTCGGCGAAGACGGCGTACGCGGCGGCGCCGGCTCCCGCACATACGGCGGCCAGCAGGACGCCTGCTAACAGGGTCTTCTTCGTCACACGGGCAGGCTATCGTCCCGACCTGAGCTGGACGGTCCTGCTCACGCTTCCCGCACACAACCCCTCCCCGCTGGCCTCGTCGACGCGCACAACAGCGAGAGCTGCATGGCCACGTAAACCGCCCACCGTGGTCGTGCTCGTGCAGCGTCCAATAACCGATTTGTCGTTGGGGGGTTACTTGTCCTCGGCGCCGCCGTCTCAGAACAACAGCCCGAACATGCCTGACTCGGGCTCGGGATCAGGGCCAGCCCCCGTCCCACCGCAGCGGTCAGGCGCACGCCGAGCCCGAAACTGGTTCAGCGGCCTAAGCGAAGGTAGCGAGATCACTCTTATCGTGGGCGTCATAACGACTGTCGGCGGTGGCGTCTTCGGCGTGATCAACGCCGTCATCCTTGCTGTCCTCGGCAACGGCAGTGCAGATGACAAGCCGGAGGCAAAGCCATCAGCCCACGCCCCCAAGACACCCGGGACGAGAGTGCCGACGGGCAGTACTGCTTCACCCACCAGTAGCACGCCCAGCGAAACCGCGGCGGCGACGACAGCGTCGTACAAGCTCGTCTATAAGGCCCTGCGCTCCCGAATCTGCCGCGAAGTGACAAGTAGCTCTCCGTGCCCGATCTGACGATCTGTTGTCATGGCTGCCCGCGTTCTCCCCCGGGTTAGGAGTAGAAGCCCCGGCCGTAGTCCTCGCGTGACACCGTGAAGTCGTCCGGGCGATCCTGGCGGAGCTCTTCGTAGCGTTCGGCGAAGACGTCCAGCGCCTCGTGGAGGGTGCAGGCGCGTGTCTCACGGATCGCCTTGATGGCGAAGATGATCCGGTGGTTCACGATGTCGCGATCGACGCTCACGGGCAGCTGTTCCATAAGCCCGACAGAGTATCGACCCGAGCTCGGGGTCAGCGGCCTGCGATCTCCCGACGGGCAGCATCCCAGACTTCCTCGAACTCTTGCGAGGTCAGCTGGTCAGGTTCGTAGTTCTCCCACTGCGACACAGGGAGTTCTGCGGTGACTCCGTACTTCTTCTCGTACTCGGCCAGGTCACCTGCCTGCTGGGCTCGCTGCCACTCTTCCAGGGAGGCAGCTACGATCGGGGCCAGCTCAGAACCGTGGAGCTCGACCTGCCGGGTCACCCAGCCTTCGGCATCGACCTCGAAGTAGAACCAGGTGGCTTCCTCGTCCCAGTAGCAGCGCATCCACGTCGTCACCGGTCCATGATGACTGCCGCGAGCCAGGCGGCGATATCGCCCGGAGCTGGCATGGGGGCGTCGCCGTCTGCTCCTCAGCCATCGCCGGACTCCGGGGCCGTGCCCGGCTCGCGGAGGACGTCGGCGTAGTAGCGGCGGCGTTGCGCGAGGAGCGTGGTGACTTCGTCGTCGGTCACCTCGGCGAGTTCCTGAAGGTGTCCCAGTAGGTTGTCCTGTTGTTCGTGGCCGGAGCCGACGACATAGGCGATCGTGCCGGTCGTTCCTCCCCCGGCGAACAAGAGCCGGTGGGGCAGACCGCACCAGGTGTCGAAGCTGGTGGTGATCGCCTGCCACAGGCGCCAGATGTCATCGGGTCGGCGGTGCTCGGCGAGCAGGAGCGCGGCGGCCTCGATGGTGTGGCTGAAGCCCCAGCAGTGGCGGTGGAACCGCATCTCCTGGTCCAGCAGGAAGCGGGCGAAGTCGTGGTCGACCGGCCCCGGGGTGAGGATGAGCGCGTCCAGGACGTCCCTGCGGTCCTTCCACCACCGGTCCAGGGGCAGGCCAGCCTCGTCGTGGGCCGCTTCGAACTGCAGGAGGTCCCAGCGCTCAGGGTCCTCTGTCCACCAGGCGGGTTCGAGGGTGTTGGCCGTGTGGGCACCCGTTTCGTCAGGAATGGCGATCTCCCTGATGGCGGGGTGTGCGGGCCTGCGTCTGAGACAAGGCGATGCGACGCCGGGCGAGATCGACATCGATGATCTTCACGGTAAGGGCGTCGCCAACCTCGACGACACCTCTGGTCGATTCATCCAACTCGCTAGCGTGCACGAGTCCTTCGAAGCCGTCCTCTCGGTCTTCGATGCGTACGAAGACGCCGAACGGCACGATCTTGGTGACCAGTCCGGTGACCACCTGCCCGATCCGCTGCGCTACCTGCGGCCACGGGTCTTCCTGCACTGCTCGGAGCGACAGCGGCACCCGTTCCCGGACCATGTCGACGTCGAGGACCTCGGCTGTGATCTGCTGGCCGACGCTGACGACGTCGGACGGGTGGTCGATCGGCCGCCAGGACAGCTCCGGAATGTTGATCATCGCGGTGAAGCCGCCGATGTCCACGAAGGTGACGCCGAAGCTGGCGATGGTCGTCACCGTGCCGGTGACGACCTGGCCGCGCCGCAGGGTCTTCAGGAACGCCCAGTCCCGGTCGCTGGGCGTTGGCTCGGTCTGCCAGCGTGCGCGGAGAACCCCATCACTGTCCGGCAGCACAGCAGTGAACAGTGGGTGCCGCTCATCGGTAGCCAGGGATACAACGCCAGCAGTACACGCGCCGGTGATCTGGGAGGTCACTGCCTCGAATTGGGTCTCGTCCACGACCACGCTGGTGATCCGCCCGTCCTCGTCCTCCCAGAGGACTTCCACCAAGCCCACCTCGGGCAGAGAGCTCATGGCCGCGTCGACATCGGTGAGCAGGTCCGGCCAGACCGCCAGCTGTGCGTGAGGGGTGAGCTGGGCGCGCACCGCCTCGATGTTGTCGCGGGTGAGGCGGTGCCAGCGGGAGGCGTTCGCGGCGTAGGTCTCTTCCAGGTACGTGGCGCGGTGGGCGCTGACCGCCCAATGCAGGCGGGCCCAGAAGTCGGCGTCGGCCGGGCGCTGCACGTACGCGGGGTCGTCGGGGGCGAAGTCGTACGGCGACGCGTCCAGGCGCTCGGGGAACAGGCCGAGCGAGCGGGTGCGGGTCAGCGCCGCGTCGCAGGGGTGGCTGCTGCCGATGTAGAGGTACTGGTCCCAGCCGACGTGCACCGTGAACGCTCCCTCCGTCTCAAGGCGGCACCAGGCGCCGTTGTCTCGGAGCATGGCCCGGACGAGTTCCAGGCCGGCGGCGATCGGCACGAGCGCACCGTCGTGGAACCCGGCGGGGCCGGCGGGGAAGAGGTCGGCCAGGCCATAGCCGTCGACCGGTGGCTCCAGGCCGAAGTGGGCGAAGCCTCCGATCTGCGGCTCGCGGATGGTCAGCTGTTCGACGTCGGTGTCCTCTGCGAAGGCGGCGATGGCCTGCAGGTAGGCGGCTTCGACCGGTCCGTGGTCGCTGTTTGCGGGCTCGGCGCCAATGTAGTGGCCGTGCTGATCGCGGTCGGCGGGGTCGTACTTGGTGACCTGGTAGACGTAGGGCAGCACGTCACTGCCCGCAGGGGGTCGACGGCGCGGGCGCGTTCTGGTGGCGTTCAAGGACGCGGTAGACGGTGGCGCGGCTAACGGAGAAGAGCTCGGCGAGGTCGGCGATTGTGTGCTCGCCGGACTCGTGCTGCTGGACCAGGTGGCTCTGCTGGCGGGCGGTGAGTTTTGGCTGCTTCCCCTTGAGTTTGCCCTTGGCCCGCGCTACCGCCATGCCTTCGCGGGTGCGCATGCGCAGCAGGTCGACCTCGAACTCGGCGAAGGCAGCCAGGATGTTGAAGAACATCTTGCCCATTGGGTCGGCGGGGTCGTAGAGGGTGCCGCTGAGCGAGAGCTTGACGCCGCGGGCGGTGAGCGAGTCACCGATGTCGCGGGCGTCGGGTACCGAGCGTGCGGGGCGGTCGAGCTTCGGGACGACGAGGGTGTCGCCGGCGCGCACGGCCGCGAGGGCCTGGGCCAGGCCGGGCCGGTCGCGGTTGGTTCCGGTCAGTCCGTGGTCAAGGTAGATCCGGTCCTCAGGGACGTCCAGGCCAAGGAGGATCTCGCACTGGGCGGTGAGGTCCTGCTTGTCCAGGCTGCATCTCGCGTAGCCGATGCGTTCACTCATGCCCGGAGCGTACGGTAAGCCCTCGCTCAGCGCACAGATCACCGGACGCCCTAAATGAGACGCCGTCAGTGCAGGTCGATCCTCCCGACCTGCCAAGATCACGATTGTTCGCTGGGTGCTCTTACGGACGCAAGAGGGGGCCGCTGTCAGTACCCTGACGCGGTGATGACCAACACCCACTTGTCGAGAGCCATGAGCGGCACCGTCAGCCCGCCCATGCTCCCTCTGCCGGATCGTGTCGCAGAGCTTCTGTCGGAGTTGGGAAGTCCGCCGCGGCTGGCGGCCCACCTGCGCGCTGTCCATGACGTCGCGCACCAGCTGGTCGACTGGGTGGAACAGTGCTACCCCGCCGTGGTCTTCGACCGCGAGGCGGTGCTCTTCGGGGCGGCCACGCACGACGTATGAAAGACGGTGCACCTCGCCGAGCTCTCCGGGCCCGGATCGGCGCACGAGGAGGTCGGGCAGGCTCTTCTGCTCGGCCACGGCATCAGCCCGGAGCTGGCGCGCTAGGCCGCGACTCACGCGTCATGGGTGGACGCGCGGGTCGGCCTGGACGACCTGCTGGTCAGCCTCGCCGACAAGATCTGGAAGAACAAGCGTGTTCCCGACCTGGAAGATATCGTCGTGGATCGGCTGGCCAAAGCGACTGGCCGGGCGGCATGGGAAGAGTTCATCGCGCTCGACGGGGTTCTCGCCGACATCGGCGACGCGGCCGACGAGCGTCTGGCGTTCCAGGCTTCCTTCCCGATCTACGACTGAGGGCCTGGGGCTGCTGGGTCGTTTCAACTGGCAGGCCGTCGCGGCCCGGACGGCCCCGGGTCAGACGTCGAGGCGGTGAAGGATCTGCGTGAACTCGTCGGACTCGATCAGCCCGGTGAGGACCTGGGTCATGTTGCTGATGCCGGGATCGCGGACGATGAGACCGTCCGGGCACCAGAAGTAGCGGCCTCCCAGGGCTTCCCCGCTGTCGGCCCATCTCGCCATGATGACCTCGACTTGTCCGAGGGTGATGATGGTCGCGCTCCAGCGGGATCCGTCCTTCAGGTCCACGAAGACGTCGACATTGTCCACAGACTCCAGATCCTCGCCGGAGTTCGGCAGGAAAGCGGCTTCGAAGTGCTCAGTGCGAACCCGGTACCAGGGCCCGTCCCAGCGGCCCGGCTGTGTGCTGTGGCTCATCGGGCGAGTGTGCCGGGCTGAACCGTCCGGCTCAACTGGGTTCTCCGGGCACCTTTCACGCCAGGGTGCGCTTCACAGGTCAGGGTCGTACGGCGGGATGGTCCAGCGCAGTACCGCTTCGCCTGCGCGGGCTTCGAGGGTGGCGGGGTAGACCTGTCCGTGGGCCCGCTCTCCGTGGTGGCGCATGGAGTGGTCCCCGGGATCCCAGCCCAGACCGAGCGCTGGGCAGCCGCCGAGGTCGATGACACCCGCCAGCAGTGGGTGGCGCCAGCCAGCTCGGTTGAATCGGTGGAAGTCGGTGTGGGCGTCGACGGAGACCATCAGCCCGTTGCCGGGGCCTTCCTGGGTCCAGATCCGGAGCCGTTCGGCGACCGCTTCGGCCTCGGCCAGGGGGAGGTCGAGCCAGCCGCGCGGCCCGTGTCCGCTGGGGTGCTGCGAGATGCGGTCACCGCCGAACTGCGCATGGACGGTGTCTTCGTACTTGCCCCAGTAGGTGACGTCCGCCAGGCCGTCGGTGGACTGTCCGTCCAGGCCAGTGAAGTCGTCCAGCGCCTGAGCGTCGCCGAGGACCATGCCACATCGGTCGACCGGCAGGTCGCCGAGTTGCACGGGTTCGCCGTCATTGGGGCCGGGCCAGGGCAGGCCGAGGCCGACCTCCAGGACGGCGATCGTCGGTTCCCCGCCGAAGGGTGAGGCCGATGTCTGGGCCCGAACCTGCAGGGGCCGGTCTGCGGCAGCTGCTACAGCCTCACTCCTGTTACCCCGTTACCCGCCTTCGATCAGATGGAAGATGTGGTCGTAGACCGGCAGATCACCTGGGCGCCAACTACATCAGTGAAACCCTGCGCCTGTGGGTCGACTCCCTGCCCGAACTCCATTGCGACAGACACCGACTTCTGTTTCGACAACCACTGGATCATCGACTCCACCCCGGTCGAGTGCGGACGCTCCCGGCCCACGGTGATGGCCGGACCTGGCTGGCTGGGACGCGACGGCGGCGGCTATGTGGTCAGCGTCCACCGCTGGTGAGGATGTGCGGGACATCTTGATCACCCGCGCCCGCCGGGCGGCCGGCAGCTTCGCCGAGCAGGCCGCGGTCCTCGTTGCGTGTTCGTAGCTGATGGTGATGCCCATGGCTTCCCTCGACGCCGCATTGGTAGATCCGGGCATGGCCACGAACCGACTGCCACAGAAGGCGCGTTCACCCAGCCGATGACAGCCGCGTCGAACTTTCGATCAGGCCCGGCCAACGTGGCGAGCAGGGCCGCGGCCTCGGGCCGATGTGAGGCCGTGCATCGGGTTTCCATGCGCTCTCAACCCTTGACGCAGCAGTGATTTGACGGATCAATGGTTACGGGAGCGCTCCCACAGTCTTCAGTGGGCGCTCTGACGGGGGGAGGCTGACAGCTGCTGTGGCGATGCGCGTGGTGGTGCGGCGGTGATCGGGGGGCCGAAGTGGGAGCAGCGTGACGGCGCGCCGGAGGTCGAGGTTCGTGGCCTGACCAAGGAGTTCGTCCGGGGCGGCGTCGACGGTGGGCGGCTGGTGGCGGTGGACGGGGTGGATCTGTCCCTCGTGCCGGGTGAGTTGGTGGCGCTGACAGGGCCGAGCGGGTCCGGGAAGTCGACGCTGCTGCACATGCTCGGTGGGCTCGAACGGCCGGACGGCGGCACGCTGACCGTCAGGGGTGTCGATCTGTCGGGGGCTTCGCCACGGGTGCTGGCCGCGCACCGGCGCCGGACGGGCTTCGTCTACCAGCGGTTTCACCTGCTGCCGGCGTTGACGTCGCTGGACAACGTGTGTGCACCGCTGCTGCCGTACCGCAACCTACCGTTCGACCGGGTGGCGCGGGCACGGCAACTGCTGGCAGCCGTAGGGCTGGAGGGGCGCGAGGGATCGCTGCCCTCGCGCCTTTCGGGCGGCCAGCAGCAGCGGGTGGCCATCGCCCGAGCGTTGGTGGGCGCCCCGGGGCTGTTGCTCGCCGACGAGCCGACGGGCAACCTGGACCAGGGCACCGGCAAGGAGATCGTCGAGCTGCTGATGAGGATGCGCGAGGAGCAGGGCATCACCGTGGTCATCAGCACGCACGACCCGGTCCTGGCCGCGCTGTGCGAGCGGCGCATCCGGCTGTTGGACGGCCGCATGATGCCCGAGGGGGACTGAGCGTGCTGCGAGTCGTACTGGCGCATCTGGCATTCCGCAAGGGCCGGACGGCCGCGCTGGTCTCGGCGGTGCTGGCGGCCACCCTGTGCTTCACGCTGCTCACCGGGTCGACGAGCACGAGCCGGCTGGCGGTGACGGGGACGGTGCGCTCCAACTACCGCCCGGTGTACGACATCCTCGTCCGTCCCGCCGGGCAGACCCAGGCGCTCGAACGCAGCCAGAACCTGGTGCAGACAGGAAGCACCGACAGCATCAACGGCGGCATCACGCTCCAGCAGTGGCACAGGATCGAGCAGATCCCGGACGTGGCGGTCGCGGCACCGGTGGCGGTCATCGGCTACACCATGCCCACCCTCCAGATCCCGCTGGACCTGTCCACCGCGCTCACCTCCGGGGACGGCAGCCCGCAGGTGCTGCGCATCGACCAGACATGGACCGGGGACCGGGGACTGTCCCGGATGACGGACGGCCCGATCTACGTGTACGCCACGGACCACAAGCTGCTCCCATGGTCGGCCTACACGGGAGCCGACGGTGCGGGACGCTACGCTCCACAACTGGTGGGTCCGGACGGCCGACGCACGCGCATCTGCCCTGCCTGGCAGGACTACCCCCGCGACGCGTCCCCGTTCATGCCCGACAACCGGCAGGATCTCGTGTGCTGGTCGACGGCCACCGCCAAAACGGCCGGCAGTCAGGTCCCGAGCGACTGGACGAGCCAGGACACGTACCCGTATGTCTCGATCGGGTGGCCGTACCCCTACCTGATCGTGGCCGTGGACCCGGACCAGGAGAACAAGCTGGTCGGCCTGGACCGCTCCGTGGTGTCCGGCCGGGGCCTGTCCGAAGCGGACAAACCCCATGCCTCCACCATCACTATGGACCAGTTCGAGGACGTCGTCCGGCCCGGCGAGCGGCAGGACGACAGGAAGCTCTCCCTCACCCAACTGCCGATACTGCTGGCCGACAGGCCGGACAACGACGAACAGCTCCATCTGACGGTCAGCCGACTGCCCGCCTCGGCCGCCCGTCAGGTCGAGGCCGGCACCATGCAGGACCAGCTGTTCGATACCTGGCGTGCCACTCGCGGCACGGTGCTCCAGGAACGCGACATGGACGTGGCCGATGTCCACGGAAAGCTGATCCGGCAGCTGACCAGCGGACCGTATGTGGACCGGATGCTGTCTCCGGTAGGGACCACGGCCTCCGAGGCCTGGGCCACCGGCCCCAACGGCGCCCTGGCCCCGATGCGGCAGCGGAACCGCGACTACTGGGATTCGGAGCCCAGCGGGATCACTGTGCACGGCGTTCCGCTGCTCGCCGGCGGTGACGAGTGGCGTGCCCTGACGCCACACGATGGCGGCTCGCTGGAGTTCGACGACCATGGTGGCCTGGTGACCAAGGCCGTCTCGGCGCAGGTCGTCGGTGAGTTCGACCCGAGTCGGCTGTCGGTCGCCCGGACGCTGGCGGCGGCGCCGATGGACGTGTACGCCCCAGCCGCCGCGACGGGGGCGGACGACGCCTCGCGCAAGGCGCTGGGCGGCCGGGCGATGCTGCCGACGGGCTACCCGTCCGGCCTCATCGGCCGGTCGGCCACGATGATCACCACGCTCGACGCGTTGCCCCTCTTCCACGCCGGCTACTCCGGCTTCACCCCCGAGGACGGTAAGGCGCCCATCAGCGCCGTCCGGGTCCGCGTCTCCGGCCAGGTGACGGCCGACCCGGTGTCGCGCGAGCGGGTACGGCTGGTCGCCGAGCGGATCCGCGCGGCCACGGGCCTCATGGTGGACATCACCGCGGGGTCCTCCGCCACTGGAGTGCGGATCGATCTGCCCGGCAACGACCACGGGCGTCCGGCGCTGGCGCTGGCACAGCCGTGGGTGAAGAAGGGCGTGGCGGTGGCCGTGCTCGCGGCAGTGGACCGCAAGTCGCTGCTGCTGCTCGGCCTGCTGCTCACGGTGTGCGCGCTGTTCGTGGCCAACGCGGCCGGCGCGTCGGCCGCCGCCCGCCGTCATGAGCTGGGCATCTGCGCCGCCCTGGGATGGCCGGCCCGGCATATCCGGGGGCTGCTGCTGGCTGAGACCCTGGCGATCGGGATGGGCGCCGGGGCCGTCGGGACGCTCGCCGCACTGCCCCTGGCCCGGCTGCTGGACATCCAACTGAACACCGTCGACACCCTGCTCGCGCTGCCCGCGGCGCTGGCGGTCACCCTGGTCGCCGGTCTGCCGCCCGCCTGGCGTGCGGGGCGGGCCGACCCCGCCCAGTCGCTCCGGCCCGCGGTGCTGGTACGCAGCCGGGCGCGCTCGCCGCGCGGTGTGACCTCGCTCGCAGTGGCGAACCTGTTCCGGGCGCCGGGGCGGCTGCTGCTCGGCGCGACGGCCCTGGCCGTCGGCATCGCGTCCCTGACGCTGCTGGAGGCGATCAGCGGCGCCTTCCACGGCGCGGTGGCGGGCAGCGTCCTGGGTGACGCGATCACCGTGCAGGTGCGCGGCAGCGACCGGCTCGCCGCTGCCGCTACCACCCTCCTGGGCGCGCTGAGCATCGCCGACCTGACCTATGTGGCGATCAAGGAACGGGCGGCGGAGCTGTCGCTGCTGCGGGCCTCCGGGTGGCCCGAGGGGTCGCTGATCCGACTGCTGGTCACCGAGGCCACGGGCGTGGGGCTGCTCGGCTCGGCAGTCGGCGCAGCGGCCGGACTCGCCCTGACGCGGTCCATCACTGGACAGCTGCCGGCGCAGGTGCTTGCCGCCGCCGCGGCGACGGCTGCCGGGGGCGCGGTGCTGGCGGCCCTGGCTGCGACGGCGTCGGCGCAGGCGCTCCGGCGGCTGCCCACCGTCCAACTCCTGGCCGGGGAGTGAGACTACGTCCGCGACGTCATCCACGCCCTCAACGAGCGGGGGCGATGCTCCGGACCCAAAATGGAGCGGGGGACGCGCCCGGACAACCAGTGACGAGGTGCGCGAGCGCATCTGCCTGATCGCCCGGACGTCCCCCGCCGACTGGAAGATCACTGGGTTCTCCACCTGGAGCCTGAGCAAGCTCGCAGACCACCTCATCAGACTGAAGGTAACCGCGGCCATCTGCCGGGAGACCCTGCGCCGGATCCTGCGCGCGGGCAAGGTCTCTTGGAAGACCACCACGACCTGGAAGGCGTCCACCGACCCGGAATTCATCGCCAAGATGCATTGCGTCCTGGCGCTGTACGACACCCCGCCCGCCGACGGACGGGTGATATGCGTCGATGAGTTCGGGCCGCTGAACCTGATGCCCCGCAAGGGCAAGGCGTGGGGCCCGGTGAGGCGTCCGCGCAGGCTGCGGGCCACCTACAACCGCTACGGCGGCGTACGGCAGATGCTCGCCGCCCTCGATCTGGCCACCGGCCTGTACTACCGCATTCGCCCGCGCAAGCGGTGGCGCGAGTTCCTCGACCTCCTCAAGGCCCTGCGCGCCCGCTGGCCCGGGCAGAAGTTGTATGTGGTGCTGGACAACTTCTCCCCGCACAAGCACGCCAAGGTCCGCACCTGGGCGGCCGACAACGACATCGAGCTCGTCTTCCTGCCGACCTACGGCTCCTGGCTGAACTGGATCGAGGCCGAGTGCGCGGCCCTGCGCTACTTCGCACTCAACGGCACCGACCACCGCAGCCACGACGAACAGAATGCCGCCATCGCCGCCTACGTCCGCTGGCGCAACACCCGCGCGGAACCGAAGACGAACTTCGCGCCCGACTCACCGATCCGATCATGGACCGATTACCCGGCCAAGGCTGCGTGACAAGCCACTAGCCAGCCGGGACTGTCACCCCAACTGATTACTCAACGTGCCCGCGTCGCTGAGTAGGCCCGGAGCGCGGTGCCGGGATTACTCCCGGTCCGTTTCTCCGGACCTCTCGCCGAACCCGCCGTGCGCCTCTCAACGCAACGGGCTCTCCACGGTCTCTGCCGTCAGACGGGGTTCGCAGGCTGCCAAGGCTTGGGGATCGTGCTGGCCCGGTATCGGTAACGGCTGACCGTGACCGATGCGATCCGGAACAGCTCGATCCCGTCCGCCGCGATCGGAAGCCACCGACCTGTGGGGGTGGTGAACCGACGGCGGACGTCGCCCCAACTCCAACGGTGTCGTTCCCGCAGCATGCGGATGAGACGCCACCACACGAAGGCGTCGAGCCTGTCGAAGACATGCTTGGCGACCGCGTGCTTGAAGTAGTTGGCCCAACCGCGCATGATCTGAGTGAGTCTTCTCAGCACGGTGGCGAGGTCCTGCTGTGATGTCCTGCCCGTGATGGCACGGATCTTCGCCTTCAGAGACCGGATGGGCCGGTCGGCGATGAAGGTGTAGACGTGCCACTTGTTCGTGCCTCCTTTGCGTTTCCACTGGATGCGGAAGCCCAGGAAGTCGAATCCATCGCTCATGTGCACGATCCGCGTCTTGGCCGCCGATAGCCGCAGGCCAAGTGGTTCGAGCACGCTGGCGACTTCTTCGCACAGTGCCGCGGTGTCGGCCTCCATGCTGCACCTGGCCGTCGAGCAGGGCCGAAAGCCCATTTCCATCGTGATCACGGCCGGACAGCGGAGCTGAGGGGCAGGACTGCGGCGTTTCGCTCTTGGGTGTCCGAGGCCGCCTGCGTTGCGGCATGATCAGGCACATGCGATGGCGGGGGATGCGTTGGTGGGTCGCGCTGTTCGGCCCGTTGTTTTTTGTGCTGATGTTCACTGTCGGTCCGCCGGTGCTCTATGCCGTGAAGCTGCCCGGTGCTACTTGGGTGACGACTGTCGTTGGTGGGGTTGACGGTGCGTTGCTGCTCTTTGCTACCCCGTTGGTGCAGGACAGGCTGGACGCATTAAGACACAGCAGGCCGAGTTGCAGGGGCACCGTGCAAGGCCCCGGGGAGAGTCGCGTTCGCCCGATTTGATCATGTGGTGGGCTCCGGACGCAGAGCGGGCACGGCGCTTGTAGATCATGGAGTTCTCT
>NZ_JBIVPK010000075.1:0-23719 GCF_044754605.1 Streptomyces sp. NPDC093064
TGGCCGCCGCGCTCACACCCGCCCCGAAGCCATCCTCACCCTGCACGGCATCCCATGATCAAATCGGGCGAACGCGACTCTCCCCGGGGCCTTGGACCTAGGGGTGTCCGCGCGCCCTGGTCGGCAGGGATGTAGCGTCAGCGCATGGACTTCCGTATCACCGCTGAGGAGGAAGCGCTCGTCTTCCGGCTCGCGGAGCTCCTGGACGGCGGCACGCAACCGCTGGAGACGCAGCTCGTCCAGGAGCTGGGCCCGGACATTCGGCAGCAGCTCGAAGGGCTCAAGGCGAAGGGCTGGATCCTCGTCCGCGAGGCTGCAGACGGAATGATGGTCGTCGATCTCACCAGGCCGGCGTGGAAGGCCGTCCGCAGCCGCCGCGACGTCGGCCGGTAACGGCCGTCGTGACGCTAGAGATTCGCCTACGCGATCCCATAAGGCCTGTGATCTTCGGCCTCGCCCAGTGTAGCGTCGCTACAAGTAGTCGTGGTTCCGAAGTCCGTTCGCCCGTGACACACGTCTCGGGCGTCCTTGCTGTTCAGCGCCTCTCCGGACCAAGGCGATCACCTCCGGATCCCGCACGGTGCGGGATTCCGAATTTCCTTGAGGGAGACAGGCATGGCCAGCGGCACCGTCAAGTGGTTCAACGCTGAAAAGGGCTTCGGTTTCATCGAGCAGGACGGCGGCGGCCCCGACGTCTTCGCCCACTACTCGAACATCGACGCCTCCGGCTTCCGCTCCCTGGAAGAGGGCCAGCGGGTCACGTTCGATGTCGGCCAGGGGCAGAAGGGCCCGCAGGCGGAGCACATCCGCCCCGAGTAACAACGCATAGGGAGATCCCGGCCGGATGGTTACCGGCCGGGGTCTCTTGCTGCCCGGGTGAAAGGGGGACAAGCCAGTGCGCACCCCTGGCAGTGATCCGCCGCCCCGAACCCGCAAAGTCACAAGGGGACATCGACCTGCTCCCCACGGCGAGCACGTCCGCAGGCAGAGAGGCCTGGTGGGCTGGTCAGCCCGCCAGCGACGGCTTCTGACAGCCAGCCGCGGTTGCGGTGGTTGCTGTACTCCGCTGCTGTACGGCAACGCCTCCGGAGTGAATGCGTAGATCACCCCTCGCAGCCCTCTGACCTGCGGCGGAGTTCGTCAGAGGGCGCCAGCTGCACAGAGTGTGTCGGAGGTGTGTCGGACGCCCCGCGAAGGGTCACGTCCTGGCCATGAATAGGCCGGGGCCGTACAGTTGCCCGGCTGACGAGTGGGGGGCGGATGAAGTTCTGGGGTAGCAAGAAGAAGCTGCCAACACCGACCGAGGATGCTGCCGTGGCGGCTCGACTCGTTGAGGGTTGGTTCCGCAGCATGGATCCCAGCGCGGCGGCGGATCTCACCCGCCGATGGCAACAGTCAGGGCGACTCGATCCCGACGAGGCTCGGCGTTTCGCGGCCTGGCACCGGGAGCGCGTCCGCCTCTACATGCTCAATGCGACAACCAGCGACGGGCCATCGACGCAGCGCGGGTCACCTGAGGATTTCGAAAGGTTTCGAACCGAGGCGTTGTCGGTGGCTGAGGACCTCGGTGCATTGGGCCGATGGTTGAAGGCTGAGGGATACGAGTGAAGGAGTAGTTCCTCAGCAGGAACCCCAGCGGTTCCCGCTGGCATGCCGTCTGCTGTCGTCCCAATCACAGTACGGCAGCTGAAGAGTGCGAGGTCGGCGGAGTCTCAATGGGCGTGGCAAGCGCCGGCAACTGCGGTCAGTAGACGGTGCACTGGTCAGCGGTTCGCTGACCAGCGGGACTGAAGAAGTCCACGGCCTCTGACCAGCTCAGAGGCCGTGGGCTTCTGGCGTTGTCGGTCGGCGCCGGGCGGCCTCGCACGACCCGGCTGCGGGCGTGGTCTTTGGGCACTTCATGCGAAGTGCCCCCGACGCCGACCGCTAGTGACCGTGGTTGGCCGCTCCATGCGCACGGTTGCGGCACGCACCGAGCGACCAGGCGCTTAGAAGATGCGGGCGCTCCTTGGTAGTTCGGCCCTGTGGGACCTTGCCGGAGCCGTGCCAGGCTGTCGGGTGTCGCTACAGTCCGCCGCCGTTGCCGTCAGCGCTGCCGTCACTGCCGTCGACTGCGGGGTCGTGGGAGCTTCGCTTTAGGTGGGAATGTGCGGGTCCTGGCTTGTGACGACCGTCAGCCAAGTATGAGGGCCGTGTGGCGTCATGCCCGCACAATGGTCCGGGCCGCGAGCACCCCCGCCCCGATGGCTGCCAACACGGGCAAGTAGCCTCCCAGGTGCGAGTTGGTGCCGTTCAGAACGGGCAGCAGAGTCGCCGCCACGACCGTGTACGCGGCCACGAGCAGGAGGCGGGCACCTGGACCCGTCCCGCGCACACCCTCACGGGCCGTGGCCGCGGGCAGCAGCATGGCTGCGTAAGCGAAGCCCACGAAGAGCGCGACTCCGAAGGGGACGAGCACGGGGATGGTGAGGGGCGGCCCCCACGTCCTCCCGTACACGGACACGTCCGCGCTCTCGTCGACCCAGCCGCCCAACTCGGGGCGCCCGGGGGCGTACAGCACGTCGACCTTCTCGTCCCTGAACGGCCGACCGTCGACGATGCCCCGGTTCACGCGCAGGCGGGTGCCATCGGGCAGTTCGACCGTCAGCCACACATAGTGGAAGTGCTGGCTCTCCGGGGTCGTGCTCCCCTTGCCTGCGCCGGACTTACTGACGTTCGAGGCGTCCGCGCGCGTGACTTCGGCGATCGTGCCCGTGGTCACCCGTGCTCCCGCGGCCTGGATCGCCCGCACCGTGCGTGCCTGGGTGCCGTCCGGCCGCTGGGCCTGGATGAGCAGGGATCCCACGGCCACCACTGCCAGCGCACCTGCCAGCACCGAACCGCGCGCGGCCAGTGACGGCCCGGGTGTCCGGGGCGGAACAGGAGCCGCATCGTCGGTCCGGGAGGCGGGGACAACCGTCGGCTTCGCCAAGGGCGCCCTGGCGGTCGCGGCCACCCACCCCAGCCCGCACAGCAGCGCCACGACAAGGGCGACGTACACGTCGAAGCGAGGGGGCGGAGCCCCGTACCGGATCACGGGCAGGAACGTGGTCACCGCCGAGGCCGTCAACGCCGCCGCGCCGAACCGGCGCGTCCAGATAGTGGATCTTCGCATGCTCAGATCAAACCGCAGCGGACGCGCCACGGACAGCCTGTCAAGCGACTTGGCGGCGCAGGGGGAGAGGCTTCCGCGTAGCCGCTGTGGCATCCGTGTGGCATCCAGCGGGACGACGCCTGAAACGGCTAAGGGCCAGCTTCGGAGGAAACCCCTCCTGAGCTCCCTTCTCTCTGTGCCTCGGCAGGATTCGAACCTGTGACACCCGCTTTAGGAGTTCGATCCGAGCCCTGCCCGGTGGCGTCAGTTCCCGGTCGGGTCGAACGTGCCGGGCCGCGTATGGGTGCCCGAGTCGGGTGCTGTTGATGTCACCCGTGGATGTCAGCAGAAGCTAGCGCTTCTTGCGGTTCCTGCGCTTCTTCTCCTTGGTTTCCTTCTCCTTGCGCTGGGCCACACGGTACGCGGATCACGGCCCTTGACGGAGTGGGCATCGGGATGTGCCGGAGGACATCGGCGGCTGTCAGACATGGAGCGGCAGGATTTTCTGCCGTTCCGTGTCATCCCCGCGCGTGGTGCGCTCCGTCGGACTGGGCAGAGACGAACGGAGGGCGCACCCTGTGCGTAGCGCAGACCTGGAGGAGTTCCGCGGCTTCGCCGAGGACCGGTTGCCGCACCTGCGGCGAACCGCGTACCTGATGTGTGGCGACTGGCACCACGCCGAGGACATCACGCAGACCGCGTTGACCAAGCTGTACGCGGTGTGGGGCAGACGGCATCGGATCGACAACCTGGAGGCCTACGCCCACCGGGTGCTGACCCGGGCCTGCATCGACCACACTCGGCGCCGCTGGCGGCGCGAGGACCCGACGCCCGCACTGCCCGACCGGGCCGGCCCGGGCGCCGACCCCGCGCTCGGCCTGCAGGTGCGCGCCGCGCTGGCCGTCCTGCCGCCGCGGCAGCGGGCCGTGGTGGTCCTGCGGTTCTGGGCCGACCTGGACATCAAGACCACCGCCAAGGCGCTCGGCTGCACCGTCGGCACGGTCAAGACCCACAGCTCCCGGGCCCTCACCCGACTGCGTGAGCTGCTCGGCGAGAGCGACCCGTTCAACGAACTGTCCGTTGCCCCTGCTCCCCTGAAGGAAATGCTGTGACACACAACCACGCTCTCGACGGGCACGACGAGATGCAGGCCCTGCTCGCGGCCGGGCTCGACGCCGAACCGCCGCTGCGCTCCGGCACGGTGGACGCTGCGGTTGCGGCCGGACGGCGCCGCCGCGGTACCCGCATGGCCACCCGGGTCGGCGTCGGCGTGGCGGCCACCGCGGCGGTGGCCGCGGTGGTGGGCTACCCGACGGGCGGCGCCACCCCGGGGCCGGACACCACGACGGTGGCCGCCGACCCGCTGGTCGGCCCGCTGACCCTGGCCGGCTCGACCAGTGCCGGCGCGAAGCCGCTGCGCCCGGACTCCTTCGGATCCGGTTCCGGTCAGCCCACCGGCTGGAGCAGCGAGAAGCTGGGGAACACCCTGGCAGCGCTGCTTCCGGCAGCCGGCAGCAAGACGGTGACCAGTGGCGAATTCCCGGGCCGCACCTTCCGGGTCGTTTGGAGGTCCGCAGCCGGCCCGGTGGAGTTCCACGGCGGCGCCGAGTGGACCGCCGACGCGCCGAAGGTTCCGTTCTGCGCCACGATCGCGCTGCCCAAGTTCACCCCGCGCCCCGGCGCCCCGTCCCCGCAGGAGGTCGCCCCGCGCACCGACTGCCAGGTGGTCAAGCTCCCGGATGGCGCCCGAGGTGAGGCGATGACGCTGACCTTCCCGCAGGACGGCGAGGTCTCGCAGTACGTCCGCGTGCAGCGCGCCGACGGCCGGACGGTGGTGCTCCAGCAGTGGGCCGGGAAGCCGGGCGCGGCCCTGAAGATCAGCGACCTGGTGAAGATCGTCGACAATTCCGCCTGGCGGTTCTGACCGGCGCGGGTGTCCGGGCGCAGCCGCGCCCGGACACCCGTGTGCCTTGGGCGGCCCGGAACCCCAGCCCCAACGACCTGATCCCGCAGACCAGCAACGAGATCCAGCGCCTGCTTATCGCGCTCGTCACCCAGCCACTCCACGGCGCCGCCCACCGACTTCGCTGGTCCGAATGGAGACGCCGTCACCAGGTACGATCGCGCGCCGGCAACAACAAGGCCCAGGTCAGAGACCTGGGCCTTAAGTATGGAGCGGGTGACGAGAATCGAACTCGCGCTCTCAGCTTGGGAAGCTCGTGTGCTTCGGGATTCGCCGCCTTGCTGACCTGGGGCGGAACGGTGTTCCCAGCTGGTTGGCTGCTGGCCTATCGCCCGCTGTTCCCCGTGGCTCCCCGCACAATCTGGCACGCGTCTGGCACGCCGCTTGTCGGTTGCGCTTCGGAGTTGTCGGGCGGGACGTGCAACCCGCAGCGAGTGTTCGGGAGTACCTACGGGTGGACGTCCAAGTGGTAAGCCCGCCATCCCCGGTGGGCGGGCCGCAGGCCGGCGCGCGGGCCCAGCGTGCTGGCTCTCAAGGACCGCCCGGCGTGGTGCCGGGCGGCGGTTTTGAAGGAGAAATGTTCCGTGGCTCTCAGTATTGCCAGGAAGGCCGTCATTGCGGCCGTCGCGGCGGCCGCGATCGGTGGCGTCTCGCTCGGCGCCTCCGCGGTTGCGGCGCCGCCGGCCCCGGCGTCCGGCCCGGCTGTTGCGTCCGCCACCGTCGTCGCGAAGCGGGATGCCGCCTCGCAGAAGCAGGCGCCGCGGGTGGTCACGCAGGTGATCGGCAAGGGCCGGGTGGACGGTCAGCGCTGGTCGGTGGCGCTGGAGTTCTATCCGACGCTGCCGGAGGGCTTCACGCTGCCCACCCAACCTGACGGCACCACGGTGCCGGGCACCTCGCTGTTGTGCCAGCGGATGTACATCGGCGGGGTTCGCATCGACCACCAGGGCGGCCGTTGGTCCGACTGCCAGCCCGTCAACGGTGCCCACGACCCGCAGGGGACCGGAAGCATGGGCCTGTGGGGCCTGAAGGACAAGGGCACCAGCGGCACTCGCCTCATGGTCGCCAACCCGGAGGCAGATGTCGCCTACGGCGTCCTCACCTTCTCCGACGGCAGCAGTGTGAAGGCTGCCACGGTGGGCGTCCCCGGCACCGACTACCGCGCCTGGGCCGCACCCGTCCCCAACGGGAAGATGATCGCGACCGTCGACCAGTACGACGCCCACCACCACCGGCTCAGCCACGACACCAACTGGCGCTGACCGCGGGCCTCCCGCCTGTAGTACTTGCACGCAAGGCCTACGCCTTCCGCAACCGGGCCAACCAACGCCTCCGATCACGCTGCGCATCCACCCGCCGAGCCCGAGAAGTTCTGACTCTCCATCGAGTTCGATCACCAGCTTATCCTTGATAATACTGCTCGGCTGCACCGTTACTGCGATTCCACGCGTTAGCCTCTTCGCGGTTTCGAGAGGTAACAAGGAGACCGTTTACGCCGTGGGCAAGGGCCCGCTTCAGAAGTGACCTCGGACTCAGGTCGCGTTCTACGGACAGCAGGTATGCGACGGGAGAAGCTGCTAGCAGGGCCCGGGATTCCCGTGTCTGATTGCGGCGCAGGCCTGCGATGGCGAACACTGCGCCAGTTGTGGCACCGAAAGGGTTGTCCCGCTAAAACGCCACCGGCCACGCTTGCCACGGCGGCGGGGACTTCGAAAGAAAGGTTCGCCGCACTGAATGCGGTGTCCACTTTCAGGCCTCTCATGGCGCGCCGGAGCTCTTGGAGTGGAACTTCGAACCGGCGATCCACTTCCAATTGGAGATAGGCGTTGGCGGCTTTGGCCAACTTGATTTCGCTGAGCTGTTCGCGCATGTCGCTGACGGTGCTGTCGACGACCTCGGCGAAGCGATTGAACTCGGGATGGCAGCGCTGACGTATCTCGACGATCTTCGCGATGGGAAGCGTGGCGGAGGAAGCGGGTACCGCGATGCGTATGGCCATCATCCCAACCACACTGCCGACGTCATTGGCCATAGCGTTGCCGTCGCGGTTGAACAGGACCCGGATGATGCGGTCGGTGTCCCAGCCGCAGGAGGACGGGAGCGCGGCGGTCTGATCGGTCGTAGGAGTGAACTGTCCTTGCCGGGCCAGTTCTTCGGTCAGTGCGCACTTGTAGACCCACGCCAGAGCGGGATCAACACCGATCCATGGACGTGGAGTGGGCGGGGCAGGGGGTAAGCGGTGCAGTTGTACAGCTAGTCCGCTCTGGAAGAGGGCTGCCCTGAGCTCGGGAGTCACCTCGTCCCAGTACACCCCAGTCAGCCCCGGCGTACTCCTCGTACGGCGTGGTCCAACCGCATGTCGCGGGAGCGGTGGGGCGTGTTGCCCAGTTTCTGGCTCTACCGGATCACGGTCCCTCGCCCCGTACAGCCAACGCAGAGGATCGGCGTGGTGAGTGATCACGTCGAGGAATCTCTCAGCTACTGCACTCGTGGCTCGGGAGGGGTCTACGTGCACGAAGAAGTCGAGTTCGTCAGCCAGTGCGGTTGCCGTCGGAGAATCTGAAACAGGGTAGTCCTCTGGCACAACACGGGCCAGCTTTGGCCAGTACAGAGCCGAGAGCTTTAGCCACTCTAAGTCACGGAAATGGATGTACGGGTAGTACAGACCGATCTTCCGTATCATCGATGCTCGCCCCCCGGGGATCTGTCGGCATGTCACACAGCATGCGCCTTCGGGGTGTGACGCGCCACAGTGCAACGTCGCTCGTTTAACCTCGATTCATCAGTGGCCGTGACTGCCCAACCGAGTTGTCGGTTCGCCCTGTTTGTTCCACGTGATCGCGGGCGGGGCCGAGACGGCCCGGTGTATGGCCGAGACGTCTTGTGGGCGGTGAGACCTTCTGGTCCGTAGGATCGGGCGGCCCGTTGAGCGGGGGCTCCGCCTTCTTCCGGACTGATCGCTGACGCTCGTGATCGTCGGTCTCTGTGTGCCGTCGTTGCCGTCAACGTTGCCGTCATCTCATCGGGTCCTCGTCACCCCGCGATCGGTACGCTTCCCGCGGAGGTGGGGATGTTCGATGCGGTGATCTTCGGCGTCGGTAGCGTCATCTGCATGGCGTTTGGCGTGTGGTTCGTCGGGCGGCAGCACCGCCGACGCGCGGGCACCCGTGCGGGCTGGGGCGCCATAGCGATCGGACTGGGGCAGTTGTTTCACGCAGCCGGCTCCTTGGCCGGAGGCCGCCAGCCACTCGGCTTCATCCTGGCTGCCTGTTGTCTGGCATTCAGCATTACTGGCTTCATTCTGGTGGTGCGCGACCGCGACATCCTCCGAAACGGCCGCGGCGGCCGGAAGCGTCGAAAGCTGCCTCCACTGCACCCGTGATGGGCAGGACAGAGCCTGCGCCACGCGCATCCACACGATCAAGCGTGGTCTTGATCGGGGAAACGCCTGCCTGGCATGTACCGCGCGCTGCCCACGCTCGTCGTCCTGATCCAGGCGCTGCTCAGTCGCGTCGGACGGAAAACAGACGCGCCGTCACAGCCAGCACCAGCCCGCCGCGATGAGGCACAGGCCAACGCGTTCTTCGGGCTCTGCCATCTTCGGTGGCTGGATCGCCGTGCATGCCTTCACCGCGAGCGGCCACAAGGGCGGCACCACCGTCAACATCCGCAAGGCCGTGATCAAGCGCAACCACTTCCACGGCTAGGGCGTGCCGCTGCCCTGTCGATTGCGACCCGCGCTCTGGCTCACCACCATCAGGATGATGCCGGTCAGCACAAGCGCGAGGCCGACATTGTCCCCCCACTCGGAGTCGCTGAGCACCAGCCTCAAGACCACCTGCCAGCACAGGGCGAAGGCAGCCACCAACTGACCCCAGCCGTAGAGGCGAACGCGGTGAACTGGACGCCGGGTTAGAGGTCGTCTCGATTGGTGTTCAAAGCTCCGTCTCCCGCACGGCCGGACTGTCGGTAGACAATCCGCGTGCAGCGGTTGATCAGCTTGAGGAACACTGTGCGGATGAGCTCCGCAGCCTCCCAGACATCACACGAACGGGCCCTTGGGCATGTCGCGGACCTGGCGTCGGGCCCTCCGATGGACCCGACGCTGCGGGTGACCCTCAACTTCCACCCAGACCGGCTGCTACACGGCAAGCCGATCCTGGATGCCATGGCCGAGGACGGTGTCTACCGCTCGCAGTTCGTCACGGGGACCAGCAACGGCGGACTGACCGCATATCCCGGCGGCGACCGGTGGCGCTGGGAGAGCCGGATCTTCGACGGGGCCTACGACGAAGCGCCCGCCCATGAGCGGCCCGTCTATGGGGCGTTGAACTTCCGCCGCAAGCCCGTCGGCGGGGCACCGCGGTTCGGCTCTGCCCACTTCCGGCTGGCCGCTGAGACGCTGGCGCGGACCACGTTCTGCTACCCGGACAGTTTCCTTGAACCATCAGACTTCGGTGTCGCGGCCCGCATGGGGCTCATCGAGCTTGCCCTCGCCGATCGTCAGGACGACCTCGACGATTACATCGAGGCGCAGGTCCACGGGTCTGTGCGACCGAACTGCCACGCGGAGGCGCTGGTCCTGGACCCCTGCTATCGAGGTACGGCTGTCGAGGTTGCGGCCCTGCGCCTGGGCTGCCCCGTGGAGTGGCACCCCGGCTTCCGACTGAAGGTCGAAGAACTCCTCCGTCATCCCAGCTACCGCGGTCAGGAGTACGTCGACTTGGGCGCACAGATTGCCATCGACGGCGTACTCAATCCGCGCATCGTCGGGGACGCAGCGCGTGCCGGCCACCACGACCCCCAGGCGATCAAGAAAGTGTGGCACTACCTCGCGCGTTTCGGGGCGCCTGGGACGGCCGTTGACGATTCGGTGAGTCCGGAACCGACGGAGGGGGCTGTACTCGATGGGCTTCGTTGAGGGGCTGATGCCGGAGGCGCTGTGGGAGTTGTTCCGGGCTGTGAGACCGCCGATCCCCACGAGGCCGCAGGGCGGTGGCCGCCGGCGAGCTGATGATCGCGCTGTACTTGCCGCGATCATCTTCGTCGCCACCTCGGGATGCACCTGGCGGCAGTTGCCGCCGGTCTTCGGCGCGTCGTGGCAGACCGTCCACAGACGCTTCTCCGAGTGGTCCGCTGCACGGGTGTGGGCGAAGCTCCATCGCCTGGTGCTGGACGAACTCGGCGCCCGGGGTGATGTGGACTGGTCGCGATGCGCGATTGACTCCGTGAACATGCGAGCTCTAAAAGGGGGGAGCTGACAGGCCCGAATCCTGTCGATCGCGGCAAGAAGGGATCGAAGATCCACTTGATCACGGAGCGGACCGGTCTGCCCCTCTCTATCGGCATATCCGCCGCCAACACTCACGATAGCCAGGCTCTCGAACCCCTCGTTCGCGGCATACCGCCCATCCGATCTCGCCGTGGACCACGTCGACGCCGCCCCGCCAAGCTCCACGGAGACAAGGGCTACGACTACGACCACCTGCGGAAATGGCTCCGTTCTCGGAACATCACACCCCGCATCGCCCGCAAGGGTATCGAGTCCTCCCAGCGCCTGGGCCGTCACCGTTGGACGGTGGAGCGGACCGTGGCCTGGCTATCCGGTTGCCGCCGTCTGCACCGCCGCTACGAACGCAAGGCCGAACACTTCCTCGCCTTCGCCGGCATCGCGGCCACCCTCATTTGCTATCGGAGATTGACCAACTGAGACGATCTCTTAGTACTCCAGGCGTAGATCGTGATCTTCATGCCTGATTCGCGACTTGTCGGCGGTAATGGCTGGCCTGGGCTCGGGCCTGATGGCGGCGTCGCCGGACCCGGCGAAAATCTACGCGTACCGTCCCGCGGCCACCACGCCCCCGCTACAATCCCCCGCTGCCAGGCCGTTGACCAGGGAAAATCTAGAAGTCCGACTGGAGTACTAGGGTCTGTCTGGAGCGACACCGCACCTGTCAGGCCGACGAGGTGACCACTCGGCGAGGTGCCAGACATACCGGACTGAGCCGGCATCAGCTGTAATCGGCGCTGTTCCGCACCTTGCCGAAGCGCGGGAAGATCCGCTCTACGGTGAACTCGTGCTCGTCCGCGGCCAGTCCAGACATCGCATCGGCTACGAACTCCAGCTGGTAGCCGTAGTCGGCCGCGGCCCGTGCGGTGGACTCGACACCCATCGTGGTGACCAGCCCGGCGATCACCAAGGTGTCCACACCGAGCTTGCACAACTGCTCGTCCAGATCGGTGCCGTAGAACGCTCCGATCGTGCGCTTGACCACCACGACGTCGCCGCCGTGTACCAGGCCATCGGCGAAGTCGCTGCCCGGCGGCTGCTCGGCGACGTTCGGGCGCTCCACACGGACCAACACGACCGGCTGCCCACTCGCCCGGAACGACTGGGCCAACTCGCGGCAGCGCGCAAGCACTTCGTCACCGGAGTGCGGTGCGAGTGGGAGGGCGATGATGCGCGGCATCAGGTCGATGAGGATCAGTGCGGAGGTCATAGCAATCATCGTAGGGCCGCCCGGCGCACCCGGATCCAGGCGCCAAGGCCATAAGCAGCCAATCGGCCGGGCTCCAACTACGCGAGGGGAAGATGGTGGCAAAGGAGGCGGAGTAGGGGGCAATGCTGCGCGATGCCGGATTGACCCCCTATTGGCCCGTATTACGGCGAGCCCAGCTCTGCCGCGATGCTCTCCACGTTGACCAGGTTCTGGCCCCGATCGAAGGGCGCCAGGTGGAATCGGGGCCGACTGCGAACCTCGACGTTCGAGGCCCCTTCGGACGGGTCCGCGGTGATCTCTATGAGCTGCGCGTAGCCGGCGTCGTCATGGGCCTTTCGGACCGCCCTGACGCGTGTGCCGTTGGGCTCCTGCTCGATGATGCGGACCCCGTCCGTCTCCTGCAGGATCCTGCGCGCGCGGCCGATGGCGTACGCGCCTCCTCCGCGCACCGGGACGGCTCTCGACTGGTATGGCGAGAGATTGCCCGGAGTGGGCTCGAAGCCGAGCTTCCGCACCGCCGGGACGTGGCCGAGCATGCCTATCAGGCCGTAGAGCAGCAGGAGTCCGAGGAACAGGATGAGCACGAGGATGAAGGCGGCCTCGACGCTGTCCCTCAAAGGCCGGTCCGGCGAGCCTTCGGCAACCGTGGTGAAGAGGACGACGAACACTGCAATCAGCAAGGAGTGCACTGCCGCACAGGCCATGGAGCGGCGGAGAACACAGTAAAGGATCTTGTTCACCGCCGCAGTCTTCAGCTTGGACGACGTAGATTCTGTCATAGCAGCTATTCAACAGCGTTTCACGGAAATATCAGTCAAACTTTATATTAAGTTTCTCTTCGTCGAGGTCAATGGCCTCCTCCAGCACTGAACGTAGCCACTTGTCCGCATTAATGGTCGTTATTCGCCCGCTCAGATCACCATTGAACTGGACTAGCCAATTTTATTAGTCCTTCTGAGTCTCTTCCGGATGCCAGAGTGTCGCAGATTCGAAAGCTGCTGAGGGCCACCCTGTATTTAGCTCGGGCTCAAGCCAGCTGCCGTGGCCACCGACCGTGCTCCTACCCGTGATCGCGTCGACCACGGCATCGGCTTCGCCGAGGAGCAGAAGCACAGTCGTAGCGGTCCGGCGTGCGTCATGTGCTCCACAACCGCAGCATCAGCACTCGGCTCGCGTGGGGTGAGCTGTGGTGTTCCGTCCCAAAGGGGACAGTGCTGCGCAGAAGAGAAGCGCGCCGAGCGGCATCAGGTCCAGACTGGCCGCCATCGCCGCCGTACCGAGCACCACCAGCACGGGGCGCCAGACCTCGATGCGGCGCTGCACGGCGAGCTGGGTCACCAGCCACAGCAGGCCGACGAAGAAGAGATTCGGGCCCACCGTGTACACCGCGGGCATCACGCCCGGGTGGCTCTGAATGCTCTCGAAGAATCGGTCCATCCCGGCTCGGTCGTCGGCGCGGAAGCCGACAACGAGGTCGATGACGCCCTGGGCGGTGACGGCCACCACCCCCACCAGTCCCAGCAGCGTCGCCGCCTGGATGCTCAGCCGTGCTGCGCTGGTCGTCGGCTTCGACAGCCGCAGGAGACCCAGGAAGATCGCGGCGAAGAGCAACGCCCCGGCGATCAGCGCGATGTGGCCGCTGGTCCAGGTAAGGCCCGGGCCGTGGTCCGGGTCGGACAGACGGATGACTCCGTAGGCGAGCATGCACAGCGGTGCGGCGATGAAAGCGGTCCGCGTCAGTGCGGTCCGGCGAGTTCCCCAAGGTCGGTTCGTCATGTGTCGATTTTTTCGGTCCGCACCGTACTCAGAGATCAGGGATCGCCCCGCATGCACCCTGATCCGTCCCTGACAGGCCCTCATGGTCGTCTGCTTTCGGGTCCGATGTCGATGACAGACGCTCCAGGTTCGCGGTCACGCGTGCCAGGGCTACACCTTGCGGTTCCGGTACCCGCGGGCGTGCTGCCGCCGGACCGCCCACCACGGATCGTGGCGCCTGGCTCGGATCTGCTGGCCGCGTCCGAGGCCCCCTCGGACGGGCCTGCATGGGGAGGTCGACGCTGTCGGTGTCCTCGCGCTTCTCCGCGTGGACACCGACAGTGCCGGGTGTCTTCATGCCCCCCCGCTATCGCAATGGCGTCCCGGTGATGATCAGTCAGGCGGTCGCGGTACCGACCGCCTTGGTCGGGCTGATACGGACGACAACACGGAGAACCTCTGCCGGGAGCTCGAGGTACTCCTGGCCGGCACCGGGGCCTTCGTACTGTTCGGCGAGGGTGACCGCTAGACACCGGCCAGTGTCCTCGGTGATTGTGGCGAGGCCGCGTATCTCGACGTAGCGCAACGGGTCGGCCGGATCATAGACGGTCAGGCTGGCGCGGGGGTCGCGGCGTAGATTGCGTTCCTTGCGACGGCCGGCAGCGGTGGAGACGAGCAGGTCATCACCGTCGCGGCCAACCCAGACCACCGACGTCTGCGGGCTTCCGTCCGGGTTGACAGTGGCGAGGACGGCGGGAACCGGCGCATCGAGCAGCGCCCGAGCGGAATCGTTCAGCATGGCTGTCACTCGGGCGAAGCTATCTGCCGCCCGGATCGTCTCGCACCTGGATTTGGCCGACTGAGAGGGCGTTAAGTCCCTTCTCTCTCGGTTTGTGATCGCTCGTTCGTGGCACGGACCGCCATACAGGCCAGCCTGTTCGGCATGTTCATGCTGGGATGCGGGGCATGGAGCGAAGACCGTATCCGAGCGACCTGTGCACTCGGCAGGATTCGAACCTGCAACCTTCTGATCCGTAGCTATATGTGGATCGGTCGGTGACGGTCATACAGGCCGCTTCATGGCCCCTTGGAGGCACCACTGGTCGAGGCTGGTTGCTGTGGTTGCTGTACTTCCTTGCTGTACAGCTCGCTTCGCCGCTGCGTTCACGGCAATGCTCAGCAGCACAGGGCGACGGGCCTACGGCGCCGACAGGGCGGTTTGCTCGGCCTTCTCCAGCCAGTCGCTGTACCAACGGGCGAAGGTCACCGGCTTCCCGTTGTCATCGAGGAGCGGCACGAGGTCAACGTCGTCCGCCCGGCCGTCGGACCAGATCGTGCCGCGGTGGCTGCCACTGATGATCAGCCACTCCCGTAGGGCACACCCCAGATGACAGATCACGATCGCACCCGCAGTGCGTTCGGGAGCGAACATGACGACATCCCACCGTTCGTCCCACGCCTCGATGGCGTCGTCGAAGTCCTCGATATCGTCGAAGTCCTCTTCCTCGGGACGTTGGGCAAGGAGGTCGTCGAGCAGCTTCGGGTCCGGACCCTGGTTGGGAAACGGCTCGGCCAGCCTCGTCAGGTCGGCCAGGTCCGCGCCGTCGCCTTCCCAACGCCAGCGGCCCTGCACGCGCCGAACGGGGAACAGGCCGTACGCGGGGCCGGCGCCACCCGTGCCAACGTGGAGCAGGAAGGCCCGGTACTCCTCCGGTAGCTGCACGCCTATCTGAGCCTCAAGTTCGGCAAGCCCGCCCCGGGTGAGCGACTCCTCCAAGACCCACTTGTGCCCCAATGCCCCGAACACCTTGCCGCCCCCAGGCCCTGCGCCCGCCGCCTCGACCCGCTGACGTACGCCCGCCCACCACTGATCAATCATGCGCAGACCGTACGTGCAGCCACCGACACCCGGGTTGCGGGTCCCACTGTTGCCGTCCCGACGGGCTCAGGAACGGCCCGACAACCCAGGCTCCCTCGGCACAACACGACGTCGGCCAGCTGGAGACCCTCGGTGCCCGACCAGCGCACTCAGTCACGCCCACCAGCAAGATCACGAAGTACAGCTGGAAGTATTAAGGTTCCCACTTCCTCAACTCACCTTCAGGTGCTCGAGATGGGTCTCGGCCTCCCGCAGCCGGCTCTGCAGTTCGGTGATCTGCGTGCGGAGGTCAAGGCGGCGCGAACGCTCGCCGGAGTGGACGACAAGTAGGGGGTGAGACCGCCGTCGGGCGGTCGGAGACGGAGACTCCGTGAACCCAGATCACAACGACCGCGACAGCGACAGCGACGCCCAGTTGACACGCGCGGCGAGTGACGCGGCGGCGTTCACGCCACTGGTGGAGAAGTATTCGCCCGCGCTGCACGGCTACTTCGCCCGGCGCGTCCCCGGCGCCGCCGATGACCTGCTGGCCGAGGCGTGGCTGCAGGCGTTCGCCGCGCGGCGCACCTTCGACGCCTCACGCGGATCGGCCCGGGGCTGGCTCTTCGGGGTGGCCCGGAACGTACTGGCCGGGCACGTCCGACGCACCGGGCGGGACACGACCGCGCCGGCCCCCGCCGCCAGCGACCCCTGGCAGGCAGTGGACCAGCGGCTGGACGCCGCCGCGCTGGCTCCCGCGCTGCGTAAAGCGCTCGCCGATCTGCCCGCCGAGGAGCGGGAGTTGATGCTGCTCGTCGCGTGGGAGCAGCTGACACCGACCGAAGCCGCCGCCGCTGTCGGCATCCCCGCCGGCACCGCCCGCTCCCGCCTGCACCGCGCACGGGGTCGGCTCCGCGAACGCCTCGCGCCACCCCGTCCGGCATCGCGGCAGCTGACGGTGACCGGAGACCTGACATGACCAAGAGCACCCCCAACACGTGCGATCCGAAAGGGACCGGCATGACCGAGCGACAGGATCTTCTTGACTTCCCCGGCACCGAGGCGCTCCAGGCCGCGGGCCACGTAGAGCCCCCCTCCCCGCAGGCGCTCGCCCGGGCCATGGCGGCGGTCCGCGCGGCCGCGCAGGACGAGGCCGTGGTGACCCCGCTCCGTCGCCGCCGCCTCGCGTCCGGCCGGCGGATCGTGGCGACGGTCCTCGTGGCGGCCGCCTGCGCGGCCGGCGTCGTGGTGTACACGAACCAGGGCGCGGGATCGCCGGCCGCACAGGCCCCGCAGCAGGGCAAGACCGTCAGTGCCGCGACCTTCCTGACCGACACCGCCGCAGTGGCCGCAGCCAGGCCGATGTCGTCCGGGCCGTACTGGAAGGTGCACATGAAGGTCACGTACGGGAAGCCCAGCACGTGGCACGGCGAGTCCAGCACGTTCGACGAGTACATCTCGCGATCCGGGTACACCATCGTGGACGGCGGCCGGACCTTCAAGAAGCCCCATTCCGGCTGGCGCCTCGGGCCGAAGACGTTCGACTGGAACGGCCTGGACCAGTTGCCCACAGACCCGGCGAAGCTGCTGGAGATCATGGATAGTTCGAAGGAGTACGCAGGCCAGAGCGCCTTCCTCCAGGCGAGCCACCTGCTCGGAGAGTCACCGGCGAGCCCGCAGCTGCGCGCCGCCCTGTTCAAGGCGCTGGCCGGGATGAACGGAGTCAAGCTCGTCGGCAACGTCAAGGACAGCGCCGGTCGCGAGGGTACGGAGCTGGCGTTCGACGGGATCCCGAGCAGCGACCGTGTGATCGTCGACCCCAAGACGAGTCTGCTCCTGGAGGCGACGCAGATGTCGACCAAGGGGCACGACCTCGGCCTGATCGAGCGCCGGACATACCTGTCCGTGGGGCCGGCCGAGAAGATCGGCTGACCGTACGCGGGGCAGCCGCCCCCGGCGCCGTCAGGGCGCCGGGGGCGGCTCCGGCGCTGACGAAGGATAAGCGGCTTTTCAGTCGTAGAAGAACAGCTCAAGGTCCTCGACGGACCCTGGACCTGTGAGGAAGCCCTCGGCCTTCGCGATCTCGTCTGCTGGTGGCAGCTCGCCCTTCAGGAGCTGCTTCATCCAGATCTCTCCCTGCTCGCCGACCGCGTAAATGCCAGACAGCAGCTCGGTCATGCCCGCGGGGTGCGGCGGGCGGCGTCCGGTGACTGGTTGGAGTACCCACCCGCCTGACCGGGCAGCGAGCCGCAGCACCCCGGCCCAGTTCGCGATCCTCCCGATGCGTACGTGCCACGGGTCCTCGGTGAATGGGGCCCTTCGCCCACCATGGAGAAAGTTGGTGGCGGCCCTGATGTCCTTCATCACCTGCCGTTCCACGGCATCACGTACCCAGCGCCCATCCTGCGCTTCCTCGATAGCAGCGTCCCACCACTCCCATCCGCCATTGAGTCGACTCGCGAACGTATCCATGCCGCCAGGCTTCCATGCGCGACGCGCAAGCCTTCAAGGGGTCGTCGATCTGTTGATCGACTCATAAAAGAGACGATCGAGGCTCCGGAGACCAGCGTTCGCTGGGGGTGAGCCAGTGGCGTGAAACGCTCTTCAACTCCAAGCAGGCGTATCAGCTGCTACGGGAGATCGAGGAGGTCTCCCCGGAGCCGCTCACTCCGGTGGTGCAACGTCTCAAGGACGGCGCGACATGGGTTCATCAAAGGAGCGGGTACCTGCTCTTCCTCGGTGACTGAGCCACCAGGCCGAGGCTGAGGTACGACATAACGGGCTCTCCCGCGATTGGTGGTGAGGCGTGTTGGCCTGGAAATTCGGCTGGTGGGCGGTTCAGCAGGTCATCGGGCGGACGGGCACGAGTTCGGTGCTCGTCCGGCGCTGGGTGGTGCGCCTAGCGGCGCGGTCGGAGACCAGGCCGACGATCGCTGTGTGGGTTTCGCCGTAGGTGTCACGTCGCCCGGTGTATCGCTGGAGCGGACGCCATTGGCGGTACTCGGCATGGGCGTGCTCAACACAGATCCGGCGGGAGGACTGGCGGCGTTTGTACTCGCGCCAGCCGTACTTCTCGGTCAGTGGTGCGGTGTCGGCGTCACGGTTCTTCGGTTTGCGAGGCGGGGCCGAGACCTGGCCGGGGAACTCGTTCGCAAGGCCCCGGTAGCCGTCGTCGACCTCGGCTCTGACGTCCGGGTGCATGCGGAACTGCTCGGCGATGCCCTCGGTGCGCACGCAGGGTCGGGTAGCGGCGGCGCATTGCTGCGCCGCCGCCCCCTCAGAACCCGGCGTGCGCCGTTGAACGCACCGGGCTCAAGCAAGCCCCTGTGGGCTCGCGGGCGGGCAGAAGTGCTGGTCGGGTGCCGAGTCGGCGTCGGCAGTGAGCGTGCACGAGGCTGGGTGCGGCGGGTGTGTCCGACGTTCCCGGTCCGCTGGTGACGATCGCCTGTCGGCGGGCTGCCTTGCGGATGACCTTGAGCCATTGCTCCCACTGGTCTGGGCTCTGTGGCTCGTGGTCGGCGTGCAGCAGGAATTCCCCGCAGAGCGGGCAACGGCCGTGCTGAGCTTGGAGAAGCCGCAGTCCGGTCGCGCTCAACGGGGGTTTCCGGCGGCGACGCCGCTGGGTCCAGTAGTCGGCCAGGGCCGGGTCATCGGGAGACGCCCTGCCCTTGACCATCTGGTGCCGGACAATCTTCGTCCAGGCGAATTTGGCGAGGTAGGCGCCGCTGTCGCGGTCGCCGAACACCCACCGGTCGCGCCTGGAACGGTCGAACATGCCGAAGTGCCGGTCAACAACCCAGTGCCTCGACTTGTTCGGGTGGCTGCGTTTGGCCCACTTGTAGGTGAGCTTGAACGCGTAGTGGTCCAGCTGGGCGTAGGTCCTGCTGGACACTGCCGTCCGGTAGTAGGCGGCCCAGCCCCGGATGATGGGGTTGAGCTTGCCGATCACCGCCTCGGCGTTGGCCCCGAGGAGGGCCCTCGTCTCGGCGGCGAGCCGTTTCCGGATGCGCCGCACAGCCGCCTTGCTCGGTTTGATCAGCAGCTTGCCGCTGCGATACCGGCGGATGTTGAACCCCAGGAAGTCGAACCCGTCTTCGAGGCGGACGACCCGCGTCTTGTCCTCGTTGAAGGTCAGCCCCCTGGGCTCCAGCCATGCCGCCAGCCGCGCCTTGACCTGGAGGGCCTGGTCGCGGCTTTCGCAGAGCGCGACAAGATCGTCTGCATATCTCACCAGCACGGGGCTGCCCGGCACCGCGCTCCCGGCATCTCTGCCGGTTGCGAAGTAGCGGACCCCGGCGGCCTCCTCCATCCCGTGCAGAGCCACATTGAGGAGGACGGGACTGATCACCCCGCCTTGAGGACTCCCCTCTTCGGTCGGGGCGAACCGGCCTTGGTCGACCACTCCCGCCTTCAACCACTGCTCGACCAGTCCCCTGGCGGGGAACGAGCCGAGCTGCCGGAGAAGATGAGAATGGTCGATTCGGTCGAACGCCGCCGCCAGGTCCGCGTCGAGCGCCCACCGTCTGCGCGGGTTCTTCCCGCTGGCGGTGTTGAAGATAGCTTCGATCGCGTCGTGGCAGCCGCGGCCCGGCCGAAATCCATAGGATCTCGGCTCGAACCGTGCTTCCCACTCGGGCTCAAGTGCCCCAACCGCAACAGCTTGAAGTGCGCGGTCAGCGATCACGGGAATCCCGAGAGGGCGCCTGCCCTTGGCCTTGGGGATGAACACGCGTCTGACGGGCTTGGGAGTCCACGGCCGGGAGCGGTGCTGCACCCAATCGGCCAACTCGGCCTTGGACTGGGGCAGCAGCGCCGTCCGTCCGTCGATCCCCGCCGTCTTTCGGCCAGCATTGACCTCCGTCACGCGTCGCACGCTCAGCAGCGTGTTGGCGCGGGAGCGGAGCATCAGTTTCTGCAGGTTGCGGACCTTCTTGAGGTCCCCCGCCTGCGATGCCGTGAAGATGCGCTGCCGCAGTCGACGTACGTCCTCTTCGACCTGCTGCCAGTCGATGGACTGCCAGGCGGTGAAGTCGTCCTCGGGTCCGTTCACCCCGGCGGCGCCTGCCGTGGCAGCCTCGGTGACTGCGCTCGGTTGCGTCGTCGTGATGTCCAACTTGTCCCTCGGTTCCGTCGTCTTCGGTCATCGGTCTTCACGGGCTCACCCGGTCCACGTCAGCACCCTTTCGGGTCGGGGCAACTGCCCCTGTCCGGCCGGTTATGCGGGACGATCGGCGGAGGAACCGATCACACTGTCCCGGTTTCCCGCTTCCTTTCGGCCGCCGGCATTCGCTGGGCTTCTATCCCCGGGCTTCACACCCCGCCGTTACCAGCGACGCATGCCGAGGTGGGGACAGGCACTCGAACACTAGCCTGGGATTACGCCGCCGACATCAGTCGGCCTCCTTCCTGGGTAACCGCTCGTTGCGTGCGCCTTCGTGTCGCACTCTGGTCATGCATCCGGCCCGGACGCATCGCTCCGGACCACAGGGTCCGGCCCTGCCCATCGCTGATCGTGGTCGTCTTGACCGTATTCTGCTTGCGCTTACCCGACACGAACGCACGTCGGCCGGGCCGGTGTGCTCTTGGACGCCTCACCTGGGTCTCCATCCCGTCGATCCGCAGGGTCACCCCCTCGGCCTCGGCATAGGCGAACACGTCCTCCAATGTGCGCAGCCGCAGCCCGGCGCGCTGCGGCACCGCGAACCCGCGGGCCGCGAGTAGCGGCCTCACCTCTGCCACCGCCCGACCAATCGTCGACTTGCCCACCTGGTAGATGACGCCCAGCGCCTCATAGGTGAGCCCGGTCCGCAGGTGCACCAGCGTGGCCAGCAGCCGGTCGGTGAACACCAGCTCGTACTTCGGCCCGGCCCCCGCCTCACGTCGGCGCGAACCCTGACGACGGTCATGACGTTCGGACTCACAGCGGGCCTCCCAACGCGCAGCGAGCTCCGTAACCAGCTCGCCCAAGAGCCACTCCGGGACACCGCAGAACGCGGGATGCGCCATCACCGCACGGATCTGATGAGTCCTCACAACCCGGATAACTCGCATGACCACCCCGATGTCCCCGACCGTGACGGAGATCATCAATCGCGGAAGAGCCCGCAAATCCAGGTGTCCCTCTCCCGGCCGCCCCGGTAGCGTGCGCTGGCATGACATCGGAACTGGAACGCCCCCCGCTCCAAGCGGACGAACGCACCGCGCTCATCGGCTGGCTGGACCTGCAGCGGCAGATCCTGCGCTGGAAATGTGAGGGACTGAGCGACGAGGACGCGCACCGCTCGGTCATCCCGACCTCACCAGCCATGACGATGGCCGGCCTCATCTCCCATATGCGCTGGACCGAGCACATGTGGCTGGAGGTGCTGTTCCTCGGCGGCGACAAGAAGCAGAACCCGGCGTTCGACGAGTCGAGCGAGGACGCCGACTGGCACACCGACGGCCGCCCCCTCACCGAGCTCCTCGCGGAATACGAGGCTCAGTGCGCCCGCAGCAATGAGATCGTCGCCGCGGCCTCCTTGGACGACGTCGGCCGGCACCCCGACTTCCGCTCCGGCAGCGCCAACCTCCGCTGGATGCTGATCCACCTCGTCGAGGAGACGGGGCGGCACGCGGGGCACGCGGACATCGTCCGGGAGTTGCTCGACGGCGCGAAGGGCTATTACTAGGGCGGCTCCCGCGTAGCGGGCCCCTTGTCTCAGGAGCCAGGCCAACACGCCTCACGACCAATCGCGGGAGAGCCCGTAAGACCGAGGATGCCGCAGGGTGGCTGCTGAGCCAGATGGCCAGGGACTCTGCGGCGGCAGCATGATGTTGCCCAACCTCTATCGTTCGAACGAGGGGATAGAGGCAGAAAGGGACGAGGAACGGGACGGGATGTCGGACGACGAGGGCGCGACGTGGTTCGTATGGGGTGAGGGGACTGTGTTCCATCAGCCAGGCGGCAACGGCATGTTGCTCAACGGTCATGCCTCTCCGCAGATGGAGCGGCTGTTCGCCAGCATTGCCGCGTTGGATCCCGGCTGGACTCCGCCGCCGTTTTCCGAACCTGACCACGAGGTGTGGTGGGGGGACCCCGTGGTGGTGGACGGGCCATGGGTGATCTTCACCGGTGGCACCGAACGGGAAATCCGGGCGTACGTGGACCGCTACGAGGACGTGCGCGGAATGCTGCGTGTATCCAGCGTGCCCTGGTCATCTGGCTCCGCACATGATCGCCCGGACAAGTCCTAGTACTCCAGTTGTAGATCGTGATCTTCATGTTCTGACGGATGCCGCGTGGGAACGGCTGCGGCCGTTCCTCCCGGTCAGCAATGGACGTTGTGGCAGGTGGCGGGACCACCGGCAGGTAATCAACGGCATTCTGCACCGGGTGCGAACCGGAGTGCAGTGGCGTGACCTGCCCGAACGGTTCGGCCACTGGAAGACCGTCTACGAACGCCACCGGCTGTGGTCGGGCAACGGCACCTGGGAACATCTGCTCCAGCAGATCCAGGCCGCGGCCGACGCCGTCGGTGAAATCGACTGGGACATCTCGGTCCACCGACCACTGAGGTGCTGCGAGCTTGGGCCTGCCGATCAGCGCCTTGCGGGGCAGGGCGATGCGCTCCTCTTCGGTGCTGCCAGCCTCTGAGGACACCGGCCTCCTGATGGCACTGAACGCCGTGAGCCAGAGCGCATGCTGCGCTTCGGCGGCTGACTGCAGGGTTTCGCCCGGCCGGGGGTCTCCTTGTTCCAGACGCTTGATCTGTCCATAGACCCCGGTCAGCGCTTCGTTCAGTTCGTGAACGGCGACGTCCAGGGTGTGCTGGACCGCAGGTTCTGCGTCAGGCGAAGTACGAGTTCGTCAGGTCTATGGTGAGGCAGTTGCCGAGGTTGTTGGTGAAGGCCGCCTGCGAGCCGTGGACCTCCGCTCGCTCGAACGGGTTGGAGTCCAGCAACGACACCACCCACACCAGGTTCTTGTCCTGGTCGAGCCGAGCGAAGAAACCCTCCGAACCCAGCGAGCCATCCCCACAGCACACGTATCCCGCCCCGTCCGACAGCTCAGCCAGACCCTGCGGGTGGATGTCGGCCCCCGTCAGCCACTCCGGATCCTCCGCCAGCAGGGCATCCAGATTGAGCGGCTCCCCTACGTCGAACCAGGAAAGCTCAGGACCGTCCGTCTCGACCGTCCACGCGGAACCGTCCGCGCGGAACAACCCGTCCACCGCCGGCCGCTCATGCGCGAGCCACAGATCGATGATGCCTTTGCTCATTTCTTCCCCCAGACCGTTGACGCAGCCGAGCGACAGTCGGGCGCGGCCTCGCAAATCTACGACACCAGACCCAGTTTGGAAGATCGCGTACGCGGATGGCGTCTGGCCTGCGAAGTTGCTGACCTGCTACTTCCTGGTCTGTTCCCCGTGGCCCCTCCTAGTGCTGCTCCGCGTTAGTTCGTGGAGGGTGGTGTGGTCCAGGCGGTGGGGTCGTTGAGGTAGAGGCCGCAGGCGCAGTCGAGCGCTTCTTCG
>NZ_JBIVPK010000076.1:0-22182 GCF_044754605.1 Streptomyces sp. NPDC093064
ACCAACGTCAGGTGGACTGGCAGTTCACCACCCACGATGCACGCATCAAACTGCGCCACCTCTACCCCAAACATTAGCCGCGACAGTCTACTAGGGTGAAGGAGACGGGCAGCTTGCCCTTGTTGTCGGTGTAGGTGGTGAAGTCGCCGTCGGTCAGGGCCGGGTCGTCGGCTGTGACGGTGCCCGTGGGGTAGACGCCCTGACGGTGGCTGGTGGTCTCGACCTTGAAGACGGTGTCGTACGGGTCCCAGTCCTGGATCGACCTGATCGTGAGGGTGCCGTCGTGCTGGTCGAACGGGATCTTCTGGCCGGTGCGCAGGTCGGTGATCCCCTTGACGCGGTGGCCGTTGTCCCGGATCTTCACCTGGTCGCCCGTGGTGGGGCGGGTGGTGACGTGGACGTACTGGGTGGTGTCCGGGTGGGCGCGGCTGACGGTGACGTAGCCGTACGCACCGTCGTTCCAGGCACCCGGCTGCATGCCGCCGTACATGAAGCCGCCGCCGTCCACGTCGTGCAGGGACTCCCAGAAGGGCGGGAGGTAGTCCTTCATCAGGTCGATGAACTTCTCCTGCTGTGGCGGGAACTTGCCGTCGACCATGGCGGTGAAGTCCATCAGGGACCGGACGGAGTTGCCGGCGTTGGCGATGTACCGGTCGACGTTGAGGCCGGTGGTGACGGGCCGGTCCTTGCCGTCGTACCACCAGGAGCCGGGGGGATCTGACGCCAGGGGTCGTCCCGGCCGACGGGCACGGCGTCGGGGGGCGCGGCGGCGCCGGCCCGGCCGGGCAGCGCCACCGCCATGGCGGCCGAGAGGCCGGCCGCCTTGAGAACCGTTCGTCTGGACAAAGGCGCGTACAACGACGGTCACCTTCCTTCGAACGTGTGGAGGGATGTCAGTGGGGGATGAGGCTTGTCTACGCGGCCCGGTCGTCCTTGCCGCGGGTCACCAACTGGGTCGGATTGACGAAGTGCAGCGCGACGGGCCCACCCTTTTCATCGGATGAATTGTGGTCGGGTACTCCACAGACACAGAGAGCAGCGGCGAGCACAACACCGCCGACGACCCAGCACGACAGTTTTCGGGCTGGGGCCGAATGCCTTGGCTATGGTGCGAACATGGCGGCTCCTGCGGACGTCGGCGGGGGCATTTCCGATAGCGTGAGACAGCGCTCTCTCGGTCCGTTTGCTCGAACAAGGTCCTGCGATACATCGGATCTGTCAAGGCATTACAGCCAGACAGGATCACTCAATTCATGAATCACCGGGTCAGCGGGGAGCGTCTCGGATCGCCCGATCAGGCCGCGCGCACGTGGACCAGCGCCGCGCTCTGGGGTGCCCGCGCAGGACCCGGTAGCCCGAGTGCTCCCAGCGCCGCACCAGACGCCTGCATACCCGTAACCTCCCAGGTCACCGACGCGTCGGGCGGAGCCACAAGCGAGGCGCGGTAGCTCCGGTCCGGGTCGAGTCCCGGGATGCGGAGCCGCGGTGGCACGGACACGATCTCGTCGAGCTGGGCGTAGGAGAAGAGCGCCTCCGACCGGTCCCGAGCGACGACTCCATGCGCGAGTAGACCGTCGGCCAGCTCGACACGTGTCAAGCGGCCCGTGTGCAGGAGCGCGCGGTGGCGCTTGTAGAGGTCGATCCAGCACGCGAGGCGGTCCAGTTCGTCATTCGGCACCTTCGTGAGGTCCCACTGGATGCCGAACTGGCCGAAGAAGGCCGTGGCTGCGCGCAGGTCCAGGGTGCTGGTTCGGCCGGTCTGGTGGGAGATGGGCGCGGTGACGTGGGCGCCCAAGTACTCCAATGGGGCTAGCTGGGCGGTCCAGTGCTGGATCGGCTGGCGGGACAGCGGATCGGTGGCGTCGGAGGTCCAGGCGCTCTGGACCCGCTCAAGCACGTCCAGGTCGATTCTGCCGCCTCCCGAGGCACAGCTCTCCCACGAGATGGCGGGATGGCGGCGGGCCAGCTCGTCGAGGAGCTTGCGGAAGGCAAGGGTTTGCCGCCGTGACGCGGGCCGGCCGGAGCCGCGCGAGTCGCCGCCGTCGATCTGGTCGCGGTTGTGGTCCCACTTGACGAAGTCGATCCGGTGCGCCGCCATCAGGCGGTCGAACGCGTCGAGCAGGTGTGCCCGCACGTCCTCGCGGCTGAGATCGAGCAGGTAGCAGTTGCGTTCCAACACGGGCGACCGGTCGCCCGTGCGCAGGATCCAGTCGGGGTGGGCGCGGTAGACCGCCGAGGTCGGGTTGACGGCCTCCGGCTCCCACCAGAGGCCGAATTCCATCCCTTTCTCGTGCACCCGGTCCACGAGCGGCGCCAGCCCGTCCGGCCACACCGCCGGGTCTGGGGTCCAGTCGCCCAGGCCGTCGTCGAGGGAGGTGCGGTTGGCGAACCACCCGTCGTCGAGCACGAAACGCTCGGCGCCCAGCCTGGCCGCGATGTCGACCAGTGCGGTCAGCGTGTCGAGGTCTTGGTCGAGGTAGACCGCCTCCCACGCGTTGAACATGACGGGTGCGGGCGGGGACGGATGGGCCGCGAGTGACCGGACGTACTGATGTGTCGCATCCGCCAGGCCATCGAGCCCGCGCGCGGACGCGGCCACGTGCACCCAGGGCATGGTGTATGTCTCGCCCTCAGCGAGGACCAACTCGCCCGGGTGCAGCAACTCGCCGGCTCTGACGACGGCGACGCCGGAGCTGAGCTGTTCGACGGCATACCGGTGGTTGCCGCTCCAGGCGAGGTGGACGCCGAGCACCTCACCGTCGCCGTAGCCGAATCCAGGGGTACCGACCACGAGCAGACCGGTGCCGTCGAGGCTGCGCATGCCGCGGCGGTGCTCCCGGGCCCACTGTCCGTCCGCGAGAGCACGGCGCTGGGGCTGCCGCTCGCGGGCCCATCGCCCGGTGAAGTCGAGGATCTCGCCCGCGCCGGTCGGAACGGGGATGACCACGTCGAGCGCGTCGACCACGTAGGGACCGGCGCCAGTGTTGGTCAGCAGGTGCCGGAGGCGGAGCCCTCCTCCCGGGACGGCTTCGGCCTCGAAGCGCAGTGCGAGTCCCGCTGCCTCGTCGGTGGCCTCGACCACGAGCGAGTCGCCGGCACACCCCACGGAGCCGGGACCGAACGCGGTGGACCAGTCGCTCCCGGGGCCTTCGGGGCCCACCCGGTGGCCGAGCAGCGCAGGCCGTCCCAGGTAGCCTCGCGCGTGCTCCGGGAGCACGCTGACCGGTGAGCCGATCAGCCAGGAGTTCCAGGCAGTGGTCTCGACCGAGGCCGGGATCGTCAGGGAGCGGACGTCCGTCGCCGCCAAGGAAAGCCCCACCCAGCCGATGTCGGGCAAGCCGTCCGCCCGCGGCAGCAGGACCATCGTCGTGGTCTCAGTCCCGCCGAGACCGGAGAGGGACACGGGGGCGGTGGGCGCGGGCACGGCGACGCGTCCGGGCTCGATCATTCGGTGACTCCTTGATGCGGTGAGGGGAGTGGATCATGCGGGCACGGCGAGCAGGCGCGCCTTGAGATCGTCGAGGGCCAGCCGGGCGGCGCCGAGGGCGACGGACTCGTCGCCGAGCAGGGACACGCGGAACTCCGGCAAGTTGAGGGAGGTCGCGGCCAAGTGCCGCTGGAACGGACCGGCCAGAACGTCCCCCGAGCGGGACAGACCGCCGCCGAGCACGACGAGGTCGGGGTCGACGGCGTGGACCAGGGTGGAGGCGCCCAGGGCGAGGGCCTTGGCGACACGGTCGACGGTGCGCACCGCAGTGCGGTCGCCGTTCGCGGCCGCTTCGAAGAGCGCCCGGACGTCGTCGCCTGTGGACTCCTCGGCGGTCGAGCCCGCGAGCTTGCGGCTCTCGTGGTGGAGTTTCGCCATCGCGTCGGCCCACCCCAGGATCTTCATGGCGCCGACGGACGCCGCCAGGCCGTGCCGTCCGTTGTGGATCTGCCCGGCGATGACGATCGCGGCCCCGAGGCGGTGGCCGGCGTGCATGTAGATGAGGTCGCGTGCCTCGGTGGCGGCGCCCTGCCAGTGCTCGGCCACCGCCGCGAGGTGGATGTCGTTGGAGACCAGCACGTCGCGTTTGAAGCGCCCCGACACCTCCGAGACCACGTCGATCTCGTCGAAGCCGGGCAGCGAGTAGACGTCGAGGTCCTGGCCCGCAGGAACTGTGCGGATGTCCCTGACCTCCGAGCCGTTGGCCGCCACGCCGGTGATGCCACAGGCCACCGAGCGGATGTGTTCCCAGCTCGTCCCGGTCTGCCGGACGGTCGCCTCCATCAGACGCGCCGCGGCCCCGATGCGCCCAGCCGGCCTGAGGTCGGGATCGACGCTGCGCCTGCGCATGGCCACGACGTTCCCGCGCAGGTCGCAGATGACCACGGCCACCTTGTGGGCGCCGATGTCGACTCCGACGACGGCGTAGTTCTCGGCCACGACCTCGTAGCGCCGGGCCGGCCGTCCCGCGGACCGCTCGCCGTTCGGGCGCCCGAGCGCCTCACGGACGAAGCCCTGGTCCAGCAGCGTCGCCAGCAGTTCCTCGGCGGTGGGGCGGGAGACTCCCACGATCGAACACACGTCGCGGACCGTCAGCGACACGGTGTCGAGGAATGCCCGCACTGCGGCTGCGAGGTTGAGCTTGCGCAGCAGGCCGGCATCGCCTGCACGGCCGGCGGGAGCCGCGGAGTACTGGGGTCCACTTGTGTCTTGACTCACGGCGCCACGCTATCTAGATTGACGCCGCAACGGCAATATTGCCAAGTAACTTACTTAACAAATCAAGGCAGAGCGACACCTCGGGACCGAGTGACATCCCTGGTGGGTTCGACCGGCAAGGAGGCCTCAATGGGTAAGCGGACCAACTGCGTCGCGATAGCCGCGGCACTAGGCCTGGTCGCACTGACAGGCTGTGCCGTCGGGGGTGGGAACACAGATGGGAACACAGCGGGCGGCGACGTGACGCTGGACCTGCTCACCTTCGAGACCCCCAACCTCACTGCCGCGTACTGGGACGACATCATCGCCAAGACCAGTGCCAAGGTGCCGGGGGTGAAGATCAAGAAGCTCGTCGCGCCCAGTGCCGAGCAGCGCAACGAGTACGCGCGCCAACTGGACTCGACCGGCGCACTGCCCGACATCATGGTCGCGATCGACCCTGCCGGACTGGCGGAGGCGGGCAAGCTCGCGCAGTTCAACCGGAAGGAACTGGCGGACTGGGTCACCCCGACCGCGAACAGCTTCGACGGCAAGATCTACCAACTGCCCACCAACACGCAGAGCTGGCAGATCTACTACCAGAAGGCAGCCTTCGAGAAGGCGGGCATCACCACTCCTCCGAAGACATGGAACGACCTGCTCGCCGCGGTCGGCAAGCTCAAGGCGTCGCGGATCACGCCGTTCGTCATCGGCAGCGGTGCACCGGACGGCCTCGGCCCGCGGTGGACCTTCTCCCAACTGATGGCCACCGAGGTCTACGCCAAGGACCCGAAGTGGCTCGACAAGCTGGTCGCCGGGAAGACGGATTTCAGCGACCCCCTGTTCGTCGAAGCGGCGACCAAGATGAAGGCACTGGCGGCCAAGAAGAACGTCGACAACCTGTCGGCCACCTACGCACAGGCGCAGGACGCTTTCCTCGCGGGCAAGGGCGCGATGTACCCGATGGGTTCGTGGTTCGCGGCAGCCCCGGACGAGGCGCAGCAGAAGCAGATCGGGGCCTTCCCCATGCCCACGCAGGACGGCTCGCTCGTCGTGCCCGCGTTCACCGGCGGCGGACTCTCGGTGAGCGCCAAGGCCCACGACGTCGCGAAGGCCAAGCAGTGGGCCATCGAGTTCTCCAAGCTGAACGCCGACGGCGGGGCGCGGTACGACGGCTTGTTCATCGCGCTCAAGGGCTACAAGCCGCCGGCCGGCCTGCCGCCGCTGTACAACGAGACCCTCGATCTCTACAAGAATGCGGAGTCCAGCGGAACGGTGACGCCGAACTTCGGCGACGAGCACGGCATCCCGGCCCTGCCGTCGGGGTTCATGCCCGCGGTCGACGCCGGGCTGAACGATCTCCTCAACGGCCGCTCGGACGTGGGCAAGTTCGTCGCGACGCTGAACACCAAGTTCAAGGAGCTCTCGAAGTGACGCACGCCACGCGCGCCCGGACGGGGGTGGTTGCCGCCGGCGGAATCGCGCCGGCTGGTCAGCCCACTGCTGCCTCGTCCGGGCGCACGGGTGGGCCGAGCAGGTTCCGCACCTGGACGTGGCCGTCGGTGGGAGCCTTCGCCGTCTTCGTCCTGCCGACCCTCACGGTCTTCACCACGATGGTCCTGGCTCCCATCCTGTGGACCCTCTACATCGGGATGACCGATGAGCGCGCCACCCGCTCGCACACCTCGTTCGTCGGCCTGGACAACTACGGTTACCTCCTCGGGGACGAGGGGTTCCGGCACTCCTTGTGGAACACCGTTGTGATCACAGTGATCGTGGTGCTGCTGACGAACCTGCTCGGTCTCGCAATTGCCCTGCTGCTGCGCCGACAGGGCCGGTTCTACAGCCTTCTCCGCAGCGTCTACTTCACACCAGTGATTCTCTCCGCCGTGGTGGTGTCGGTGATCGGGCGCTCGATCCTGGCCGACGACGGCCTGCTGAACAGCACGCTCGTCTCGATGGGGATCGAGAACCCGCCAGGTTGGCTCACGGATCCGTCGTACGCGATCTACTCCGTCTCCGGGATCATGGTCTGGCAGATGCTCGGCTTCGCCGTCGTGGTCTATCTCGCTGCGCTCGCGGGAATCCCCGCCGAGCTCGAGGAGGCGGCGAGCCTCGACGGCGCCGGCCCCTGGCAACAGTTCCGCGCCATCACCTGGCCGATGCTCGCGCCCGCGTTGACGATCAACACCGTGATGCTGATGATCAGCTCGTTCAAGGTCTACGACCAGATCGCCGTGCTCACCAACGGCGGCCCCGGCACGGGCGGCACGGCCACCGTTGCCTTCGACGTGATCCGCACCGCCTTCTCCGAGCAACGCCCAGGAATGGCGTCCGCGATGGCCGGGATCATGCTCGTCCTCGTCTCGGCCGCGAGCGTGACCGCGCTGAAGCTCCTGCAACGGAGAGAGGTGAACCTGTGAACCCCCGAACGCCGTGGGCGCGCCCGCTGCTGGCCACCGGCGTGGCCGCCGTCTTCTGCCTACCGCTCTATGTGGCGCTGGTCAACGTCTTCAAACCCAGCTCCGAGGTCGTCGCATCGCCGCTGGCGCTCCCGGTTCCGCCGACACTCGACAACCTCGAGCACGTGCTGACCCGGCCGGACGGGCTGTTCTGGTACGGCCTCGTCAACTCCATCATCCTGACCACAGCGTCGATCCTCATTACCACCGTGCTGGCCGCGATGTCGGCGTACCACCTCGTGCGGTCGGGCCGCTGGTGGAGCCGTGCCGTCCTCGGCGTCATGCTGGCCGGCCTGATGATCCCGCCCGCAGTCATCATGCTGCCGATCACGCGGATCCTCGACGCCATCGGGTTGATGCACACGATGCCGGGCGCCGTGCTGGTCAACGTCGGGTACTACCTGCCGTTCGCCGTGTTCGTCTTCATGGGCTTCATCCGCTCGATCCCGCGCGAGCTCGAAGAGGCCGCGGCGGTCGACGGTGCCGGGCGGTTCCGGACCTTCTGGCAGGTGGTCTTCCCACTCCTGCGGCCGGCCTCGGCCAGCGTGCTGATCTTCCTCGGGGTCTGGGTCTGGAACGACTTCCTCACACCACTGCTCGTCCTGGGCCCGGGAGCCGGGAACACCGTGACGGTCGGGATATTCCGCTCCATCGGCCCCTACCAGCAGGACTTCGGCGCGGTGTTCGCCTTCATGCTGCTGGCCACACTGCCCGTACTGGCCTTCTACCTCGCGTTTCAGAAGCAGTTCGTACGCGGCCTGACCGGTGGCGCCACGAAGGGCTGAGCCGGTGGTTTGCATTCGGGATGTGGATATCGTGGGGTTCAGGAGGACGCTGTTGAACGCCTCGCTCACGGTGTTGACGCCCCTTATAGTTCGTCAAGCTGCTCCGGCGGGTTCTGGGCGGGCTTCGTTCCTCTGGTAGATCGCTCGGGCGAGATACCTTCAGACAGCGGATGATCTCCCGTTTTGTCTTGCCTTCGGCGGTGTGCCGGGCCACGTGGTCGACGGTCGGCTGGTGGAAGCGCATCTGGACGATGACGACCCCGCAGAGCGCGGAGTTCACCTGCTGGCGGCCGCCGCGGTTGAGCCGGTGGCGGTCGGTCCTGCCCGAGGAAGCCGGGACGGAGCAGCCGCCGGCGAGCTTGGCGAACGCCGCCTGGGAGCGGATCCGTTCGGGATTACCGCCGACCACGACCAGTACCTCCGCCGCGGCGTCCGCAACGATCTCGAACGCGTCCACAAGGTTCGGTGCCTTCTGGCGGGTGAGCTCGCCGAGCAGCCGGTGGTGGCCTTTGCTCTCCTCGCCGAGGTCCAGCCAGCGGCGGGCCGGCGACCGCTGGGACCGCTTGGTCGAGGCCAGGACGATGGTGACCGAGCCGGGCCGCAGCTCCGCGCACCGCTCTATGAGGGCCATCTTCGGCAGGCACTGGAGCTGTTCGCGCAGCTCGTCCGGAACGGTGACGATCAGGGCCTTGAGGGTGACCATGGCCTGGGTGCGGAACTTCACGGTCGCGTCCCGGGCGATCTTGGTGTGGCAGATCATCTCCACCGTGTCCTCAGCACACTTCGCGGTCGCGGTCGCGGTGCCGGCCACCACCGCCCGGGCGGCGTTCTCCACGCCGATGGGGTCGGACTTGCCGCGCTGGCGTCGCCCCTGCGGTCGAGGTGGCCAGGCGCGGGTCAGTTCACCTTCGTTCACGGCGTTCATTCATCCGATGTATAATCGCGGTCGCAGCATGAGGAGGTCACCACTGTGCCGGTCACCGACGAGGCGATCGAGAAGATCAAGGCGATGATCGTCGAGGGCGAGCTGCGCCCGGGGCAGCGGTTGCCGAAGGAGGCCGAGCTGGCCGAGCGGCTGGGGCTGTCGCGCAACTCCCTGCGGGAGGCGGTCAAGGCGCTCTCGCTGATACGAGTGCTGGACGTGCGCCAGGGCGACGGGACGTACGTGACCAGCCTGGAGCCCGACCTGCTGCTGGACGCACTCGGCTTCGTCGTCGACTTCCATCAGGACGACACGGTGCTGTACTTCCTCGAGGTCCGCCGGATCCTGGAGCCGGCCGCCGCGGCCATGGCGGCGGCGGTGATGCGGGACGAGGATGTCGCCGCGCTGAAGGAAGTGCTCGACCGTCTTCCGCGGGAGCCCTCGCTGGAGGAACTCATTGCCAACGACCTCGAGTTCCACCGCCTGATCGCCTCCGGCTCCGGGAACCCGGTACTCTGCTCGCTGATCGATGGGATCTCCGGGCCTACCGCCCGGGCGCGGATCTGGCGCGGGCTGACCGAGGAGGGTGCGGTGCAGCGCACCCGTGACCAGCACCGAGCGATCTGCGAGGCCATCGCCGCCCGGAACCCCGAGCTGGCCCGGTCCTGGATGACGGTGCACGTCGGCGGCGTCGAACAGTGGCTGCACGGCACCCTCGGCGGGAGCACGTCCGCGTTCTGACGGCACGTCACTGTTGCTGCTTCCCCGATTCCTGTCTCAGGCCTTGCTGGTGTCGGCCCAGGGTTTCGGCAAAGTTGCTCGATGTCCGACTCGTGATTACGTGAGTCCGAGGAGAGTGAGCGGTCGGCGGACGTCGCGGGCGTTGTGCCGAAAGGCGGAAGCGATGCTGGTCTTGCCGGCCATGAGGAGGGCGCCGATGGCGAGGCTGTGCCAGGTCGCCATGGCGCGGGGTGCGGCGCCTGTCCGCAGATGGAAGGCGTCTTCGGCGAAGGTCACGTCGCGGATGTGGTGGAGTGACTCGATCTTCCAGTGATCGCGGATGAGCGAACCCCGCCGGGACGGTCACGGTGGCGGCCGTGGCCGCGATTCTGGACGAGCGAAGCTTCATGGTCCTGATCCCCGTGGCTGGGATGGCCGTGCCCGCACCGAGGTGGGTGGGGGCCTGAGCGAAGGGCCGGCGCGGGGGAGGGGTGAGGATCCTGCCGGGAAGCTGGGCGGTCGTGGCGGTCCGTGGCAGAACCCGTAGCGGAGCACACCTACGCAGTCATCGGATGGCTTGCGGTATCGAGGACCTTATGAGTCGGGAACTTGACTGACAAGAGGGGGCCTCGGGTGAATCTCAATGGTGATGTCCAGGTTCTCCATCTGTATCGCGAGGACTCGTTACCTCCATGTTGACCTGTGCATATGAGGGTTTCGAGAGCAAGGTTCCCGAAGAAAGATCGGAGGACTTCTTGCGGTGTCGCGGCAGTCGCTCGTATGGTCAAGGCTCCGGAGAGTCCTCCGATGTATTGAAGGTGGCGGAGAGTCTGGACCTCCGGAGCGACGACGGGAGAAATACATGAAGCTGTTGCGGATCGGGGAGCCGGGAGCGGAGATGCCCGCAGTCCTCGGCGACGACGGCACCGCGTTCGCGCTCACCGGCTTGACCACCGACATCGACGGGCTGTTCCTCGCCTCCGGCGGAGTCGACCGGGTCAGGCAGGCGCTGGCCGAGGGATCGCTGCCGCGCGTGGAGGTGGCCGGCCGGCGGATCGGCGCTCCCGTCGCCCGCCCGGGCAAGGTGGTGTGCGTCGGTCTCAACTACCGTGACCACGCCGAGGAGACCGGCGCAGCCGTCCCCGAGCGGCCGGTGGTCTTCATGAAGGACCCCTCCACCGTCGTGGGCCCCCACGACCCGGTGCGGATCCCCCGCGACTCGGTCAAGACCGACTGGGAGGTGGAACTCGCCGTCGTCATCGGCGTCGAGGCCCGCTACCTGGCCGGCCCGGCCGAGGCGGCCGGTCACATCGCCGGCTACGCGATCAGCAACGACGTCTCCGAGCGGGAGTTCCAGCTGGAGTACTCCGCCCAGTGGGACCTCGGCAAGTCCTGCGAGACCTTCAACCCGCTGGGCCCCTGGCTGGTGACCCCCGACGAGGTGGGCGACCCGCAGGGACTCGGCCTGCGCCTGTCCGTCAACGGCGAGGTCCGCCAGGACAGCGACACCAAGAGCATGATCTTCGACGTCGCGTACCTCGTCTGGTACCTGAGCCAGTACATGGTGCTGCGCCCCGGCGACGTCATCAACACCGGCACCCCGGCCGGCGTGGCCCTCGGCCTGCCAGGCACCCCGTATCTGCGCGCGGGGGATGTGGTCGAGCTGTCCATCGACGGGCTCGGCACCCAGCGCCAGACGCTCATCAACGCGTGAAAGGCACCGAGTTGTCCGCAACCACCGCGCGGATCACCGCCGTCGACACCTACGACATCCGCTTTCCGACCTCGCGGGAGCTGGACGGGTCCGACGCGATGAATCCCGACCCCGACTACTCCGCCGCCTACCTCGTCCTGCGTACTTCGACGGACGGCCACGAGGGCCACGGCTTCACCTTCACCATCGGCCGCGGCAACGATGTCCAGGTCGCCGCCATCGAAGCGCTGCGCGAGCACGTCGTCGGACGTCCGGTCGCCGAACTGTGCGCCGATCCCGGCTCGCTGTACCGCGACCTGATCGGCGACAGCCAGCTGCGCTGGCTCGGGCCGGAGAAGGGCGTGATGCACATGGCCATCGGCGCCGTCGTCAACGCGGTCTGGGATCTGGCGGCCAAGCGCGAGGGCAAGCCGTTGTGGCAGCTCCTCGCCGACGCCGACCCCGCATGGCTGGTCTCCCAGGTCGACTTCCGCTACCTCACCGACGCCCTGACCCCCGACGAGGCCCTGGAACTCCTACGCACGGGCAAGCAGGGCGCCGGCGACCGGGCCGCCGAGCTGCTGCGGCGCGGCTACCCCGCCTACACCACCTCCCCGGGCTGGCTCGGCTACTCCGACGAGAAGCTCACCCGCCTCGCCAAGCACGCCGTCGCCGAGGGTTTCACCCAGATCAAACTCAAGGTCGGCGCCGACCTGCAGGACGACATCCGCCGCTGCCGTGCCGCCCGCGAGGCCGTAGGACCGAACGTCCGGATGGCCATCGACGCCAACCAACGGTGGAACGTCGGCGAGGCCGTCGAATGGACCAAGGCACTTGCCGAGTTCGACCCGTACTGGATCGAGGAGCCCACCAGCCCCGACGACGTCCTCGGTCACGCCGCCATCCGGCGTGGCGTCCACCCCGTCAAGGTCGCCACCGGCGAGCACGTGCAGAACCGCGTCGTCTTCAAGCAGCTCCTGCAGGCCGGCGCCATCGACGTCCTCCAGCTGGACTCCGCTCGCGTGGCGGGCGTCAACGAGAACCTCGCCATCCTGCTGCTCGCCGCCAAGTTCGGCGTCCCGGTGTGCCCGCACGCCGGCGGCGTCGGGCTGTGCGAACTCGTCCAGCACCTGTCGATGTTCGACTACGTGGCCCTCACCGGCACCACCGAGGACCGCGTCATCGAGTACGTCGACCATCTCCACCAGCACTTCCTGGATCCGGTGGTGATCACCGACGGGCACTACCGGGCACCCACCACGCCCGGCTTCTCCGCCACCATGCACCGGACCACCATCGCCACCTACAGCTTCCCCGACGGAGCGTTCTGGACGGCCGACGCGGCCCTGGCCGAGCCCGGCACGGACACGACGGACACGGGCACGGAGGACCACGCATGAAGACCGAACTCGACGGGCTCACCGCCCTGGTCACCGGAGGAGCCTCCGGCATCGGACTGGCCACCGCCCAGCTGCTGAGCGAGCACGGCGCGGACGTCGCCGTCCTCGACCTCGACCCTCGCGGCGTGAGCGCCCCGCTGCGCGGCCTCACCGCCGACGTCACCGACGACCGCTCCGTCCGCTCGGCCGTCGAAGCGGCGGCCGGGGAGCTCGGCGGCATCGACATCCTGGTCAACAATGCCGGTATCGGTGCCGCCGGAACGGTCGCGGACAACCCGGACGATGAGTGGCACCGCGTGCTCGACGTCAACGTCCTCGGCATCGTCCGCACCACCCGTGCCGCCCTGCCGTACCTGCGCGACTCGGACGCCGCCTCGGTCGTCAACACCTGCTCCATCGCCGCCACCGCCGGCCTGCCCCAGCGCGCCCTCTACTCCGCAAGCAAGGGCGCCGTGCTCTCGCTCACCCTTGCCATGGCCGCCGACCACGTCCGCGAGGGAATCCGGGTCAACTGCGTCAACCCCGGCACCGTCGACACCCCGTGGATCGGGCGCCTGCTGGACGCCGCCCCGGACCCGGCCGCCGAACGCGCCGCGCTCAAGGCCCGCCAGCCCACCGGCCGCCTGGTCACCGCCCAGGAGGTGGCTACCGCCATCGCCTATCTCGCCTCCCCGGCCGCTGGCAGCACCACCGGCACCGCCCTCGCGGTCGACGGTGGCATGGCGGGCCTGCGCCTGCCGCCGGAGCCGCAGCCGTGACTCTGCGCCAGAACCGGCTTGGGCGCAGCGCCGTACCGGTCAGCGAGCTCTCCTTCGGCGCGGCCGGCATCGGCAACCTGTTCACCCCGGTCACCGACCACCAGGCAGAGCAGGCCGTGACCGCCGCCTGGGACGCGGGTGTGCGGTACTTCGACACCGCCCCGCACTACGGCCTCGGCCTGTCCGAGCGGCGCCTCGGCGCCGCCTTGCGCGACCACCCCAGGGACGAGTACACCCTGTCGACCAAGGTCGGCCGGCTGCTCGAACCCGCGGACACCGACGGAACCGACCTTGCAGCCGGCTTCGCCGTCCCCGCGACCCACCGCCGTGTCTGGGACTTCAGCGTCGAGGGCGTCCGCCGCTCCCTCGCCGACAGCCTGGAACGCCTCGGCCTCGACCGGATCGACATCGCGTATCTGCACGACCCGGACGACCACGCCGAGCAGGCCCTGGAGGAGGCCTACCCGGCGCTGGAACGGCTGCGCGGCGAAGGCGTGCTCGGCGCGATCGGCGTCGGCATGAACCAGGCCGAACTGCTAACCCGCTTTATCCTCGAGACCGACGTCGACGCCGTCCTCCTGGCCGGCCGATACAGCCTGCTCGATCAGCGCGGCCTCGTCGACCTGCTGCCCCTCGCGGCCGACCGCGGCGTGGGGGTCGTCATCGGCGGCGTCTTCAACTCCGGCCTGCTCGCCGACCCCCGCCCCGGCGCCACCTTCGACTACGCCGCCGCGCCCGACGACCTCGTGGCACGCGCCCTCGCCCTCAAGACCGTCTGCGAGCGGCACGGCGTGCCGCTGCGCGCCGCCGCCCTGCGCTTCCCGTTCGGGCACCCGGCCGTCACGAGCGTCCTGGTCGGCACCCGCAGTGCCGCCGAGGCCGAGGACGCCGCCGCCCTGCTCAACCACCCAGTGCCGGACGCGCTGTGGGCGGAAATCAAGGAACTCGGGCTGTTGCCACCGGATGTCCCGACCCCCGCACAGGAGCGCTGATGCGCGTCGCCCTGTTCATCACCTGCCTCAACGACACCCTCTTCCCGGGCACCGGCCGGGCCGTGCTGACCGTACTGGAGCGGCTCGGCCACACCGTGGACTTCCCGCAGGAGCAGACCTGCTGCGGGCAGATGCACGTCAACACCGGCTACCGGCAGGACGCCGTTCCCCTGGTGGCGCGCTTCGCGCGGACCTTCGCCGAGTACGACGCCGTCGTCACCCCGTCCGCCTCATGCGCCGGCCTGGTCCGGGACAGCCACCACGCGCTGGCCGAGCACCACACAGACCCCGGCCTGCCCCGGCAGGTCGCCGAACTGGCCCCTCGCGTCCACGAGTTCACAGAGTTCCTCACCGATGTCCTCGGCGTCACGGATGTCGGCGCCCGCTTCCCGCACCGAGTCACCTACCACCCCACCTGCCACTCGCTGCGCGGATTGCGCCTGGGCGACCGGCCGTTGCGACTGCTGCGCGCGGTCGAGGACATCGACCTCGTCGACCTGCCGGCCGCCGACTCCTGCTGTGGCTTCGGCGGCACCTTCGCCGTCAAGAACGCCGAAACCTCCGGCGCGATGCTCGCCGACAAGACGCGAGACGTCCTGGCCACCGGCGCCGACGTGCTGTGCGCCGCCGACAACTCCTGCCTGATGCACATCGGCGGCGGCCTCTCCCGGCACGGCAGCACCGTGCGGACCATGCACCTGGCCGAGATCCTCGCCGCCACCGAAGGAACCGCGTGATGAGCAACCCTGGTGACCGCGGGGTCGTCTGGCTAGGCTCTCCGTCGTTCCCCGACGCCGCCCGCAGCGCCCTTGGCAACACGCAACTGCGGGCCAACCTGAAGCGGGCCACGTCCACGATCCGCGACAAGCGCCTCGCCGTCGCCTCGGAACTCGACGATTGGGAGGCACTGCGCGAATCGGCCGCCGCTGTGAAGAAGCGCGCCGCCCGCCATCTCGACCGTCATTTGGTGCAGTTGGAGGAGGCAGTCACCGCGGCGGGCGGCACCGTGCACTGGGCCGCCGACGCGGCCGAGGCCAACCACATCGTCACCGAACTCGTGCGGGCGACCGGCGAGTCGGAGGTCGTCAAGGTCAAGTCCATGGCCACCCAGGAGATCGGCCTCAACGAACGCCTCGCCGAGGCAGGCATCACCGCCTACGAGACCGATCTCGCCGAACTCATCGTGCAGTTGGGCGACGACCGTCCCTCGCACATCCTGGTCCCGGCGATCCACCGGAACCGCACCGAGATCCGTGATCTGTTCGCCTCCGAGATGGGCCACTGGGGCCGTCCTGCCCCCGAAGGCCTCACCGACGACCCGGCCGAACTCGCCGAGGCGGCCCGACGGCACCTGCGGCAGAAGTTCCTCACCGCCAAGGTCGCCGTCTCCGGCGCCAACTTCGCCGTCGCCGACACCGGTACCGTCGTCGTCGTGGAGTCCGAGGGCAACGGCCGGATGTGCCTGACCCTCCCGGAGACCCTGATCACCGTGATGGGCATCGAGAAGGTCGTCCCCACCTGGTCCGACCTGGAAATCTTCCTCCAGCTGCTGCCCCGCTCCTCCACCGGCGAGCGGATGAACCCGTACACCTCCACCTGGACCGGCACCACCGACGGCGACGGCCCGTCCCGGTTCCACCTGGTACTGCTCGACAACGGCCGAACCGACACACTCGCCGACACCGTCGGCCGCCAGGCCCTCGCCTGCATCCGCTGCTCCGCCTGCCTCAACGTCTGCCCGGTCTTCGAACGCACCGGAGGCCACGCCTACGGCTCCGTCTACCCCGGGCCGATCGGCGCCGTCCTCACCCCGCAACTGGTCGGGGTCGAGCACGCGGCCACCCTGCCCTTCGCCTCCACACTGTGCGGAGCCTGCTACGACGCCTGCCCCGTGAAGATCGACATCCCGAAGCTGCTCGCCCACCTGCGGTCCGAAGCCGTCGAGTCGAAGCGCCGCGCCGCACGCCTGCCCACTGCCGAGGCGGCGGCGATGAAGGCCGCCGCCGCCGTCCTCGACTCCCCGCGACTCCTCACCGCGGCACAGAAGGCGGCGGCCCTCGGCGGCCGCGCCCTGGCCCGGCGCGGGCGCATCGGCCGGCTGCCCGGCCCGCTGCACGGCTGGTCCGACACCCGGGACACGCCGGCACCGCCCGCCGAGTCCTTCCGAACCTGGTGGCGCAAGAACCGAGAAGGTGGCCGATGAGCAGCCGCGACGCGATCCTCGGACGCATCAGGGACGCCCTCGCCGACGTCCCCACCGACGAGACTCCGGTGGACGTGCCCGTTCCCCGGAACTACCGCCGAAGCCACATCCGGCCCGGTGAGGACATCGTGGCCCTGTTCGCCGAACGCGTCGCCGACTACCGCGCCACTGTCACCCGCACCGGTCCGGCAGGCCTGCCCGCCGCCATTGCCGCCGCCCTCACCGCCCGCCGCGCCCGTCGCCTCGCGCTTCCCGAAGGCTTCCCCGCCGAACTGCTCCCGCCCGGCGACTGGCGGTGGCACAGCGAACCGCTGGACGTGCCGGCCCTGGACGCACTGGACGGCGCGCTCACTCTCGCGGCGGTGGGCATCGCCGTCACCGGTACCCTCGTGCTCGACACCGGCCCGGGACAGGGCAGGCGCGCCCTCAGCCTCGTCCCGGACTACCACCTGTGCGTCATCCGCGCCGAGCAGATCCTCGCGGACGTCCCCGACGCCCTTCGCCGCCTCGACCCGGCCCGGCCGCTGACCTTCGTCTCCGGCCCGTCCGCCACCAGCGACATCGAACTCGACCGGGTGGAGGGCGTCCACGGACCCCGCACTCTGGATGTCGTCATCGTCGACCCCACCCACCCGGAGCAGCCATGAGGATCGCCCTGCACACCCGCGTACGCGCGGACCGGATCGCGCAGTACGAGGCTGCCCACCGTGAGGTGCCCGCCGAACTCACCACCGCCATCCGGGCCGCGGGCGTCAGCTCGTGGACCATCTGGCGCAGCGGCAGCGAGCTGTTCCACCTGCTGGACTGCGAGGACTACACCCGACTGCTCGCCGAACTGGAACACCTCCCGGTCAACGTCGCCTGGCAGGCGCGGATGGCCGACCTCCTCGACGTCGTCCACGACTACTCCGAGGCGGGCGCCGAGGCCGGACTCCCGGTGGTGTGGGAGCTGTGACCGGCCGGCGGATCATCGACGCGCACCACCACGTCTGGAACCTCGCGGCCCGGCCACAGCCGTGGATCACGGGCGAAGCCCTCGCCCCGCTCGCCCGGTCCTTCTCGGCCGCTGACCTCGCTACCGAGGCGCGGACCGCGGGCGTGGTCGGCACGATCGTCGTCCAGACGGTCTGCGTGCCCGAGGAGACACCCGAACTGCTGGCCCTCGCGGCCAGCAGCGACCTGGTCGCCGGGGTGGTCGGCTGGACCGACCTCACCGCCCCGGATGTCGCCGACGCGATCGCCGCCCTGCGTGAACGGCCCGGCGGGGACCGGCTGGTCGGCATCCGTCACCAGGTCCAGGAGGAGCCGGACCCGAGTTGGCTGCTGCGCCCGGACGTACAGCGCGGCCTGACCGCTGTCGCCCAGGCCGGGCTCGTCTACGACCTCGTCGTCAAACCACACCAACTGGCCGCCGCAGTCGACGCCGCCGCCCGGGTCGCTGGGCTGACCTTCGTCCTCGACCACCTCGGCAAGCCCCCGATCGCCACCGGCGCTCTCGCCCCCTGGGCCGCCGGCCTGCGCCGCCTGGCCGCCCTGCCCAACACCGTGTGCAAACTTTCAGGCCTGGTCACCGAGGCCGCCCCCGGCGACTGGCGTACCAAGGACTTCAAGCCCTACGCCGACACCGTCCTGGACGCCTTCGGTCCGCAGCGGTTGCTGTTCGGATCGGACTGGCCGGTCTGCACCCTGGAGGCGGACTACGGGGCGGTCGTCGGGATCGCAGAATCGCTCACGGAGGCACTCGGCCCAAGGGAGAAGGAAGCGGTGTTCCGGGGCAACGCGCTCCGCGTCTACCGACTGTAGGCCACCCGACACGCGCGCGTCGGCGGTCTCGTTCAGGCGTAGGCGTAGGCGTAGGCGTAGGCGTAGGCGTAGGCGTAGGCGTAGGCGCAGGCGCAGGCGCTGCGGAGCCACCCCGCCCAGTTCGGCCAGGTTGCGATGACGGCGCTGCTCATGATGGCGAACGGTGGCGAACCTTCATGCAGTCGTTCGACCCCGCCCACGCCGTCGCAGTCGGGATCAGTGCGACGACGACGCCGTGGATCAGCGTCGTGGCGCGGTCATCTCTCTGCGATGCAGGGATGCACTGGCTCGCCAGACATCGGTGCCGGGCCCGGATCCTTGCCACCTGAGGGCCGGGCAGCAATGAACGGAGCCACTTCTCGGTGTGGGCGACATGAGCCGAAGCCTCGGCCGCTGCGGCAACGGGGCCGTAAGCCTCGACTCGTCAGCGGGGTTGAGGTTGAGTCACTTGCGACGGCCTGTTGGACGACGACGGGGCGCGGGATGAGCGTGGTGAGTATCGCCCCGAACAGCAGGTACGGCCTACGACGAGCTTGGCTTCTGGGATCGGCGCCGACGGCTCGCTCACCGGATACGCGGGCGGCCTCGAGCGCAAGCAGCACCTGCTCGCGCTCGAGCACACGATCTGAGGGATCCAGGGGCTCAAGCCGAGGGCAGCCCCCAGCCGGGCGCCGGTGCGTTCGGCGTGACCGGTCCGATCCGCAGTTCGGGACGGTCGCCCTGGGCAGTGATCAGCGCCGACTCGCCCTTGCCGAGGGCTATGCGGATCGCCCCGTCGTCCGCATCCTCGTATGCGAGCGGCTTGCCCCGCCCGTCCCGGACGTCGACCGGTCCCGCGATCCCATGGCGTACCACGCAGGGCGCGCCGGCCTCGCTGACCAGCCGCACCCAGCGGGTCGCCCCGGCCTCCCGGACCACGCTCAGCAGGAACGCGCCCTGGGTGCGGAAGTCGTGCACGGTCAGTTCGCGCCAGGCGGCGGGCAGCGCCGGGAAGACGCGGATCACGCCGCCCCAGGACTGGCACACCATGTCGTGCAGGGACTGTGCGGCGGACAGCGGCGTCTCGATGACCGGGCCCGACTCCTTGTACATGGTGTTGGCCTGGATGAAGCGGCTCATCAACTGGCCCAGGTACCTTAGCGCGTCGTCGCCTTTGCCGAGGAGGGCTGACATCGACGCCGCGCCCGTGAACGTGTAGCCCTGAAGGGCGCCTTCGAAGCCCACCCAGTGGGCCAGGGACTTCTCGATCAGGGCCTTCTCGTCCGGGGTGCGGCCGGTGAGTTCGTACAGCGGATAGACGGCGAGCAGGTGGGAGTAGTGACGGTGGGACTTCGCGAACGGGATGTCGGCACCGACCATGAAGCCGTTGGAGTCCGTCGGGTAGGGCACGCGCTTGGCCAGGATCTCGCGCCAGCGCGGGGCCAGTTCGTCGTCGATGCCGAGCAGTTCGGCCGACTCCAGCAGCGTCCGGCAGCCCCAGGTCAGCAGCATCAGGTCGTAGTTGCAGTCGCGGGAGTCGCCGCCGTACTCGGGTGAGAACGTCGCCGGCAGGTGCAGTTTGCCGTCCGCGCCCGGCTCCAGGAAGTGCAGGTAGTAGTTGATCGCCTTGCGCAGAAGGGGAAAGAGGACATCGCGCAGGATCGACTCGTCCATGGTGTGGCGGTAGCTGAGCCAGACATTGTGCAGGGCCCAGGTGAGGTTGCCGACCTCGGGCGTGGGCGGGTTCCGGCCGGGGATGCCGACGCCGTAGCCGGTGAGAGTGCTTGCCGCGCCGTTGATCAGGGACGGGTCCGTGGTGCGCGGGATGCCGAGCGAGTCGCCGCGGTACGGGGGCGCCACCTCCTTCGCGAGGTTCTCCCGGAACTCGCTCAACGCGCGTGTGACGGCATCGAGTTCCAGATGGTTGGAACCGTGGATCAGCCAGTACTCCAGCTGCGCGTTCAGGTTCCACCAGGTGTTGGGCCAGGGTGTGGACTCCAGCCAGGGGCCGCAGGTCGCCATCACGGGCGCGTCACGGCGCGCGGCGGAGGCGGCCTTGTAGAGCTGGATCCAGTAGAACCGCTGGATGCGGGCATCGGGCAGGGACAGGAAGCTCTTGCGGTAGAAGTCGTGCCACCAGGCGCGATGCGTGACGGCCAGCGCCTCGTACGGCAAGACGGAGACGTCGCGCACCGCTCGCAGTGCGCGATCGCGGGCCGTCGACGTGGGGAACGAGTGCGCCACATGCACGTACAGAGTGCGCCGATCGCCGCGGGTGCGCTCGCGCCAGGCGGTGACGTGCTGCCCGCCCGCGAGCAACGGCTGCACGGCGGCCGACACGTCGTCGTGCTCCTCGACCTCGGCGGGCGGATTACCTCGGTACCCGTCGGGCAGCGGCATGAAGGCGGCGCGCGGACTGATCGCGTTCGCCGGGTGGAACGCCCAGGCGAAGTCGCGCTCGCCCTCGCTCGGAGTCACCTCCACGGCCAGCATCGAGCGGGAGGTGTGGACGAAGGCGCGGAGCGCGAGGGTGCCGCGGTCCGTGGTCAGCGTTCCCGTCAGCTCGGCGTCGCGCAGTCCCAGACGCCAGTCCAGGCCCGTGATCGTGCCGACCGGCTCCAGCGTGAAGTGCCCGATCGGCAGCCGCGCGAGGCCGAAGAGGGAGCCGAACTCAGGGCGGTGGTCCTGCACCTCGGAGTGCTGCACATTGAAGCGGACGGCCCTTGTCGCGGCGCCGGGCTCCACGTAGATCCCTGAGCCGAGCAGACCGTTGCCGAGATATGGCCCCTCGTACCAGGTCTTCGGCATGCGGCGCCAGACGAGATCGGCGTCGTCGAGCACCGTGCGCCAGGCGTCGTCGGGGGCGTCGACACGGCCCGGACCCGTCGCGGGTGCGGCCCCGTGTTCCGGGGCGTCCGCCGCCCGAGCCGGTGTCGGCAGCCCTCCGGCCAGTAACGCTCCGCTGAGCGCGGAGCCGGTCGCGAGTACGGTTCTTCTGGACGGTCTCGGCATGACGCCTCCCGGGGCTCGGACTCAGTAAGAATTCATCGGAGCTATCCCGCCATGCAAGGTAGGGATGGTGTGCGAGATCGTCAATACATCGCGAGAGGTCCGATCTGTCAGCCACAGATCACGGCACCGAGCCACGCCCCGCAACCAGCTCGGGCATCCACCCGTCAATGATCGCCCGCCGTTGCGACCTGACGCCTGGATGTATTGACCTGAAGCGTTGTTCACATGGCTGATCGGTGGGTGGCCGCCGAGTGCGGTGTGGCCGCGGTGGTGGTTGTAGTTGTGCAGGAAGTCTGCCAGGGCGGCGGTGTGCTCGTCGTTGCTGACGTAGGGCCGCAGGTAGGCCCCCACTCGTCGAGCAGGGTGCGGTTGAAGCCGCATCTGCCCAAGGTCGGGCAGCGGGCGGACGCTGGACCAGCCACCGCAAGGTGATCAACGGCACCCTCTTCCGCGAGCGCACAGGCATCCCGTGGCGGGACCTGCCTGCGCGGTTCCGGAAGTGGAAGACCGTGTACGAGCGGCACAGACGCTGGTCGGCGGACGGCACGTGGGACGGCATCCTGCAAGCCGCTCTGGCCGACGCCGACGCGGAAGGCCGGATCGACCAGTCCCAGCGGCTTCTGGTCTACACCGCTGAAGTTCCGGGGCTTCACCCTTGATCGTGGACACCGGTGGTTATGCGGCGGTGGCCAGCGTAGTTGATCGCTGTTCGTAAGTGATCGGGCTGATCTGGCCGAGGCGGGAGTGCCTTCGTCTGGTGTTGTAGCGA
>NZ_JBIVPK010000077.1:0-22156 GCF_044754605.1 Streptomyces sp. NPDC093064
GCTCCGCAAGCGGGTCCTCCTCTCGGCGTGAGGCCGTTCATGATCGCGGTTGTGGTGACCCTCCGTGGCCCCAGCACGGAAAGTGATCCAGAACCAGTTTTCACCCGTCGCCGAGACCATGGAGTCGCGCTTCGCACGCATTGACGCGATCCTCGACGCAATGAGCGGGGCGGAGCAGGCTTCCAGGTGGACGTATGAGGCGCTGACGGCCGACGCAGGGTGGCTCAAGGTGCGCGAGATGGCACGCGAGACGCGAGGCACTCACCGAACCAGCCAGTACCTGGCAGCAGCCGTTGCCCACCCTGGGGATCTACTGTGGCTCTCAATAACTGCCCAGGGCCGTCTCTGGGCCGTCTGGTGGTCGAAGGGCAGGGGCTATGGGGGTTGGGCGGCAGGGCAGGTCGGTGGCGGAGTCGGAGAGAGGTCCGAGTTTGCTGCCGGTGCTTGGGGTGTTCATCGTGCTGGCCGCAGTACTCGAACGCTGCCTATCACTGCTCGACGGACCGAAGACATACATACTCTGCGGTGATCTTGTCGAGTTGTCCAAAGAACTCGACCGGGAAGCAAGTGTGAACCGGTGGCTCCTGCTGGCCGGCCTAGTGCTGTCCGCGGCAGCACTGTTCGTCTCACGTGTACACCGCTGGCGGGTTCTCCCCGTGCTAACGCTGTCTGCGGTTCTGATCTTGGTGGTTCTGGCAGACGGTTATGCGGCGCGCGCGGATGCCGTCGCCTCGCAGATCTGGACATCCCAGACCTGCGACGAACCCACGAACCCGTACAACACTTCCCGAGGCTGGTTCAACTGGAGTCCACTCGGCCCGTGATCGGCCAGGCTTCTGACCAGAGACTCGTGCATGACGTACGCAGCGTTCCGGAGTCACGTCCACCATTTACCGGCGTGACATCCTGACGACGTGCGTCACACGCGAGTGGTGTGCTGGTCCACGATGGCCCGAAGCCGGTCGAGGCCCCCGGCCTCATGCACGCCCCGCTTGGGCAGGACACCGAGGTACATGATGTTGGGGTCCCGGCTGAGCAGGACGAAGTGGCCGGCCGTCTCCCGGTAGCCCTGGAAGACGGACCACTTCTGACCAACGTGCTGTGGTCGCTGCGGCAGGTGATCCCGGCCGCAGACACGGAGACGCGGTACTCGCCCTGCCAACCGATGAGCCGCTGCACGTGAGCGGCCTGTAGCCGTGGGTACCCCCACACCACCAGGACAACGAACAAGAACAGAACGGTCGAGACCGCGTCGATACGCCCACGGCCCACGGCGGAGACCAGCCACTGCCCCACCCACAGTGCGAGGAACACGCTCCGCAGCAGCAGCCCCGTCCGCTTGATCCGCTCGCGGACCCGCAGACCAGCCCGAGTGTCGGCAGACTCGGGCCGGTACACCAGCTGAACCGCGGTCTGCTCGTCCACGACATCGTCGGAGGTTTCCGCGCTATTGTCGGTGCCTTCGGCCCTGCGCCCCTCGGCCATGATCCCTCCCCGGTACGAAGATCCACGGGATCCTACCGAACCTCAGTGCGGGAGCGGACGGCCACCGTGGCGGGGCACGGCTCGCCAGCGGGGCACTCGACGGCGGTGAAGCGGGCCCCTCAACATCGCTTGAAACGGACCAGGCTGGCACCCTGCGGAGACCAGCCGCTATCCACTGACGTGCTGGTCACCAACGGTCTCAGCCGCTATCAGGGTCGCTGACGTTAGCGCCCACTGCCGCTATCGAGGGCTGCCGGCCGCAACCCAGGCTGGGCCGACGGCGTCCTGGACGCTTCAGCTCGCAGACTTCCCCTTCCTCTTTCTCAGCGAGCGGTATGCCAGATGGCATGCGATCCCGATCAGCACGCCAAGGGCCGCAGGCGCCCACGCCGGGAGTCCACGCCCAAAAAGGACCCCGATAATCGTCATGGATACAACGGAGCAAATGACCCCTATGTAGCTTGGGGGTTCACTCTCCCCCGAGTTCGATCGGCCGTCCCTCTGCCATGGTCTTCTCATCTGGTCAGTCCTCTCTGGCGGGCGGCTTGGGAGGCTTCTCAGCCGGTTAGCTCAGGGGAGATGGAGGCAGGCACGGACACTCACTCCGACGCCAGGGCAAACGCCCGGATCAGGTGGGAACCCGTACAGCACTTCCCTGGACGCAACCCTTGGCCCGTGCCGGACGCACCGTGCCCTCCCACATGCCTTTACCGACGCCGGGTCGCGGCCTCGGAGGCGAAGAGACGCACGTGCGGGGCGAACGCCGTGAGGGCCGACTCCAGGTGGGAGTGATCGATCCGTCAGAAAACCGACTCGCAACTCGACTCGGAGGTGTCCCGGAACGCCTCGAGGAACTCAGGATCGACCTGAGTGTTCAAGTAGTCGTCAACACTACGGATGATCGGCGAGTCCGACGGCTCTGCCGCTCCGGCCATGTACTGCACATCGATCTGCCGCGCTCTGCTGAACTCCTGGAAAAGATCGAAGCTCGGCAGCAGCTGGTCCGCGAGACCGTGCTGGAGCTGGCCACCGAGGACGGCGCACCACCGCCCGAGCCGCTGCCGCCCGGCTACCGCGAGATCCTCGCCGCCTTCAAGCAGCGCGATGAGGTTATCCGTCTGATGCGGCGTCTGTTCCGTTTCCATGGTCATGAGCGCCAGGCTGCGACTTAATGTCAGCATGAAGTCAAGGGAGAACAGGGTGGCGGCCGCCGGTCAGGACACGGCGATGAGCATCGGCCCCGTCGCGGAGCGCTTCGGTCTGGCCACGCACGTCCTGCGGCACTGGGAGGCGATGGGCCTGCTCGCTCCCGACCGCGACTCTGCCGGCCGACGTGGCTACCACGTTGGCCACCTCACCCGCGTCGCCGTCATCCTCCGCGCCAAGGAAGCCGGACTGTCCCTCGACACCATCGGCTCCCTGGCCGCCACGGCCGACCCCGCGAAGCGGCGCGACCTCCTACAGGAGGAGGCAGCGGCCTTGCGCTCCCGCATCGCCGCCGCCCAGTACTCGCTCGAGCTGATCGAGTGCGCCCTGGGCTGCGATCATGAAGACTTCACCCAGTGCGCGCACTTCCGGCAGATGGTGGCTGATCGCATCGGTTCCGAGGTCTCCGTACACATTCCAGTCTGATCCGGTTCCGGGGGCGGCCGGATCACTCCGGCCGCCGACGCTGCACCACATACCAACACCGTCTACGCGAAGGCCACCGCGGCACCCGCCTCTTCTTCGCTACCCCGCAACTGTGTGCCCTGCTCCTCCTCAACCTGACGACGGCGGGGTTCAACGTCGCGTCGCTGTTACGAGCCAGGCGGAGGTGCGGAGGTGGACGCCTGCGGGCTGCTCGTGGGCGGCAAGAGCGACGGTGAACGCAGCTCGAACGCTGTCGGTGCTGCTCGGTCGGTCCGCGCTGTCGACGCTGCTCGCGGAGTCGAGCAGCTTGACCAGGTGCCGGCCGGGGCCTGATCCGAGCAGGTGATCGGCTGCGTCGTGGGCGTCGCGTCCGAAGTCGCTGACGGTCTCGACGGGCTCGGTGCGCACCTTGTCGAAGCCGGCCGCGTCCAGGATCCGGTGGATGACAGAGGGGTCGGCGAGCGAGAACATCCCTGGCCCGTCCGCGGTGGCAGGCTCCTCAGCGGGCAGGGGCAGATAGGCGCGTGCCGTACCGAACATGGGCACCCACTCGCTGCGGGTCGGGTCGGCCATGCAGACGAAGGCGAGTCGGCCGCCGAGGCGGAGGGCCCGGCCGATGTTGCTGAACGCGGCGACCGGGTCGTCGAAGAACATGACCCCGAACCGGCTGATGGCGACGTCGAACGCGGATGTTGGCAGAGGATGGATCTGGGCGTCGCCCTGCTCGAAGGTGATCCGGTCCAGGCCCTCCTCGGCGGCCTGGGCGCGTGCTCTGGTGAGCATCGGCCCGGAGATGTCGAGGCCGAGAACCATGCCACGGAAGGCAGCCTTGGCGGCGAGCCGGGTGGTCTGGCCCGCGCCGCAGCCGATGTCAAGCACCCGGTCCACGGGGCCGATCCCGGCGGCTTCGAGCAGAGGTTGATTGAAGCCCTGGTTGATCGCGTTCCAGCGATCGTGGTGATCGCTCCAGTGCCGGCCTTCGTCGCCGTTCCAGGCTTCGAACTGTGCGGTGTTGACGAGCTCGTGCATCGGATCGCTCCCGTCGGAGAGTTAGTATGGGCGTCTGCCCATACCAAGGTATGGGCAGACGCCCATACCGGCAAGGCTTGACCTGGAGGACCCGATGTCACCGCGTGGTGTAGCGACCCCCGACGTCCGTGAGCGGCTGTTCACCGCGGCCGAGCGGGTGCTCGCCCGCGAGGGAACGGCCGGGCTCACCAACCGGGCCGTCACTGAGGAGGCGGGCTGCGCCAAGGGGCTGCTGTACAACCACTTCGCCGACCTGGACGACTTCGTGGCGCAACTCGTCCTGGACCGCTTCGAGCGGATCGCCGCCGAGGTCCGGTCCTTGCCGGAGCGTGCGGGGGAGGGCGACGTGCGGGAAAACCTGATCAGCACGGCCCTCACGCTGCTGGGCGCGAACGGTCCGGCGATCGCGGCAGCGGCGATCTCCCGGCACGCGGTAGCTGAGCGGGTACGCCGGGCATGGGCCGCCGGTGCCCCCGGCCCCGGCGCCGTCGAGGAAGCCATGGCCAGCTACGTGGAGGACGAGCAGCGCCTCGGACGAATCCCTACCGACGCCGACGGCGCGATGCTCGCGCTCGCCCTGGCGGGAACCGTCCACCACCTGCTGATGCACGGCAGTCTCCAGCCAGGAGAAAACGCACGGCTCGTCCGCCGCCTGGTTGCCGCCTTGGTGCCGACAGCGAACGGGCTGGGGGCATCTGCCTGATCCAACGTTGCCCGACGACATCACGTGCACCTGGACGCTGGTTACGACTGGGACAAGACCCGCGCTCTGCTCAGCGAACGCGGTCTCCGCGGCCGCATCGCGCACATAGGTGAGAAAGCACCGATCCAGGCCAGCCAGCGTTGGCACGTCGAACGCACGCACGCCTGGCAGAAAGCCTTCCACCGACTCGCCCGCTGCTACGAACGCCGCGCAATCGTCATCAACGCCTTCTTCGACCTCGCCGACACGATCATCACCGTGCGTAACCTGATCCGACGGGCATGAACCACCCACCGCTGGGACGAACGCCCGAACCGCCGACCATGACCCCACTCCCATCCGCGCGAGCTCTTATGTCCGCGACCAGTTGGGCTGGAGCGCGGCGGACGTGTCGCTGGCGCTCGCCGCGTACGGCGGCGGTTCGATGTTCGTGACGCTGCTACTGCCCCGTGTTCTCGACCGCGTCTCCGACCGCGTGGTGATGTTGCGCGGGGCTCTGCTGCTCACGCTGGTCTTCGCCGCGCTCGGCGCCATCACGCCGACTGGGAGTGGCGGTTGGCGCTGGCCTGCACTGTTGCTGACCTGGGCCGCCTTCGGCGCCGCGCGCTCGATGGTGCTCACCCCGAGCGGGCGGCTGATCCGCCGCTCCGCGCCACCGCAGGAGCGTACGTCGGCGTTCGCCGCCCAGTTCTCTCTCTCGCACAGTTGCTGGCTGCTGACGTACCCGCTGGCCGGCTGGCTGGGCGCGGCAACGGGCCTGCAATCGGCGGTGGTTACGCTGGGCGCGATCGCTCTGGCGGCCGGACTTCTGGCGCAGCGTCTGTGGTCGTCGAAGGAGGGGGTGGTCGTCGAGCACGAGCACAACGGTCTGTACGACGATCACCCCCACCTCGTGGGCGCCGTACGGGTGACGAACGGCTGGCGGCACAGCCACGACTACCTGGTCGATGCGCTGCACGCTGGCTGAGAGAACGCGTCGGCCGAGCGCGCTCAGTCCTCGATGGCCCGGCGCACTCGGCGCGACGGCCCGATCGCGTACAGATCGAGGATCTCGGGCGGCTCGGCGAGGCCCGGTCCTCCGGCGCGTACCCAGGCCGCGATGTCGGCCGTCGCGTCGGGATCGTTGACCAGCCCGAGCCAGACCGGTCGCCCGCCCGCGGCCCGTCCGGCCGTCGAGGGCTGTACGACGATGACATTGGCCTGCTCGCAGGCGTCGAGGCAGTTCACCGCCCGGACTCGGGCGACCGACCCCAGTTCGGTCTTGAGGGTGGCGAGTTGGGCGGCGTGGTCGACTCCGGGGATCTTGGCCGTGCCGCAGCAGCAGCCCCGGCACACGGTGACCATGCACCGGGGCTCCGCCTGTGCGGGAGCCCTGCGTCGGCTCACGCGGCGGCCCGCTTCCACGCCACCTCGCGCAGGAGCCGCAGCCCGTTGAGGCCGACGATGACCGTGGACCCCTCGTGCCCGGCGACACCGAGCGGCAGCGGCAGGGTGCCGATCAGGTCCCAGGCGACCAGGCAGGCGATGAAGACGCCCGCGATGACCAGGTTCTGCACGACCAGCTTTCGGGCCCGCCGGGACAGCGCGATCACGGCGGGGACCGTGCGAAGCTCGTCGCGGACGATCACCGCGTCGGCGGTCTCCAGTGTGAGGTCGGAGCCTGCCCGGCCCATGGCGACGCCGGTGTGGGCAGCGGCCAGGGCGGGGGCGTCATTCACGCCGTCGCCGACGACCATCACCTTGCGGCCCGCGTGCTCCAGTTCCTTGACAGCGTCGACCTTGTGCTGCGGCAGCAGCCCGGCCCGTACGTCGTCGATGCCGACCTCGGCCGCCAGACGGGCTGCGGCACGGGGATTGTCACCGGTCAGCAGCACGGGCGCGGCCTCGGTGAGGGACGTGAGTGAGGCCACGGTCGCGGAAGCGTCGGCGCGCAGCCGGTCGGAGATGCCGAGCAGTCCGACGGGGGCGCCGTCCACTGTGACCAGGACAGCGGTCCGGCCGCCGTCCTCCAACTCGCCCGCGACGACCGCCGCCCGCGCGGGCCCTGCGTCCGAGGCTCTGTCCAGCAGTCGCGCTGGTGCGCCGACTGCCACCTCGCGCCTGTCGACGGACGCGGTCACGCCGACTCCCGGGACGGAGTCGAAGTCCTCCGCCACCGGCAGCGACAGACCGCGCTCGCGTGCCGCGCCCACGACTGCCCGGGCCAGCGGGTGCTCGCTCGGGTGCTCGGCCGCCGCCGCGAGAATCAGCAGCCCCTTCTCGTCCAGCCCTGTTCCAGCGAGCGGACGGACATCCGTGACCCGCGGGGTGCCTTCAGTGAGCGTGCCGGTCTTGTCGAGCGCGACCGCGTCGACCTGCCCCAGCCGCTCCATGACCACGGCGGACTTCACGAGCACACCATGTCGTCCGGCGTTGGCGATCGCGGACAGCAAGGGCGGCATGGTGGCCAGGACGACCGCGCAGGGCGACGCCACGATCATGAAGGTCATGGCGCGCAGCAGCGAGTCAGCCAGGCCCGTGCCGAAGGCGAGCGGGATGAGGAAGACGGCGAGGGTCGCCGCCACCATGCCCAGCGAGTAGCGCTGTTCGACCTTCTCGATGAAGAGCTGGGTGGGCGCCTTCGTCTCGGCCGCTTCCTCCACCATGCGTACGATCCGGGCGATCACCGTGTCGGAGGCGTCCCGCTCGACCCGTACGCGCAGGGCGCCGGTGCCGTTGAGGGTGCCGGCGAAGACCTCGTCACCCACTTCCTTGGCAACGGGCAGCGGCTCGCCGGTGATCGTTGCCTGGTCGACGTCACTGGCCCCGTCCAGGACGCGGCCGTCCGCGCCGACGCGCTCGCCGGGCCGTACGAGGATGGTGTCCCCGACGGCGAGTTCCTCGACGGGAACGATTGCTTCGTTTCCGCCGGCGTCGATGCGGGTGCTCTTGGCGGGTGCCAGGTCCAGCAGTCCTCGTACGGAGTCGGCCGTACGGGCGGTGGCGAGCGCCTCCAGCGCGCCCGAGGTGGCGAAGATGACGATGAGCAGGGCGCCGTCCATGACCTGGCCGATCGCCGCCGCCCCGAGCGCGGCGACGATCATCAGCAGATCGACGTCGAGGGTCTTCTCCTTCAGCGCCTGCAGGCCCGCCCAGCCCGGTTCCCAGCCGCCGACCGCGTACGACAGCGCGTACAGCGGACCCCAGGCCCAGGCCGGAGCACCGGTCAGCTGCAGCGGTAGCGCGATCAGGAAGAAGACGGTGGCGGCGGCGGCCCACCGTGCCTCGGGGAGAGCGAAGACCCGGGTACGGCGCCGAGGCGCGGCGCCTTCGCGTGAGGGCGCGGCCCGGTCCGCGACGGGTGCGGTGAGGGTGGAGGTCATGGGAGACGGGGTCCTTCACGATGGCATGACGAAGGGGGCGGCAGCCGGAGGAGGCCGATGCCACCCCTCCACCATACAGGAACACATGAAGACACATTCATGCGTTCATGTCCGTAGGATGAAGGCCATGGGCCACGGAGCTGACACCACGACCACCGCCACCGCGCGCGAGCGCCTCGAGACCGTGGGCGCCGCCGACGTGGCCGCCACGCTCCAGGCGCTGGCCACGCCCTCCCGGCTGCGGATCCTGGCCCGCCTGCAGGAGGGGCCGTGCGCGGCCACCGAGCTGGCCGACGCCGTCGGCATGGAACAGTCCGCCTGCTCCCACCAGTTGCGCCTGCTGCGCAATCTCGGCCTGGTCAGCGGCGAGCGCCAGGGCCGCTCGGTCATCTACGCGCTCTACGACAACCACGTCGCCGAACTACTGGAGCAGGCCCTCTACCACGTCGAGCACCTGCGGCTGGGGCTGCGCGACTTTCCGGCCTCTGCGACCGGCTGAGCACGCGGGGCCGGGCACACGCGGCCCGGCCCCGATGCGTCACCTCACCCCGGTACGGGAACCGGCCTCGGAGCCAGGTACCCGCCACGGTGCAGTCGCGTGACGAGCCCTGCACAGGCGAACCCGGTGGCGGCCAGCGCCGCCCACGGCAGCCACCGGATCCCGGTGTCGAACAGGGCGCCGACGGCGAGGTTGCCCAGCGAGATCGCGATGCCGGAGGCGGTGTTGTAGGCGCCGTAGTACGTCGCGACGAGCCGGTCACCGGAGAGCCGGACGACGGTGTCCATCTCGAAGGGGTAGAGCAGGGCCCCGCCCCAGGCCAGCAGGGCGGCGCACAGGACGAGTGCGAGGACGCTCGCCGTGAGGCCGAGAGCTCCTGAATACGGGCCGGGAAGCAACGGTACGAACGCCGCCCCCATCACGATGAGGCCGTACGCAATCGCCTTCGGTCCGGCCAGGGCCCGCTTGGCCCACGCGGTCAGCTTCAGCTGCCCCGACAGTGCGGCCAGCGCGGAGACTGCGAAGACCGCGCCGGTGACCAACCCGGTCTGCTCACCGAAGAGGTCGCGAGCCCTCAGCGGCAGGGCTAGGTAGACCTGGAAGGCCAGGACGTACGAGCCGGTCATCGCGGCAGCGAAGAGCAGAAAGGGCCGGTTGGCGACGACGGTGCGCCAGTCGGCGGCGACCGCCCGCCAGGCGGGTTCGGCGCCGCGGTCGGCCGGGGGCCGTGTGGGCAGCGCACGGGCTTGGAGCACGGCGAGAGCACCAAAGATGAGCGCCGCGACCGAGCACACCGCGCTGAAGTCCCAGGCCAGCAGGGCGAGCCCGGCGAGTGGTCCGACGAGGATACCCGCCTGGTAGAAGACATTGAAGGCGGCGAAGGCTTCCACGCGCCGCTCTTCGCCCGCATCGGCGGCAAGGTAGGCGCGGACGGCTGGATTGAACAGCGCCCCGGCCAGCCCTGTCAGCGCCGAGGCGCCGATCAGTGCGGGCAGGGAACTGGCCACCGCCAGCAGCCCGAAGGCGACCGTGCGCATCACGCAACCCGTAAGGATCATGGGCTTGTAGCCGTAGCGGTCGGCGAGAGTGCCGCCGATCAGGAACATGCCCTGCTGAGAGAGGTTCCGGACACCGAGCACCAGGCCCACCGTCCAGGCCGCCAACCCGAGTCCATGGGCGAGGTGGTCGGCCAGGTAAGGCATGAGCATGTAGAAGCCGAGGTTGATGGCGAACTGGTTCGCCATCAACAGTCGAGCCGGCCGGTCGAACGAGGCCACCGGGACCCACTGGCCCCTCATCGGACGCCCGCCTTCGCCACGTGACGGCCCAGCGGGTCACGGACCTGGCTGCACCGGGTCCAGCTGGTGACCACGCACTCGTTCTGCTCGGCGATCTCGTCGGGTTCCTCCGGCGGTTCCTGGCCAAGGAGTTGGTGCGCGCCGCACCAGGCGTCGTTGTAGACGGTCTCCAGGTAGCGATACGGGCCGTCAGGGAAGATGGCGGCGATCCGGGTGCCGGCCGGGGACGTACGCGCGACCCATCCGGCGACGAGCGCGACGGCGCCGACGCTCCAGCCGCCGGACGCGTAGTGGCGCCGGGCAAGCCGGCGGCAGGCCCACACCGCCTCGGCCGGGGCCACCCAGTGGACCTCGGCGAACGCGTCGTAGTCGACGTTCTCGGGGTGGATGCTGGAGCCGAGGCCGCGCATGAGCCGCGGCCCGGCAGGCTGCCCGAAGATCGTCGAGCCGACCGCGTCCACCCCGATCAGTCTCAGCTCGGGAAGCGACTCGCGCAGTCCGGCCGCGACACCGGCCGAGTGACCGCCCGTGCCCACCGCCGCCACCAGGACATCGATGCGACCGAGCTGGGCGATGAGCTCGGCGGCGAGCGGCCGGTAGGCGGCCACGTTGTCGGGGTTGTGGTACGGGTCCGGGCAGTACGCGCCCGGGGTGCGGGTCAGCAATTCGGCCACACGCTCGCGACGGGCCTCCTGCCAGCCGCCGTCTGGATGTGGGGCGGCGACCTGGTCGACGTGTGCGCCGAGGGCGGTGAGGAGACGGACCACGGAGGGTTCCATACCGGGGTCGGTGACGACGGTGACGGGGTGACCGTACGTCAGCCCGGCCAGGGCGAGCCCCAGGCCGAGAGTGCCGCTGGAGGACTCGACGATCGGGGCGCACGGCGCGAGATCACCGCGCCGCCGTGCTTCAGCGACCATGTGTAGGCCGGGGCGGTCCTTGATGCCGCCGGGGTTGGCGCCTTCCAGCTTGGCGTAAAAGCCCCGGCCGGGTGGGGCGAAGGGTTCGTCGATCCGCAGGACGGGGGTGTTGCCCACGAGCTGGGCGGGTCGACGGGCGATCACAGGGAGCGGGGCATGCGCCCCGAGGGGTTCGAGCAGGGAAAGGTGCATGTGCGTACGGCTCCTTCGCACCGCGCCCTGTGCGGGCGGGTGCGCTCGTCGCGGATCATGGGCGCGCGGGCACGCCTCGGCCACGGAGTTCGTGCGAGGTCGGGGCGTGCGGGCGAGGCCTACTGACGCAGGACGCAGTGGAGCGCGAGGGTGGCGCGGCCGTCCGGCACCGGGGGGACGTCAGGCAGTTGGGCCCAGGCAGCGTGCGCTGCCTCGGCCCGTGCCGTGTCCGGCACTGCTACGTCCGGCCCTGGTCCGATGACCGTGTCGCCAACGGTGTCACGGGGCCGGTCCGCCGCGTGATCGATATGGCCGTCGGCCTTGTGGTCGTGCCCGGGAGCCGGGTTGGACCCGTGATCGGCGTCGTCTGTCTCGAGCTGAGAGCAGTCGACGACCGCGACATTCAGGTGGGGCCCGCCGAAAGAGGAGGCGTGGACGGTGCCCGCCAGATGAGCGGTGACCAGTAGGACGAGCCCCAGGAGCAGGCCGATGCGGCCCACCCGTCCTGGGAGCCGTGTCTGCAACCGCACACCGATCACATACACAGAGTATTCAATCGATTGCATTGTGCTACCGCACGGCGGCCGCATCGCCCCCTCCGCACGGCGGCGAATCCGTCGTCGACCTGCGCCAGCGCATCGCCGAGTGGCTGGATGACCTTCCGGGCGACACGGGCCGACCGCTCGTCGTCACCGTTCCGACGGTGGCCCGGGCTGCTGTCCTGCGTTCGCTGACAGCGCCCTGTAGCCTTCTGGCACTTGGACGTGCCGCCTTTGACGTGTGTGCAGCTCACGGGCCGAGCCGGGCGCTGGAACCACCGAATGGGTGACCGGCGGACGGCCCGGGGGCTCAGACGTCCCCCGGGTCGCCGCACGGTGAACTTAGCGTCGAGTGCTGGCTGACAGCGACACGGCCAACCTCGGCGCCGCGAACTCCGTCCCGCAGGTGAACCTCATCAGCGGTCCAAAGGTGGCCGCGGCCTTGATACCGGTGAAGTACAGGCCCGGTACGGACGACTGGAACCCGGCGTCCAGAGCCGGGAACCCGCCTGTACGGGCCAGCTCGGACCGCACTTCAGGGGCGATGAAGTCCAGCGCGTCCAGCCGGACCTGGTAGCCGGTGGCGGCCAGGACGTGCCCGGTCTCGACCGTGTCCGTACGCCCATGGGCGTCACGGGTCGCGAGGCGGATACCGTCGCCGTGCCGCCAGGCCCCGGTAATGCGCTGTCCGAGCCGCACGGGTACGACCCCGTCCAGACGGGGCCTGAGCCACCATGATCCGAACGGTCCCAGCACCCGCTTCACCAGACGCAGCCGGGTCTGCGCAGGCAGGAAGCCGAAGGCTGCCGCCTGGTGGACGACCGCGTAGAGCCCCCAGGACCGGCCCAGCGGGGTGTCCGGCTGCCAGTGCGGCGGAGGCGTCGGCGCCGCACCGAACACCAACCGGTCTGTACGGGCCAGGAGCTGAACGCGCGCGCCGGCCTCGCGCAGCAGCGCCGCGCTCTCCTGGGCCGACTGGCCGGCACCGACCACGACCACGTCCTGCCCGGCGAACTTCGTAAGGTCAGCGTGCTGGGAGCTGTGCGAGACGAGCCCGTCCGGCACGAGGGCGGCAAGAGGCTCAGGGACGTACGCGAAGCCATCCATACCGCTTGCCACCGCGACAGCCTGGGCCCGCAGCTCCTCCCCGGAGGCCAGCTTGAGGTGAAAGCCGTCGTGCTGCCGGTCGACGCCGAGGACACGGGTGTCCTCCACCTCGGGCACCAACTGCTCGGCGAACCAACGCCCGTACCGTACGAACATCTCAACCGGTACCGGGTCGTGCCCGGTCAGCCGGGTGTCCCCCGTCTGGCGGCAGTAGTCGTCGAGCTTGAACCCGGCCTTGGGCGCGGACAGCACCGACGCGCTCGGTGGTGACTTCAGCAGCATGCCCGCGGGCATGTTCTCGGCCCAGCTCGCCATCGGCGAGCCGAAGACCCTCACGTGCAGGCCGCGTGCCTTGAGGTGCGCGGCGGTGGACAGGCCGTACGGGCCCGCTCCGATCACGACAACAGTCGTGGACATTTTCCCCCTTGCGGCAGCCCCGATCGGGGCACCGGTGAAGTGATGTGGGCGTACGCAGCGCTTACGTGCACGGATGAGCAGGCGCTCGCCGCGACGGCACGTAGTGCCGGTTCATGCACTTGTCAGACAGCGACGAACGGCACGCCGAGAGGGGGACCTCGGCGCACGACGCAGTCCGCGAGTATGAGTTGCCGCGGAGAGGCCCGGGCGGCCCCGCAGAACAGCGGCACGGCCACAGGCGCGACGGAGGGGATCTCGGCACCAAGGCGAGGGAACAGCAGGCTCCCCAGCCAGACACACAACGAGCGCAGTTCGGCAGCTGCACTACGGAACAGGGCCAGACGGCCGTTCTGGGCCCCGTGCAGCAGGTAGGCGAGCAGCACGGTCATGGCGACGTGAGCGACCACCATTGGCCAGGCGGCGGACATCCGCCCGTAGGCGGGCTCGGTATGCGTGGTGAACAAGCAGACGCCCGCAACCTGCGCGCCGGCCGCATGAACCAGCTGGCCTGAGCGACGGCTCGGCTGAGCCGCACCCGGCAGGGCGACAGCGAAGAGAAGCCCGGCCAGGAGGCCGCGGGCGGCCCACGACGGCGACACGTCGAACACCACGTGGTGTCCCACGACCGCGAGCACCGTGCTCGTGACCGAGTAGACGGCCGCGCGGGCGGTCGCGATCCGCACCGAGTCCGGCCCGCTGCCGGAACGGCGCAGGCGGGACACAAAGGTCGAAGTCGCCATGGCCCACCCATCATGAGGGGTCGGCCGATCGACTGTCACTACCGCCCGCTTCTCGCCATGGTGCGCTGCAGTGCGGGGATTTACCGGCGAACGCTGTGCGTCAGTTCGCGGAGGCCCTGTCGGGCTGAGGTACCCGCGCCCCCAGGTGGGCGCCGCCGTCTACTTGATGTGCCGCGCGGGCCGGGTGGCGATGTAGAGCAGGTACTCCAGAGGGCCACGCCGGAACACACGGGTCCACACAGTCGCCAGGAGTGCGGCGGCAGCGATGAAGCCCAGCAGCACCGGCAAAGCGGACATGGTCGTGTCCTCGATCACGGCCACGTGCCACACATCGGTGAAGAACCAAAGGGCGACGATGTGCAGGACGTAGACGGTCAGCGCCGTCATGCCGACCGCTGCAACGGGTGTGGCCAGGCGTGTGAGGCGCGGCATTCGGTCGGCGACGGTGAGGCACACGGCCACCGCCACGAGGGCGACGCCCGTGTTGCCGAGGATGGAGAAGGTCGTCTGGCTGTGTGGTGCGGCCACCAGCAGCCAGGCGAGCGGGGTGCCGTCCTCGGGTTCGCCGACGGTGTCGGACCACCACGCAGACGACACCGAACTGCCACCCGTAGCGGCCGCGACGGCGGAAAGCGTGTGTGGGACCAGGCGTAGGGCCAGCCAGGAGCCTCCGTAGCCGACCAGGGCGAGCGCCCCGCCGGTGAGGACCAGCCGGAATCGGATGCCGGCTCGAGTGAGGTCGAGTCGCGCCACCGCCATACCTGCGATCAGGAACGGCGTCCAGGTGAGGACCGGATATTCCCCGGTGAACAGCAGTTCGATGATGCCGTCCGTGCCGCTGATCCGGGCCAGAGGGTCCCGGGCGGCGATGGCGTCCGCCCAGTTCCCTTCCTCGATCGACTTCCTTATCACGTACAAGACTTGGGGCAGGATCAGCGCACCCGCGGCGGCGATGAGTGCGAGGGTCCTTGCCCGCAGCCGGTACATCGGGAGGACGGCGAGGAAGAGCAGCCCGTAGAAGCTGAGGATCACGTCGACTTGGGTGTCCAGGGCGGTCAGGGCGTAGCCGAGCGCCAGCAGGACGACGGCGCGGATCACGATCCTGACCACCGCCTGACGGCCGGAGCGCCCCGTCCGTGGGTGCGGACGGCCGGTGATGACGACGAGCGAGAAGCCGGCGAGCAGCGCGAAGAGGGCGGACGAGCGGCCCCGCGCCATCTCCAGTAAGAACCCCACCGGCCCGCCCACCGTCACGTCGGGGCCGACGTGAGCGGAGTACATGCCGAAGACCGCGAGCCCGCGGGCCAGGTCTATACCGATCAGCCGGCCCGTGGACGGCGTGGCGGCTGGGACGGACGAGCGGTCCGTCTCGAGTTGGTGTGGCACCCGTGTCGGCACGGCCGACGATGCAATCTGCGTCATGCCTTCAGGGTTGACCGATAACCGGTCCGAGCCACCCCGACGGGTTTCCGAAGGCACCCCGCCGACCGGCCGAAGTCTCCCCCGCCGACCGGCTGGAGCCGCACGGCCAACTGGCGCGAAACGCAGCCGGCCCGCCGGCGGACGGCTCCCAATGGAGTATGGATGGAACGGCGGGCATGCGACGAGCGGAGCGCACGTGATCCGGGTACTGGTGGTCGACGACGAAGCCCTGATCCGCATGGGTTTCACGTACATTCTCAACACGGTGGACGATATCGAGGTCGTGGCGGCGGTCCCCGGCGGTCAGGCCGTCGGGACGGTGCGGGAGTTGCACCCTGATGTCGTCCTGCTGGACATCCGGATGCCGGACGTGGACGGGCTGACCATTCTGGCCGACCTCCGGCGCATACCGGACCCTCCGGTGGTGGCCATGCTTACCACGTTCGACACCGACGAATACGTGGCAACCGCGTTGCGCTCGGGTGCCGCCGGATTTCTGCTCAAGGACACTGACCCCGAGCACCTTCCCTACCTTGTGCGAACCCTGGCCGACGGCGGAACCGTCTTGTCGTCGGCGGTCACGCGCACAGTGGTGGACGGCTACCTCGACAAGGGCGCGCGCGAGCCCTCCGCCGTCCGCCTTGCCTCCGGGCTGACCGAGCGCGAGCGTGCCGTCCTCGTCCTCATGGCCGAAGGACTCGCCAACACCGGCATCGGCGAACGGATGCACCTGAGCACCGGCACCGTCAAAGGCCATGTCAGCGCCGTTTTCAGCAAACTGCGGGTCACCAGCCGCGTCCAGGCGGCCCTGATCGCCGAACGCGCGGGCCTCCTCACGCCACCGCAGGACGGGGACACCCGATGAACCTCCGACACCCGCCAGCTCCGCTACTGGACGCCGCCCTCGTCGCGGCGTCACTGGCGGACGCATGGGCCCACATCGAAGTCGAGGAGCACGCGGCCATGGCCTGCGCGCTGCTCGCCGCGTTCGCCCTCGTGCTGCGTCGCCGCCTGCCCCTGACGACCTTCGTGCTCACGCTTCCCACCGCCATGGTCACCGACGCGGTGTTCGCCACCATGGCCGCGCTGTACACGCTCTCCTCGCTAAGCCGCCACCGCACCCTGCTGGCCGGCTGCGCCCTGGCCTACGCGATCACCGACTTCCTGCCCTGGCCATGGTCGTCCCTGAAGGCCTCCGAACTCGCTCAGACCCATCACCTGGTCCACCTCACCTACACCCTGGCCACCTCGGCAGCTCCTGTCTTCCTGGGCCAGCTCGTACACGCCCGGCGCGAACTGGCCCTGCGGCTCGCCGAGATCTTCGAGGCCCGCGAGCACGAACGCCTGCTCATCGCCCAAAGCGTCCTGGCGAAGGAGCGCGCACAACTTGCCCGGGAGATGCACGACGTGGTCTCCCACCAGGTCAGCCTCATCGCCGTGCAGGCCGGGGTACTCCAGGTGGGCAGCCATGACGCCGAGACCAAAAAGGCAGCGGCCACGATCCGCCAGCTCAGCGTGCAGACCCTTGACGAACTGCGACACATGGTCAGCGTGCTGCGCGCCTCCGACAGCCGCCCCACGGAGCTCACCCCCCAGCCGTCCCTCGCCGACCTGCAGCGACTGGTCGGCAGCAGCGGCATCGAAGCGGAACTGGAGACGCACCTGCCCGAAGACCTTCCGCCCACCGTCCAACGCGCCGTCTACCGCACCGTCCAGGAAGCCCTTACCAACGTCCGCAAACACGCCCCCGGCGCCACGGCGAGGGTATGCATTGATTACCGGGAAGGCGCCATCCACGCCACCGTCATCAACACTGCCCCCACCCGACCCGCGCTGCCCCTGCCCAGCGCCCACCACGGCCTCGTCGGCCTGCGCCAACGCGCCGAACTCCTCGGCGGCACCATCGCCGCCGGATCCACAGCCGCCGGCGGATACAAGCTTCACCTGAAACTGCCGGTCAAGGACAGACCGACCCCGACCAGGACTCCTGAACCGAACAATCGGCCAAAGAAGATCCCTGACCGGCCGTTCACCGCAGCTGACACCCCATCAGGACAAGCCCCCAAATGAGCATCCCGAGCGGTAGCGCACAAATACAGTTCGCGCGATGCGCCATCGAAACAGGGGCGGAGCCTTGCCCCTGGCATGTGAACCTGCATGCGGATGAGGACCGGCTGCAGCACCGAAGAGGAGCGCGTCGCCCTGCCCCGCGAGGCGTTGACCGGCAGGCCCAAGCTGGCAGCACCTCAGTGGTCGGTGGACATCGGCAAGGGCGAGACGCGGGCTCGGGACCTGCTGCGCGCCGCCCGCAAGCCGCCCGCCGACGACGAACCGCAGGCTCAGCTGGAGCTGCTGAGCGCGTGATCCTCTAATCTGGGCGGGCGTAGGGCGCGGGGGAGCGCTCCTACACGAAGGGCTCCTGCTGTGAGTGCTGCGCCCGCCCGCATCCCCGAGTCGCTGCTGCCGCTGGCAGTGCCGATCGACGACCTGGTCGCCTACCACCGCAACCCGCGCACCGGCGACGTCGACGCCATCGCCGAATCGCTGCGCGTCAACGGCCAGCACAAGGCCATCGTCGTCAACCGCGGCACCCACACCAGCCGCCCCAACGAGATCCTCGCCGGTAACCACACCTGGGGCCGCCGCCAAGCAGCTCGGCTGGGAACGGATCGCCGCCACGTGGGTGGACGTCTCCGACGAGGACACAACCCGCATCGTCGTCGTCGACAACCGCACCTCCGACCTCGCCGGCTACGACAGCGAACTGTTGGCCGACATCCTCGAGGAACTACCCGACCTCGACGGCACCGGCTACGACCAGGGCGCGCTGGACAAGCTCCTCGACAGCCGGGCCCTGCCCGACACCATCGACCTGCCCTCCGACGGTGCGGGCACCGGGTCCATGGCCAAGCTGGGGTACCTGCAGTGGGGCTACATGCAGTGGTCCACCATCCGCGTGCAGATCACCGCGGCCGAGGTGGAAACCCAAGCGAGTGGCGGGCCCGCGGAGAGCCGCAGGCCCGCCAACTTCCCCTTACACGCAGGACACGTACAGAACGGGGCTGTTCGCCGTACCCGAGCCATGGGAGCCGCCCTTGCTCACCATGGTCCCGTACGTCGAACTGGTCGCTGACACGCAGGGCAGACGCCACACCGGATGGCGATATTGATCGTTCAGGCTCCTAGCATGAGGCCCAAGGTCGCACTCCGGCGGCCACCCGTTTCCGGTGAGGAGCGATCCATGTCCGTGACCCTGGTCCACGTATTCGAGGTCCCTGAGGGGCGAGAGCAGGAGTTCTTCGACGGATGGAGGGCGCTGACCGAGGCCTTGAACTCCGCTCCCGGCTATCACGGGACCCGCCTACTGCGCCGCACCGCCGACCAGGTGGGCAGGTTCGCATTCGTCAACATCGCTTCGTGGGAGAGCAAGGACGCGTGGCAGGCCGGCGTCAACACCGACGAATTCCGCGCCCTGCTTCCGGCGATGAAGGACTTCGTCGGCGTGCCGGGTATCTACGAGGTGGCCTACGAGGAAGGCACCGTCTAATTCCCGTCGTCCCCCGGCACGCCAGTGAGCGCTGACACTCAGAACGCGCCAAGGGCAACGCAGACGGCCCGCATCTGACCAACCTCCAGCTCGACGCCCTGGAAGAGGTGGGCTGTGATCCGGTCTTCTCGGAGAAGATCAGCACCCGGGTCAAGGTACGGCCGGAGTTCGTCAAGGCGATGGACTTCGCCCGCACCATCAAGAAGGCCGTCCCCCACCAGCGGGTGATCTTCACGGTCCATGAGATGAAGCGTCTGGGACGCGGCGCCGCCGAGCTCCTGGCCATCGCCGAGGATCTGCGCCACCACGACATCCAGCTCGAACTCCTTACCGGGCCTCTCCAGGGGTCTACGACCCCTCCGGGCACGGCGCCGCCCTCTTCGCGTTCATCGCCAGCATGGCGGAGTCCGAGCGCGAGTACATCCGCGAGAAGTCCCTGGAAGGCCAGGCGTCCGCCCGCGAGCGCGGCCGGCACGCGCCCCAAGGTCGTCGACGACGACATGGCCGACTACGCGCGAACCCTGCGGGCCAACGGCGTGCCCGTACAGCGCCGCCGCGCCGCGCAGCGCCGCCCCACTCCCCCGACGGCCTGAGTCGGCCTCAGGTGGGACGCGTGTTTGTGTGCAGCGTGCCCGACGGCCAAGAGTCCGCGGCGGCGTTGGTGTCGCCCTGCCTCGTGCTGCCGCGCAGTACGAGGTGGCACGAGGCTGTGGGTACAGCGCTGGCCGGCAACTGGAGCGATGCCTTGTGGGACAGCGGGCAGCTCCCCTCGACGGCCTTGGGCGCACTGAAGGCGGAGGCCCGCACGCTGCATCGGCAGCTGGTGCCGCTGTGGCGTCGGCGCACCCAACACGGGCGGGTGCTGTCCCTGGACGCCTCGCTCGGCGACGGGCTGTCGCTGTACGACCTGGTTGCCGCCGACGTCGACTATCCGGCGCACACAGTAGGCGGGGTGTTCGAGGACGAGCGACTCAACGCCGTCCTGCGCGGTCGCGCTCGCGCTGGCCTACGGCGAGGGTGCCACCTGGGCGGAGGCCGCAGCTGTGGCCGACGCGACGGAGCCGGAGGCCTTCGGTGAGCAGGTCCGCCGCAAGGCCCAGCGACTCGCCGCTGAACAAGCCCGCCGACTGGCGCTGCGCCAGGCCACCTCAGCCAGACGGAGGGCAGGTTGCACCGCTAACCCTGCTCTCCCCCACACTTCGGCGCTGTCAGGCCCGCTGCCCGGGACCTAAGGGCTGGGACTGCTGCATGCTCCGCCCCACACGCGCACCCGGCGCGCACGCCCTCCGAGCCCGAAAGAATACGAAGATGACGACCCGTCGGCCCAAGCGCCGCTTCGCCCCCTGGATCGCCATGCCGGTCGGCGGCGGGGCGCTGGCCCTGGCCGCCAAGTTCTCCAGCGCCCCAGGGTGGGCCCTAGCGCTGCTCGCCGTGGCCAGCGTTGTGCCAGCGTTGCTGCCGCAGGAGTCCAAGCACCGGCGGGACGTGTGGCGGGACTGGCTGCGCCACCGGGAGCGCATGGCACGTCTACGCCACAAGGCCGTCAACCCGGAGCCCGTCACTGCAAAAGAGCGAAAGGATCACCCCAACATTCCGGCTGACCGCGCCGCGTGACCAGCATCCGTGCGGAGAGCCCACGCCCACCAGAGGGTCGTGTGACCTCGATGGATCCCTACGCGAACGTGCCGACCGCGGCGGTGTACGACGCGTTCGCCGAGACGGAGCGGCTCCCGGTCGACTGGCTCCAGAGCACCTCGCCGCAGAGGCGACGCACTACCTGTTCCCTACGCTCGTGCAGCGGCTCAGGCACCGTCCCGAGGTGCCGCTGCAGTGGGGATGCCAGCAGCTGCTGACAGTCAGGACCGGTGAACAGATCTGGGGTCTGCTCGACGTCCTTCCCGACACCCTCGACAAACTTCCGGAGGCCTTGGACATGGCGTCCAAGAAGGACATCGTCAGCCGCATCGAGCGAGCAGTGACCCAACGCGATTGGGCGGAGCGGATGGTGGCAGAAGGCGGCCACAAGGAAATGCCACGGCACTGAGACACAGGCACGCCGACACGGATTGAGGCAGCCCAGAAACCCGCGGGTCAAGGCTGTGCTCGATGACACGAGCCGCGAGACCCTACAGGCAAACTAGGGCAAATCGGGGCAGACGGGCTAACTACAACGCCCCGGCCAAGGGTGCCAAGTGCCGCCCCACCGCCCCCAACCTCTGGGTCATCCAGGGCGACCACACCTCCGTTAAGAGCAGCCGGGGGTGCAGCTGGATACACCCAGGTCGGACAGCTACACGCAATGGCCGCCCGCTCCCGAACCGGAATCGTCGTACCCAACACGTACGGGTCCAACGCCCGTACGGAACGCACAGCAACGACGATCACCATGGGGATGGACGGCATGCAGACGAAGAAGGTGGCGTGGAAGGCGGAGGCGGGCGTGTTCCTTGCCGTCGCGTTCCTGGCGGCGGGGGCACTGGGCGCGGCGCAGCCCGCGACCGGGATACCGACCGTCGTCATCCAGCTGACGCAGTTCGGCCCCGCCTTGGGGGTGGCGGCGGTGGCCCTGCTACGGCCGTCCAGGATCCGCCACCGGCTCGCCGGAGCCCTGCCCACCCGCCGGGCGACTGAGCCGGGCGCACACCGCCCGAACCACACCCCCTACCTGCTGCTCCTCACCGCAGCGCTGATCATCGCACTCGCCGCAGGCACCTACGCGTGGGTGGAGGGCACCCTCCGGGTCACCGACCCCGGCACCCTGGGCAGCCCGCTCGCGCTGATCGTCGTCGCTCAGCTGGTCGGCGCGTGCGGTGAGGAGATCGGTTGGCGCTGCCTGCTCCAGCCGCTCTTGCGGACCCGGTTCGGCCCGCTCACATCCTCGATCACGGTGGGCGTGGTGTGGGGCCTGTGGCACGTGCAGGTCTTCACCCACGCGCCGGCGTACGCGGCCGGGTTCCTGCTGGCCACCGTGGCGATGTCGGTCGTCCTCGGGGTCAGCCAGGATTGCACCTGGACGAACCGGCTGCTGCTCGCCGGCGCCTTCCACACCCTCATCAACCTGGGAATGCTGCTGTTCCTCAACGACGAGTCCGGCGCGGACTTGTCCATGATGCTGTTTGGCCTCGCCGCCCTGGTGGCGATGGTCCCGTGGGTGCTTCGGGGACCGAGGACTAGTAGTACTTCGTTAGGTTGGCTGGCGTGGGTGGTGTTCTGGCGGAGCTGAAGCGGGGATGCCGCGGTGGCAGGTGGGGCATGTGCCGGTCC
>NZ_JBIVPK010000078.1:0-21757 GCF_044754605.1 Streptomyces sp. NPDC093064
TCAGGCGAGTACTTCGACGTCCCCAACGGGAACTCCTGTCCTATGGATCTTCACGATCCAATGATCAGGGTGTCCACGATCAAGGGGTAGGGCCCGTGCGACCTGTCCATCCCACCGGGCTGGCGCGTCGGCGGTTTCGCCTCCTGGCACGCCACCGACCCGTATCCCATGAACTGCCGGACCTGCGCGACACCGATGCACCTGCTGCTGACCATCGACAGCTCGGAATGGGACGGCGGCAGCGGCAGCTGGAAGCCACTGGAAGAACAGGACCTGCCCACGCACAGGTCCGCGACACCGACCGAGGTCACCGTGGGCCGGTGGGGCGAACTCAACATCTTCGCCTGCCCCGAAGAGCCCAGCCACCCACACCGCTGGAGCATCCAGTAGGCCGCTCGGTCATGACCAGTGCCCATCCGGGCACGATGACGTTGTAGAAGCTGGACGTCTTGGGGTCCGGCTGGAGCCCGAGGAGGGTGAGCAGGACGCCGACGATGAACAGCGGATGCCGGGCGTAGCGGCCGGTCTCGGTGGCTGCGAGCCGCCACAGGACAGTGTCACGCCGTACGGCCGGAACGCTTGTGGTCATGCCGATCGCACTCACGCGGCCACCTCCTCGGTGGGTCGGGCGTTCGTGCCCAGCATCAGTAGGTACGCGTCCTCGACCGACGGTTCGGCCGGTTCGGCGCCTTCGCCGGGTCTGCCGCCGATCGACCTGACCCGGCCCGAGCCGGTGCGCCAGGAGTGCTCGGCGCCGGGCAGAGCGGCATCCGCCAGCCAGACGCGCCCGGTGGCCGTGCCGACGAACTCGGCGACGGTGCCGTCGAACCGCACCCGGCCGGCGTTCATCACGCGCACAGCCCCTGGCAGCGCGGCACCAACGAGAACACGAACGGCCTGCTGCGCCAATACTTCCCGAAGGGAACCGACCTTTCTCGATGGGCGGCGGAGGACATCGAGGCGGTCGCAGCCACGCTCAACAGTCGCCCCCGCAAGAGCCTCGGTTGGAAGACACCCGCCGAAGCCCTCAACGACCATCTACTATCGATCAAATAAGCCGGTGTTGCATCCACTGGTTGAACCTGGTCAGTACACGAGCCGGGCGTTCGCCGAGGCCTGCCGCAGAGCCGGCGTCCTCCAGTCCATGAGCGCGATCGGCTCCAGCGCGGACAACGCGCTCGCCGAGTCCTTCAACGCGACGTTCAAACGCGAGACGCTCCAGGGCCGGAAAAGCTGGTCCAGCGAGCGCGAGGCCCGCCTCGACGCGTTCCGCTGGCTGCACCGCTACAACACCCGACGCCGTCACTCCCGCCTCGGGCAACGCAGCCCGATCGCCTACGAGGCAGCGTCCGGAACAACATCAACTACGCTGACACCAGCCGCATAAGCCCTGTCCAGGATTCGGGGTCATGGCCCGAGCTCCTTGGCATCGGCCTGGGCCTGTAGTTGAGCGAAGATCCGCCGCCAGGTGCCGTCCCGCTGCCAGCAGCGGAACAGGTCGTACACCCGCGCCCACGGGCCGTATCGCTCAGGCACATCCCGCCACGGCACACCGGTACGGGTGCGAAACCGTACGCCGTCGATCAGCTGCTGCCTTGTCCATGTCGGTGGTCGACCTGGCTTCTTGCCCATGGGCAACAGCGGTTCCAACCGGGCCCACTGCGCGTCCGTCCAGGCGCGCCACGCGGTCTCGTACGTTGTGGTCTGCTGCTCGCTCCACGGCTCGCGGGCGGGCGACCCGTACCCCGAGTTGCCCACCTCGACCAGAACAGCGCGGAAGGTGACTGCTTCCGCTGCGACAAGCCTTTCCAGGCCACGCCGTGCCAGGCGTGCGGAGGCTTCCGCATCGACGGCTCCTACGGCGTCTCCGGCTCGCGATTCGAGAACCTCCCGGAGACTGTGAGGTGCTGGGACTGCGGGCACCGTAACCCGCTGCGCGAGCCTGGCCCGGAGTAGACGAGCGCTCGACTGTCGGTCCCTCTCCGTACTCTTGGCGCACAGCCGCTTGGGCTAGGGCCCGTGCTCGGCCTTGGATCACGGGAAGCGGGACCGCACAGTGACATCGATCTACCTCTCCTCCGACAACCCCCGGTTGGCTTTATCGAGCAGTAGTGGTGACGGCACTTGTCGATGAGTTTGGGAGGCACCCGAATCCACCGATGGGCGATGTCGACGAGTTCGGGAGGCGTTGGGGCTCTTGCCAGGGGAGCATCGAGGTGCTCTTGGTGATCGAGTTACTCGCCCTGCTCCTCCTCGGCGAGGGCTTCCGCATCGCAGCGCGAGTGGCTCTATCGAGCCCCGGCGGCACGCCACCCGAAGGCACCCGAGCCCTTTCGTTTCTCAGGAACATCCCTTTTGACTGCTCACAACCCATTCGCGTATTCGTTCGAATCCTGTAGATCCGCTGTGCTACGTTGCCGCCGCTTCCGGGGGCTGTTCCGCGTCGATCCCTGTGCGTCCGCGCCGAACGGCCTCCTCTCCGACGCCTTTTGGAGGTGCTGCGTGGCCGCACGCCACAAGCCGAACCGAAAACGATCGATCGTACGAGGTGGACTCGCCGCCGCAGTGGCCCTGGCGGCCACCAGCGGAACCCTGCCAATCCTCCTGACGGACGCCCACGCCGAGCCCGCCCCGCTGACGATCCCGGCCCCCGACCGCTTCAAGCCGGTCGCCAACCCGGTGTACGGGGCAGGGCCAGGCGGTGTCGTTGAGCGCACAGAGGTCAAGGACCAGAGCGCGCTCGGCCACTACCGCTGGACCCCGGACGGCGGTACCCCGGTCGACCTGCCCGCCTCGTCCCCGTACGACGACGTCAACACGATCGGCGGATCGAGCCACGTCTCCGTCACCAGCGGGGATGTCGTCGCGATCTACGACTCCCCGAACAAGGTGGAGTTGGCGGACATGAAGTCCGGCACCACCACCAAGTACACGCTGCCGGACGGCCACTTCTACCGGGGCGTCTTCGGCTCCGCCGTGCTCACCGCCACCCGGGACACGAACGGCGATAAGAACGTCCTGCACGTGCTGCGCATGGCGGACGGGCAGCTCACCGACACCCCCGTCACCGGTCTGAACGGCTGGGTCGCGGAAGACGGCATGACGCTCGGCGGCGACGACCACACGGTGGCGATCTGGTACGCGCACCGCGACGGCGCCCGCGGCGTCGGTCTGCTGGACCTGGCGACCGCCGAGGTCACCCCGGTGCTTCCAGGCGCCACCGGCACGAACGCCCAGGTCGTGTTCTCTGACGCGTACGTCGCCTGGTACTCCCCCGAGGGCGGCAACACCACTGCCCGCGTGCTGCCCCGTGCCACCCCGCAGGCGGCCGACACCAAGATCGAGCTCGGCTCGGACGGCGAGGGCACCCCTCGGCTCGGGCTCGTCGGCGACTGGCTGCTGACCACGCGCCAGATCGAGCAGGCTGCAGGCAACTTCCTCGTCCGCGAGGGCGCCCCGCTCACCGCCCAGCCGATCGCCGGCGGCGAGCCGAAGACCCTGCTGGCGCACGCCGGCTGGCGTATGGCGCAGGTCCCGGGCGGCGGCCTGGCCGTCACCGGCGGCGCCTCGTCCCGGGACTGGGCCGTACACCGGGTCTTCGTCGGCGACGACGGGGCGCCCACGCTGCGGACGGTGCGCGAGGTGGCGCCCAAGGAAGGCAATCTCACAAGGCTGTCGCTCACTGCCGGGCATCTCGTCACGGCCGAGTCCGACACCACGTACCTGCCTGCGCTCTTCCAGCGGAACATCACCCTCGGTGCGGCCCCGTCGGCGGGCCAGCGATCGCTGCTCGCGCGCCCGGACGCGCAGACCACCGGCGAGACGGCACAGCGCGTCTACGACTACCGGCAGCCGGTCGGCACCGGAGACGGCCGTACTGTCATCGCCACCACCGACGCGGACGGCGCCCAGGTACTGGTCGTGCTGGCGACGGACGGCACGAAGACGGTCGTACCCGCCGTGGACCCGCAGACCGGCGAGAAGATGCCGACGGGCTCCGATCACTACTCGCTCGTGCGCTCGGCCTCCGGCCGCTATGTGGTGTTCGGCGACAGCGGGCGCGGCGTGGAGGACCGGCAGTACGTCGTCGACCTGGACGCCTCCGGCGGGCCGAAGGTGGTCCTGGTCCGTCAGGGCCAGGGCGGGCTCGCAGTGTGGGGAACCAAGCTGTGGATGCCCGGTGACACGGACGGCACGCTCCAGGCCGTCGACCTCAAGTCCGGCGCGGTGACGGAAACGGAGCGGATCACCGGCGGCTGTCTGCCGCAAGAACTGCAGGCCGTCGGGCCCTGGGTGTACTGGGACTGTTACCCCTCGGGCACCGTCACCTCCGACGGTCACGGCGTCTACAACACGCAGACCCAGCAGTGGACGTACGCCCCGCGCGGCACCCTCGGCGACTGCTACGTGGTCGCGTACGACGACGGCCGCTACCAACTCAACGTCACCCCGATCGGGGGGACGCCGCACACCGTCGAGGCGTTCCCCGTCCAGTACAGCGGCCCGCTCGTGGAGGCCGACCGATTCGGCGGCGCCATCGCATACAGAAAGGAGAAGAACGCCCAGATCACCGTGCTCGACTCGGGCGTCGACACCTCCCCTGTTGCCGAGATCGAGTCGCGGATCGAACAGTCCGTGAACCTCGCATCGGCGACCGACGCCGTGTGGGATGCCGACTGGCAGCTGTCCAAGCCGGTAACCGGCGCCCAGGTGACGATCCGGAACAAGGCCGGGCACACGGTGTTCACCGGGCCGGCCAAGGAGTACGCCGCCGCCGTCGCCTTCTCGTGGGACGGCCGGAACAGCGACCGCCGGTACGTCAACGCCGGCACCTACACCTGGGAGCTCACCGGCACGCCCGCCGACGGCAGCGGCGCAGCACTGAAGGTCACGGGCACGATCAAGCTCACCAAGCCTACGAAGACGGCCGCCGACCAAGGCACGGACAAGAGCATCTCTTAGCCGGGCGGGGCGGCCCTGACACACATCTCGCGGAGTTGATGTCGCACGCCTCCCTCGACGAGCAGCGGAAGGAGCTGCTGTACGGGTTGGCGTACCCGGCGAAAACAGCCCCTCCGGAAGATCCCGGAGGGGCTGTGTGCCCAAGAGGAGATAAGGCAGTCCCCAGCGTTTGCCTCGGATGTCCGGTTGATCATGTGATGCAGTAGAGGGCGAGGACGCGGTGGCGTTCGGTGTGGGCTCGGCGTCCGGCGGCGGTGTTGACATACCCGGCGAGATTGAGCGCGCTGCGGATCAGCTCGCGGACGGCGGGGAGCACGGCAGGCGTATTGCGGGTCCTGACCTGGGATTTGTCCTCGCCGAAGAGGACGTCACGCACCCAGCGGACGGTGTTCTCCACGGTTCCAGCGCCCGCAGGCCCAGGCGGCCGAGATCGCCGCGTGCTGCGCCGGAAACTCATCGGTGGTTCCGTGGCGCTGCCTCTGCCGAACTGGCGTGGTGGCCTGCCACGGCACTGCCGTCATTTCTCTTCGACATTCACGAGCCGGCTGATCGACAACTGACTCCGGAGCCGGTCGACAATCGCTGTTCCTTGAGATGCACGAAGCCACCCGGTGGATGCCGAAGACAGAGGCCGACCTCCAGTCCGCCGTCGACGCGGCCTGTTCGAGGAGAGCCATCACCTGGACCTGAAGAAGGCCCCGAACGCACATGCGGCCGAAGCAGCGGAACAGGTACCAACACCGCCGCCTCGGCTTCACCTGGGCAGAGGGCAAGTAGATCGATCGCGCCATCGGCCGCGGGGAGACCACCCTCACCCTCAAGACCACTGCAGGCGAGGTGACGCTCACCCTTCCTCCGGCGCCGGTCCGGACACCGGAGGGACGGGCCTAGCACTAGCTAGTGCCGCATCAACCAGAGGCTCGTTGCGGAGTCCGTGGCCGGTGCCGCCGGCGGTGATCACGTACCGCAGGGACTGACCCCGGGCCGCTCCGCTCCAGCTCGGGTCCCGCCTGTCTCGCACCCGATCGCGGGCCGATGGGAACTGCTCCAGAAGCCCCACCGGCGCGTAGAGAAGACGAAGACGGGCGTACCGGGGGATCGTTCAGCGCCGGTGCCGTGATCGCGCCAGGTGGTACAGGCCGGTGCCGAGGCTGGTGATCAGGAGGGCGAGGCCGAGGGCGATCATCGCGGTGATCGCCGGCCGGCGCAGGGCCGGCGGCAGGTACAGCGCCAGGAACCAGGAGCGGTGGACATGCCCCGTGGCCAGCATGACCGCAGGCACGACGCCCTGGGCGACCAGAGGGACCCAGCACAGCGTCATGCCGACGATGACGTAGATCCGCTGCCCGACGGGCGCCGTGTCGAGGCCGAGCCGGGCCAGGACCGGGGCGGGCCGGTGCAGCGCAGGCAGGCCGGCGGGCACGAGGGGCGGCGGGGCGGCCCGGACGCGTCGCTGGCGAGCCGGAGGGGTACCCGTGCGGAAGTGCTGGAGCAGCTCCGGAGCCGTGCGCCGGAGCCGGATGACGGCGACGCGTCCCAGCAGCCACGTCAGCAGGGCGCCGCTCACCGGCCCGGCCACCGGTCCGGCCCAGGCCGGGCCGAACCGTACGGCGAGCAGGGCGGGGGCGGCGGTCGCCGCGGTCAGGAGCAGCATCAGCAGGACCTGCGTGAAGTCGGTGCCGTTCTCCAGCAGGCCGCCAGTCCGGCGGTGCGGGTCGCGCAGCGGGACGGGGCGCAGCACCGACACCAGTACGGTCACGCCCGCCGCGCCGCCGAGCAGCGCGGGGACGAAGGTGACCAGCCACAGCCACGGCACGGACGCCCCGGACAGCGCGGCCGGAACGAGCGTGAGGAGGACCGTCGGGGGCGCGGTGACCAGGAGCCAGCCGAGCTGACGGCCCCGTACGTCGTGCCGGGCGGCGCCCGGGATCATGATCTCGCCCCAGAGTTCGGTGCCGTTCTCGCCGTAGAGGTTCGCGGAGACGGCCGACATCCACAGTGCGAAGACCAGGCCGGTCCACGGTAGGAAGTCCGTACTGCCCGCGGCCAGCGGGAGCAGGCAGAACACGAGGGCGTATCCGAGGGCGAAGCAGACGAAGTGGAAGCGCTGCAGATCGCGGGTGCAGGTGCGCAGTTCACGGGCGGCGACGGCGGTGACCGGGCCGCGGGCCCACCGGCCGAGGGTCGCGGTCGCAGCGCGTCCGCCCGAGGGGCGCGTGGTGACCTGGCGCCGGGTCAGGAGGGCCCAGCCGTACGCGCAGGCCACGGTGAGCAGGGCCAGGCCGGCCAGGGCCGCGAGCACGCCGGGCAGGTCGCCGCGTCCGGCAGCCTCGACGGCGGACAGCCCCCAGCCGGAGGGCAGGCCGCGCAGCCATGCGGCGGCGGGGCGGGGCAGGCCGTCGTCCAGGGCCGCGCGCACGAGGGGTTCGAGGATCCAGCCCGAGTGCAGCGCGGCCAGGATCGCCGCGCTGGTGAAGGCGGCGAGCGCGGCGCCTGTACGGGACCGCGCGACCTGCCCGAGCACCGCGGTGACCAGGCGTGAGCACAGGACGGTGAAGGCGAGTTGGAGCACCGTGGCCGGGGCGGCGATGGCGACGGCGGCCGGGCCGAGGTGTACGGCGACGACCACGAGGCCGCTCAGCGCGATCAGGGTCACGGCCGGTGCGACGCCGACGAAGGCGGCCGCCGCCAGACCGGTCGCCAGGGCGCGCGGGCGCAGCGCGTGGAGTGCGAAGTGCTCGGGGCGCAGGGTCGTGTCGCCGCCGCCGAAGAGGACGGGGCCGAGCAGCCAGCCCGCCGTCCACACGGCCAGCGCGACGCCGAGCAGGTCGAACCGCTGTGCGGCGTGCGGGTAGCCGCGGCCGGCGAGGAACAGTACGGCGGCGGCGAGCGCGAGACCGGCCGCGCCGCCGACGATCATCCGGGCGGCCGTGGCGCGGGTGAGGGAGTTGCGCTGGACGGCCAGTTTCATCCGGATCAGGACGCCAACCATGCCAGCCCCTCCACACCCCGAGCCCCGGGCGAGCGGCCGGCGACCAGGCTCACGAATCGCTCCTCCAGGCTCAGTCCGGCCCGCACCTCGTCCAGCGGCCCGGCCGCCACGACCCGTCCGGCGTCGACCACGGCGAGGTGGTCGCACAGCTGCTCCACCACGGCCATCACATGGCTGGACAGGACCACGCTGCCGCCGGCGCGGACGAACCGCCGGAGGATCTCCTTCACGGTCGCCGCGGCGACCGGATCGACCGCCTCCAGCGGCTCGTCGAGGACCAGCAGACGCGGCGCGTGCAGCAGCGCGGCGGCGAGGCCGATCTTCTTGCGCATACCGGTGGAGTATTCCGCCACCAGGGTGCGCCCGGCCGCGTCGAGGCCCAGGGTCCGCAGCAGTCCGTCCGCGCGGCGGTCGGCCTCGGCGCGGGCCATGCCGCGCAACAGCCCGGTGAAACAAAGCACTTCACGCCCGGTAAGCCGCTCCGGCAGGGCCAGGCCGTCGGGCAGGACGCCGACGAGCCCCTTCGCCCGGGAGGCGTCCGCCCACACGTCCGTACCGAAGATCTCGGCCCGGCCCGCGTCGGGGCGCAGCAGGCCCACCGCCATGGACAGGGTCGTGGTCTTGCCCGCGCCGTTGGGGCCGACCAGGCCGAAGAACGACCCGCTCGGCACGGTCAGGTCGATGCCGTCGACGGCGCGGTGGGTGCCGAACTTCTTGGCCAGGCCGGTGAGCCGCAGCGCCGGAGCGGCTGTGCGCGGTCCCATGTTCCCCCTCGGGTACGTACTGAACGGCACGTGCCGTGCCGTTAGTGGGATGGGGGGATCATGCTGAAGGCGGGGGCAGCTGTCAATACGGCACGTGCCGTACCGATATCGTGAGGCGATGACCGACCGACGCAGCAGCCGCGGAGTGGGCCGCACCGAGGAGATCATGCGGGCCACGCTCGAACTGGGCGAGGAACTCGGCTACGCCCGGCTCAGCATCGAGGCGGTCGCCGCCCGCGCCGGCGCCGGCAAGCACACCATCTACCGCCGCTGGCCCTCCAAGGGTGCGCTGTTCCTGGACTCCCTGCTGTCGCTGAACGAACCCGGCCTCGACTACCCGGACACCGGTGACGTCATCGCCGATCTGCGCCGCCAGATCCACACGGCTGTCGACCTCCTGAGCCGCCCGCCGATGGGCCCCCTGTACGTGGCCCTGTTGGTGGAGGCGCAGCACGACCCCCAGGTAGCCGACGCGCTCGACGAGCGTTTCATCGCCCCCCAGGCCGAGAAGACGATCGCGCGGCTGGAACGCGCCCGGGAGCAGGGCCAGTTGGCGCCGGACTTCGACCTGGACCTCGCCATGGCGATCCTGTCCGGCCCGCTGTACTTCCAGCACCTGATCGCCCGGCGGCCCCTGACCCACGACTGGGTCGACCGGCTCATCGACACCCTCTTCGCCGGAATGGGCCCGCGCTAGGCCCTGCCCGGCAGTTCCCTTCTCATATCCAGCCCCGCTCCTTGGCGAGAAGCCCCGCCTGGAAGCGGTTGGCCGCGCCGAGCCGCAGCATGATGTCGGCCACGTAGCGGCGGAACGTCCTCAGGGAGACGCCCAGTTCGCGGGCCGCCGCCTCGTCCTTGTCCGCGTGGGTCAGCGCGTCCAGGACACGGTGCTCCAGAGCGGACAGGACCGGCGCCCGTACCGCGAGGTCGTCCTCGGCGGGAAGCTCGTGGCCGGTGTCCCAGACCTGCTCGAACCAGGCCACGGTGTTGGCCACCACGCCCGGCTGGCGGACGACGAGCGTCGACTCGTAGTGGTCGTCCGGGTCGACGGGGACCATCGCGACGCCGCGGTCCCAGATCGCCATCCGCCGGATCGCCTGCTCGGTGCGGCGCACCTCCCCGCCCAGTGTCTCCAGTTCCCGCAGATAGGCCAGGGTCGCGGGGTCGGCGAGCGCCTTCGGCGTGGCGACCGTACGCCAGCGGATGCCGCGGCGGAGCATCCTCAGGTCCGAGGCGCGGGCCTCGTCGATGCTGTGGGGGCGCCAGGGCGACGGGAGCAGCGACATGTGCTCGCGGAAGGTGAAGAAGGCCAGGTCGGTGAGGCGTTCGCGGATCGCCTCGGGTCCGTCGACCCGTTCGATGTCGTCGCTCGGGGAGCGGGCCGCGCCCTGCTTGTGGTCGTCGATGAGCGTGGCGATCACGGCCCGGGTGGCGAGCACCTCGCCGGTGGCGGACTTGAGTTCCCCCAGGCGCTGTTCCACCAGCCACTCCACGGCGACCGCCGGATCGGAGACCAGCACCGTGTGCCGCTCGGAGAGCCGGATCAGGCTCCGCTCCTGTAACGCGTCCAGCCCCTCGTCGACGGTGTCGCGGTCCCAGCCGAGAGCACCTCCGGCGGACTCGGCCCCGCGCTCGGGATGGCGCAGGAAGTAGCGGTAGAGCCGCAGGTGTTCGTCGGACACCCCGATCGATGTCAGGCTCATGTTCTGTTTCCCCCCGGAGCCGGTCCCCCTGGCCTGCCCGTTGGCAGCATGGTGACAGTGGCCGCCCTTTCTGACCGTAGCGCAGCGATCAGCGGCACAACAGGCTCAATACATGCCCTGGATCTTCTCTTCGGCGGGCCGCACGACGGCGCCCGCATCCTCAGCCCCTTCGGACGGCTCCCCCTCCGGGGAGCCCGCCCCCGCGGTCCGGCTCGACGCCGTGAGCAAGGTGTACGGACGCGGCGAGAGCGCGGTGCACGCGCTGCGCGGCCTCGATCTCGCCATCCCCCGGGGGAGTTTCACCGCCGTGATGGGGCCCTCCGGCTCCGGCAAGTCGACCTTCCTGCACTGCGCCGCCGGCCTCGACCGGCCCAGCGGCGGCACCGTCTCCCTCGGCGGCCAGGAGCTGACGGCCCTCGACGAGACCGCGCTGACCCGGATGCGCCGGGACCGCGTCGGCTTCGTCTTCCAGGCCTACAACCTGATGCCGTCGCTGACGGTCGAGCAGAACATCACCCTCCCGCTGCGCCTTGCCGGGCGCCGGGCCGACCCGGACTGGCTGGCACGGATCACCGACCAGGTGGGGCTCACCGGACGCGGCGGGCGCAGGCCCGCCGAACTCTCCGGCGGCCAGCAGCAGCGGGTGGCCCTCGCCCGCGCGCTGGTCACCCGGCCCGAGGTCGTCTTCGGCGACGAGCCGACCGGCGCGCTGGACACCATGACCGCCAAGGAGGTGCTCGGGCTGCTGCGCCGGACCGTGGACGACCTCGGCCAGACCGTCGTGATGGTCACGCACGACCCGATGGCCGCCTCGTACGCGGACGCGGTGCTGTTCCTCGCGGACGGGCGGATCGTCGACCGGATGGCCGCGCCGACCGCGGAGCGGGTCGCCGACCGCATGAGCCGCCTGGGAGCGTGGGCGTGATGCTGACTCTCGCGCTGAGTACGCTGCGGGCCCGCAAGGGCGCTTTCGCCGGCGCCTTCGTGGCCCTGCTGTTCGCCGCCGCCCTCGTCACCGCGTGCGGGACCCTGCTGGACACGGGGCTGCGCGGGACGATCCCCACGGAGCGGTACGCGGGAACTCCCGTGCTGGTCACGGCCGATCAGGAACTGCACTGGACGAAGGTCAAGAAGGGCAAGACCAAGGAGAAGTCCAAGCCGCTGACCGAGCGGGCCTGGGCGAAGGCGGACCCCGCCCTGGTCAAGAGGCTCGCGGCCGTGCCCGGTGTGCACGCGGTCGTCCCCGAACTCACCTTCCCCGCCCATGTGTTGACGGACAAGGGCCCGCTCGCCGAGGGGGCGTCGTGGGGCCACGCCTGGCAGTCGGCGCGGCTCACGCCGTTCGCGCTGCGCGACGGCCGGGCGCCGACCGGGGCGGACGAGATCGTGGCCGACGCCGGCAGCGGGCTGCGCACCGGCGCGAAGGTGACCGTGCAGTCGACCGGCGCACCCTCCGTGTACGAGGTCGTCGGCATCGCCGCACCGGCCGGCCGTGACGCCCTGGCCCGCCAGTCGACGCTGTTCTTCAGCACGGAGCAGGCGCGGCGCCTGGCCGGACACCCGGGGCAGGTCTCCGCGCTCGGCCTGCTCACGGTCCCCGGCGCCACGGTGAGCGACGTACGTGCCGGGGCTCTCGAGGCGGTGTCCGGCACGCCCTCGCTGGCGGTGCGGTCGGGGGACGACCGCGGGCCCGTCGAGTTCATCGACGCCGGCAAGGCGCGGGTCAGCCTGATCAGTCTGGGCGGTGCGATGGGCGGTACGTCGCTGCTCGTCGCCCTGCTAGTGGTGGCCGGGACCTTCGCGCTGTCGATCCAGCAGCGGGCCCGGGAACTGGCCCTGCTGCGGGCGGTCGGCGCGACACCGCGCCAGCTGCGGCGCATGGTGGGGCGCGAGGCGCTGGTCGTGGGGCTGCTGGCCGGGCCGCCCGGGGCGGTCGCGGGGCTGTTCCTGGCCCGCTGGATGCACGGGCGGTTCGTGGCCGTGGGGGCGCTGCCGGACACCCTGGAGCTCACTGTGAGCGCGTTCCCGCCCGTCGCCGCGGTTCTCGCGACGCTGCTCGCCGCGTGGGGTGCGGCGCGGGTGTCCGTCCGCGGGCCGGCCCGGATGCGCCCTACGGAGGGGCTCGCCGCGGCGGCGCTCGGCTCGGAGCGGCCGCACGCCGGCCGGGTCGTCGCGGGTGTCCTGGCCGCCGTCGGGCACGTCGTCCTGGTCGTGGTCCTGTCCGGGCTGAAGACCGACGCGGCGGCCACCCCGGTGACGTTCCTGTCGGTGATTGTCGCGACCGCGGCGATCGCGCTGCTCGGCCCGTCGCTCGCCCGGTCCGCGACCTGGGTGACGGGCGGGATCGCACAGCGGATCTCCCCGGCCTCCGGATTTCTGGCCGCACGGAACACCCGTGCCGGCGCCCGGCGTGTCGCGGCCGTGGTCACCCCGTTGAGCCTGGCCGTGGCGATGGCCTCGACGATCCTGTTCACGCAGACGACGTCGAGTCACTCGGCGGGCGAAGAGGCCGCGTCCGGCACGCGCGCCTCCTACGTCCTCGCCGCCTCGGAGCCCGGTGTCCCGGCCGTGGCCGCACAGGCCGTGCGCGAGCGGGTGCCGGGGACGACGGTGACGGAGGTCGTCCGCACCACGGTGCGGATCGGGCAGGACAAGTTCCCCGCCCAGGGCGTGAGTTCACCGGGTCTTGCCCGGACCCTCGACCCGGAGGTCACCGCGGGCACGCTCGCCGCGATGGGCGACGGAACGGTGGCGCTCAGCGAACTGGCGGCCCGTACCCGGCACGCGCGGGTCGGCGACCGCGTCACCGTCACGCTCGGCGACGGGGTCGAGAAGGACCTCGAAGTGTCCGCCGTTTACGAACGCGGGCTGGGCTTCGGTGATCTGCTGCTCCCGCACCGGTTGGTGGCGGCGCATGTCGACCAGCCGCTCTCCTCGTCGGTCCTGGTGGCCGGGGCGCCGAGCCGGTCGGCGCTCACCACCGCGCTGCGCCCCTTCCCCACGGTCCACGTCCTGAACCGCACCGCCGTGGCAGCGGCACGCCGCACCCAGGAAGGCGCGCAGGCCCAGGTCAACTACATCGCGATGGGACTCGTGATCGCCTTCACCGCGATCGCCGTGGTCAACACCCTCGTGATGTCGACGTCCGCCCGACGCCGCGAGCTCGCTCTCCTGCGCATGATCGGCACGACCGGCCGCCAACTGCGCACGATGCTCCGCTGGGAGACGCTCACGGTCACCCTGCTCGCGATCGCTCTGGGAGCGGCGGTGGCCTGCGCGACCCTGACCGCGTACAGCCTGGGCATGACCGGCGCCGCGACACCGTACGCACCACTCGTGCCGTGTCTTGCCGTCATCGCGACAGCCGTGCTCCTGGCCTTCGTCTCGACGGCCCTGCCGGCCCGTGCCGCGCAACGAAGCGGGGCGGGGACGCCGACCGAGGTGGACTGAGCGCGCGATCGGCGGCGGACCGGCCGTCCGCGCACCAGGTCCGGCTCCGGGTCCGGAGCGTTATGACGGCTCTGTGCTCCGGCCGTCCGCCGCCGGTCCCCGCCCGTGCTGCGCCCGGACGAGCACGTCGGCCGCGGCGGTCCGGTAGTAGAGCACCGACCGCCCCGCCCGGCGCTGCTGTGCCAGCCCCGCGTCGAGTAGCACCTTGAGATGCCGGCCCACGGAACCGAGCCGCTGCCCGGTCAGGGCGACGAGCTGCGTCGTGCTCTTGGGTGTGTCGAGCAGCGTCAGCACCGTGGCCCGCCTGCTTCCGCGGGTGACTTCCGGCGTTGATTGCGCAGGGGCCAAACGCTGTGGACCGCGCGGCCTCGCGCGGTCAGAATGGCCGGATGCGCCATTTCGTTGTCATTGACGCTCCGTCCAATCTCGGCCTCCGGCCGCCCACCGAAGGCAGCGTGCCCGGGTGTTACAAGCTGGCGGGCGCGCTGCGCGAGCAGCGGCTGGTGCAGCGGCTCGGGGCATACGAGGGCGGAGTGGTCGTTCCGCCCCGCTACGACCGCGGCGACTGGAGGGAGGGCGACGGAGTGTTCAACGCTGAGGCGATCGCCACGTACACCTGCAAGCTCGCCGACCGCATTGAGCACCATGTCCGGGCAGGAGACTTCCCGGTCGTCCTGGGTGGGGACTGTTCCATCCAGCTTGGCGCCTCGCTCGCCCTCCGCCGCATCGGGCGGTACGGACTTGCCGTCATCGACGGATCCGCGGACTTTCGGCACCCCGGGAACTCCGACCGTATCGGTGCCGCGGGCGGCGAAGAGCTGGCCATCGCGACCGGCCGTGGCCAGACGGACTTGACAGACCTCGAAGGGCTGCGGCCGTATATCAGGGACGAGGACGTACGGGTCTTCGGCATCCGGGACTACGACGAAGAGCGGGCCGAGCTCACCGAGTTGAAGATCACGAACGCGACGGTCGGGGAGATCCGAGAGCGGGGCGCGGAGGAGCTGGCGGGCGCGGTTCTGCAGACTCTTGAAGTGCCCGTGACCGATGGGTTCTGGGTACATCTGGACGCAGACGTGCTGGACCCGTCCGTCATGCCCGCCGTCGACAGCCCCGACCCCGGCGGGCTCCTGCCCCACGAACTCGCCCCGCTGCTACGGACCTTGGTGCGGTCGGAATGGTGCGTTGGCTTCAACCTCACCATCTACGATCCCGATCTCGACCCCGACGGCTCCTGCGCGGCCCTCCTCGCCGACATCCTCCAGACGGCCTTCACCCGCCCCTGACCGAGAGCGGACCTGGTCAGCCGGTCCCTGACCGGTTTCCGTAGACACCCAGGTCGGCAGCCCCGACGAGCATGCGAGATCACCGTGTCCACAAGCGTGCCCACTGCGCCGTAACTTCGTAGTCCTGCCCGATTCACGACGGGTGAGATCCTCCGAAGCACCGATGGCGGACCAGTTCGCCGGGGACGGTGAGCGAATCGGCCCCGATCGATTGAGACCGGGACCAGTTCGGCTCAGACGGGACACCAGTACTCGGGGACGGGCAGTTCGACGCCCGCGACGTCGGGGCCAGCGACCAGCAGATTATCGCCGAAGGCTTCAAAGAGGTCTATTTCCAGGACGGTGGAGTACGCGCTATGGGTCTGTCGGACGTGGCCATCAACGAAATTGATTACCTCGACCTGGATTTCTGAGCTGCCGATGTAGGTAGTTGCCCCGCGACAGCTGTGACTGAGCGTTTGAGTTGGCGGCTCTGAGCGTTGGTTGGCGAGCTGGGAGGGAACGTTCAGGTCGCACATAGTTGGCCTGGTGTTCGTGATCAAGCAGTGATTGACAGCGGCACTGAGGTTTTCTCACTGACCGGCGGTGAGGAACAGAGCTCCGACTAGAACTGACAGGAGGATCTCGTAGCCGAGGACGATGCAGGCCAGGGCCAACACCCCCTTCTGCCACAGACGCGGTCCGCAGTAGGGAAGGAGCGTTGGCTGGTCCGAGGGTTGGAGCGCCGCTTCGGGCGGGCTCGTGCCAATCTCCGCGTGGGTGCGCCACCAGTGACGTAGCGTTTGGATCTTGGCTTCGAACTCCGAGTCCCAGAGGACGCGTCCGACACGCGGTACTGGCAATGGCGTTCGGCGACTGCTCGCTTCAAGGATGACTAGCCTGCGCCCGCCGCGGTGGCGCTCGACGGCGATCCCTTGAATGCCGTCCCAGGGAACGGTTCGGGGCCGCAGCCCTCGTATGACCAGGTGGTCGGCAGTGAGGATGACGCCTCTGCCAAAGCTCAGGAAGCCCGCGCCCAGCAGCAGCGAGATCGCGACGAATGCGCCGAGCGCGCGGCCAAGGAACGTCGGGTGATCAGCGCCGGGACCCTCGGCGAACCCCGCCATCACCGCATCAGCCGCAAGCCAGCCGAGCAGCAGGACCGTGGGCACCGACCGGCTTGGCGCAGGTCGCATGCTCAGTCGCTCGGGCAGCCGGCCGTAGGTATGCCCCCAGTCGCCGAGTTCACCAGCTGTGTCTTCGACTTGGGCCGCGCCGCCGTTGGCAAGCCACCAGCATCGGATGGTCGCGACCTTGTCGTTAAACCGGCGGTCGCGGGACAGGAAACCGGAGCTGGGCATTCGTAGCGGGGTGCGGCGTCCATCCGTCTCGTAGAGGACCACCCGCCGTCCGCCGGTGAACGACTCGACCGCGACCTCGGCCACGTTGGTCCACGGGATGGTCCGGCGGCGCAGGTTGTGGACGACGACCGCCTCAGGGGTCAGGGTTACCCCGACGTAGCGGCTCAGCACCCACAGTTCGAGCGTGAAAAAGAACGGCAGCACCATGTGGGCCAGGACCCGCGACTCGAACTGCAGGCCGGCCAGTCCGGACCGCTGGTGCGCCCACAGCAAGGGGTTCGAGAACTGCATCAGCACGGCGGCGCCGAGCATCAGGCCCAGTGGCAGGGACTGCTGCCACGAAGCCCGATAGCGGACTCGGCCGACCCTTCCCGACGATTCCGCTCCGCCATTGCGGGCTTCCTGGTTCACAGCTGTTCCACCCCTGCCGCACGAACAATGCGGGGCATCATCTCGGGCCAGGGACTGTTTGCGCAATGGCTGCTGACGGTCCCGGCCCGACAGAGCAACTGGCACCCAGGGCGAGAACGTGCCTTCTGCTCGTAGCGCCCACGGCGCTACTCCCGCTCCGGCCGTCCGCTTGAGAGCGCATCGCCCGGTGTTGCGATCTGGGGGCATGGGCATGGCCAAGTCGCACTGGAGCCCCCGGCCGCGGGTGGGCGTGAAGCCCCTGGTAGGACGCTTCTCACTACAAGGTCGTCTGCCGAACCAGAGGCTCACGTTGGTTACCTGTGCTGCCACGCTCGACGTCCCGCGCCACATCGTCGAGTTCCTCGCCCGCCTACTCGCCGCAACGCCGTCGGATCGGCACCCCGCGCGGCTCCAGGGCGCTGGGGCCGTTCCGGCAGGCCGTGCTGGTGCTGCGCTGGTTCCGTGAGCGCGGCTGCGTGCAGCCTGGCCCGCGACGCCGGTGTCTCCCAGGCCACTGGCTACCGCTACCTGCACGAAGGCATCGAGGTTCTCGCCGACCAGGCACCTGGCCTGCATGAAATATTGAAAGTGTGTCAGGAGTTGGGCATGGCGCACGTGATCCTGGACGGCACCTTGATCGAGTGTGACCGGGTCGCCGGATTCCGAGAGAACGGCAACGACCTGTGGTTCAGCCAGAAGCACAAGGCATTCGGCGGGAACGTGCAGTTCCTAGCCGCTCCGGACGGCACGCCGCTGTGGGTCTCCGAGGTCGAGCCCGGATCGACGCCCGACATCACTGCCGCCCGCATCCACGTCCTGCCCGCGCTGTACAGGGCGGCGGCTGAGGGCCTGCCCACCCTCGCGGACAAGGGCTACATCGGCGCCGGAATTGGCATCCACGTCCCGGTCCGCCGCCCCAAGGGGCAGACCGAACAGGCCCTTCACGCCGACACCCGCACGACGAACGCGCTGATCAGAGACCTGCGCGCACTGGGCGAGCGCACCGCCGCCGAGCTCAAGGAACGCTGGCGCGCACTCAAGCGCGTCACGCTCAGCCCGAGCCGGGATTGGCGACATAGCGCGGGCCGCCCTTGTCCTCAACGGCAACTGGAAATGATCCTCAGTGAGAAAACCTCACTGAGTACGTCAGAAGGTGCTTGCTCGGACGGCTGGGGTGGGAACGTGGAACGGAGCCGCACGGGCCCACCTCTTCCTGATCACACTCGAAGAACCCGTGCGGTCCCCTCCACGTCACGGCCACGCTCCCGCTCTTCAACTGCCGACAACGTCGTTACTAGCCGAGGATGAGCGGGAGGTTTGCGGCGAGATCGCCCGGAGCAGCCTTGTCAGCGTTGGTCGGCGTGCAACGTCCGGTGCTGGTCAGCAACGCGTCCTTGTCGGAGAACGAGGCGGGAAACGGGGTCCCGGCGATCTTCTCCAGCGACGTGCGAGCCGCGGCGAGGGTCTCGGTGGGCGGCTCGGCGACCGACGGCAGATGCGCGATCAGGTCGAGGTGGTGCAAGGTCCATTCGAGCACGTACGCGGACAGGTAGTCGCCGACGGTCAGCACCTTGTCCTGGGTGCTGACGCGGAGGGTGGGATCGGCGAGTTCGGCGGCTCGGCCCGCGGCGGAACCCACGTCGTCGAGGTGGAACTTGAGCCACTGCGGCTCGCCGTATGCGGCGGCCAGCCGGGGGATCAGCGCATCGAGGGGGTCCTCGCCGGTCGGTGGTTCGTCCAGGAGACCCCAGTAGGTGACCGCGTCCGTGGTCGGTTCGGTTTCGGTGGGCGTGACCAGGGTGATCAGGACGTCCTGGGCGTCGATGACCAGGTGGCAGACGATTTTCGGGCGAACTTTAGTGGTCGTAGGCGGTCAGTGCGCGCATGAACCTGCCTCCACTCATCAGGCCCCCTTGGAATCGATCATCTAGGGAACCGGGAGGCGCTCTACCGGCGGACCGCCGAGATCAGCCCGCCGGGCCGCTCCTCGCGCTGCGGCGGGGTGCTGATCGGGCGGCCGTAGGCGGCAGCGCGCTCGCGCAGGGTGTGGCTGTCGGCCTCCCAGCCGTGCCCGGCCAGCCAGCCCACCGGGTCGTCGGGCATCTCCGAGACCCACATGGACGCCGCCGATCCCGGCGCGGCGTCCGCGCCGAAGCGCTCGATCACGCCGCGCGAGCCCAATGTCAGTCCCATCCGACTGCCTGCCGCCGACTGTGCGCTGATCCGGGCCAGCAGCAGCTCCACCGCATCCTCGGGCAGATAGATCAGTAGTCCTTCGGCGATCCACGCGGTCGGCACGGCCGGGTTGTGCCCTGCGGCGGCCAGCGCGCCTGGCCAGTCCTCACGCAGATCCACCGCGACGGTGATCCGCTCGCAGCGCGCGACGGCCCGCTCCTGGCGAAGCACCGAAGCCTTGAAGTCCAGTGGGGCGGCGGTGTCGACCTCGAACAGCCGGGTGCCCTCGGGCCAGTCCATCCGGAAAGCCCGGCTGTCCATGCCGGCGCCGAGCAGCACGACCTGCCGGACCCCGGACGCGGAGGCCTGCTGCAACAGGTCGTCGAGGAACTTCGTCCTGATGACGATGGAGAACGACACGGCCAGCCGGCGGCGTCGCGCGGCCTCGTCATCGGGCGTCGGCGAGGAGGGCCACAGGCCGCCGGCGGTGGCGAAGGCCTGTGCCAGTGGGTCGCGGAACAGCGCATTCTCCCGCTCGGTCTCCAGCGCCCGCACCCTGGCCACCCCCACCGCCGTGGCCCACACTCCCGACGGCGGCACCCGCTCCTGCTCATCAGCCACCGCGCCAGCCTAGATGATCGATTCCAAGGGGCCTGATGAGCGGAGCCAGTTCATTCGCGGCCAGCCGGTCATGCGCGCACTGACCGCCTACGACCACTAAAACCACCATTAGGCGAAGATCAACAGTCACCCTGCGTACGCGACCACACAAAGTGGACCAGAGCCCGAGAACCGACAGCACCTGTACACGAGATTGGGAGGCGTCGGCGGCGCGTCGTGTTCGATGCTCATGAGAAACGACAGCGCCCCCAGCGCGCCCCGCCGTCGCAGGGCCTCACCTCGGGAAGCCGCGATGAGGCCCCAAGTAGCTCCGCGTAGTGTTCCGACTCCGTGACATCCGGCCACGGCGCCTGGGCAAGAACCCGTTTGGCGGACCACGGCGACCACATCAATGTTTCCGGAGGCCGTGCAAGAGAACGAGGAGGTGGTACCCGTGAACGCAGTATCGACATGGGTGCTCCCCTCCGGGGTCATGATCGGGCGATAGGTCGTCCGGGAGCGCCGTTCCAGAGCACTCCCGAAAGGCACGACCATTTGATTCACCTCCGAACAGCGCCTCGACGGCGGCGTCCTCGAACGCGAATTCACCCTCGGCGAGACCCCCGGTGTCCTGTGGACGCCTGGATCCGTACCGGCCCCGCTGCCGACCGCGCCGCGCCCCGGCCTGTTCAGGCGGGGCGGGCTGGCGAGCGGAGCGGCGGCCCCGTGCGGCAGGAGGATCGGAAAGTATCGGTTGGAGCCGCAGAGGCTGTCGCAGCGTCCACCCCGGAGGGAGATCAGGGGGTATGCCCACCGGCCCGGGTCCGCTTCTACTTTCGTGATCACCAACCGGACAGCCCACCTCAGCAACGCGAGTGCACGCGCGTGGTGCCGCCGGTTGTGACGGTGCCGCTGGCCACATCCAGGACGATGACGGTTTCCTCGCGCGGGTCATGCACTCGACAGTTCGTCCTGTAGAACCATTGCCGTGACAGGCCACCACCGGAGTTCGCCGTCAGGCTGCCCAGTTGAACGGCCGGCAGGCCGGGAGCCGCGCTCCAAAACTGGACTCGTCCGTTGGGGGTCAGGCCACTTCCACTGGCGAAGAGGTCTCCGCCCAGTTGGTGCCGGGCTGTGATGATCTGGACGCCGCCACGGGGAATCGCCGAGGGGTCGGCCAGACGCATGGCCGCGCTCGCGTTGTCGCCGCGGGCCCGGTCGCGGCTGGACGGCGGTACGCAGACGTGGTCGGAGGGACGGGCCTCACGCCAGACGAAGCCCTGCCTGCACGTATCGGGCCCAAAGGGGCCACCGCCGGGCTGCCTGCGCGACGGCCCCAACTCGTTCTCCCTGCGCGTGTCTGTACGTACACCGGGGGTTACGCACACCAGGTCGCCGGGAAACGCCTCCCGCCACACGAAGCCCTGTTTGCAAGTGTGGGGGCCGAATTGGGCCACGGCAGAGTCAGCTGGTCCGGCCACGGTCATCGTGCCGCCGACGACCGCCAGCGCGACCGCGAGCCGCTCGACCCAGCGGCGTTGCAAGACCCTGCCACGAGACGCGATTTCGCCCGTCTGTGCCCCTTTGATTCGCATGACCATCTCCTCACGGTTAGTCAGAGGTTATTCGGCCTGCGGATCCCGATACCGCGGCCCGCCAAAACCAGGCTGCAACACCACTCGACCGGCGCCGCCATCAACCTTGCCCGCCTCGATGCCTGGCTCATCGGCAGACCCCTCGCCCGCACCCGCATCTCACCCTTCGCAGCACTCCGCCCCGCTGGAGGAGATCCAGCGGGGCGGATTTACCAACAGCGTCCAACTCGGCAGGGGCCCGCGCTGCCCGAAGCCGTGAACTGTTCGATTTCTGCAGAGCTTCGAGTGCTGCCCAATCTCGTATAGGTGCTGTCGGTTCCCGTGACGAAAGCCAGAGAGCTAAGGACTAGTACTCCAGCCGGACTTCGGTATTTGTGCTGATCAGCGGCCTGGTGGCGGGGAGTTTAGCCGGGGTGTCACGTGCGTGTGAGGCCTTTTCCATTGCTTCCCTCGGACGAGGGCCCCTGCCGCATGTCCGT
>NZ_JBIVPK010000079.1:0-21377 GCF_044754605.1 Streptomyces sp. NPDC093064
ATGGAAGATGTGCTGGCCGTCTATGCCCGGCCCTATGACCCGGCGCGTCCGGTGGTGTGCATGGACGAGAAGCCCTACCAGCTCCTCGACCATGCCCGCGGCCCGCTCCCGGCCCGGCCTGGTCACGACGCCTGCCAGGACAGCGAGTACATCCGCTGCGGCACCTGCTCCATCTTCGTATGGGTCGAACCCTTACGCGGATGGCGTCGAGTTCAGGCACTGTCCCAGCGGACCCGGATCGACTGGGCCGGCCAGGTCAAGCAGCTGCTGAGTGTGGACTACCCCGACGCCGAGACCGTGGTGCTGGTGATGGACAACCTCAACACCCACGGCGTCGCCTCACTGTACGAGGCGTTCGAACCAGAAGAGGCCTTCGCCCTGGCTCAACGCCTCGAGATCCACCACACGCCCAAACACGGGTCATGGCTCAACATCGCCGAGATCGAACTCTCCGCGCTGACCAGGCAATGTCTCGACCGCCGGATCGGCGACCTCGACACACTCAACACCGAACTCTCAGCCTGGCAGAACGCCACCAACACCGACCAACGTCAGGTGGACTGGCAGTTCACCACCCACGATGCACGCATCAAACTGCGCCATCTCTATCCCAAACATTAGCCGCGACAGTCTACTAGTCCAGGGGATCGAGGGTGAGGTGGGCCTGCTGCGGATCGCCGTCGTGGACCAGGGACTCCTGGTTGCCGGCGTCGTCGAAGGCGAACGCGTAGGCCTTGGAGTCGGCCATCCGGTCATGGATGATCCGCGCGTAGTGGTTGGTCACCGAGTCCTGGTAGAAGTTCGTCGCCGTGGCGTCCGGCTGGTCGGGGTTCACCAGGAGCGTGGACCGGTTGAACGCGGCGCACAGGGTGCGGGAGATGGGGCCGCGCACCGCGTCGTTCGGGGCGTCCAGCAGTTTGTGGCAGCCAAAGACGCTGTCGGCGTCCGGCTTCTGGAAGCTGGTGACGACGGCGCCCGAGGCGTCGGTGAAGTTCATGACGCCGCCTGAGACCCGGCCGTAGTAGCGGGTGCCGGGCTGGTCCCCGAACGGGGTGGCGGTGAGCGTGGTGCCGGCGTACTTCTGCCAGACCCGGTTGACGTAGTCGTCCATCACGCTGCCCGGCAGGGCGCCGTTCTCCATGCCGTGCCCGGGTGAGAGCGCTCGCAGCACGGTGCCGTCGGACCGGGTCTGGATCAGACCGCCCCAGCCGCCGGGCTGCGCGCGCAGGGCGTCGAACACGGCGCGGTAGCCGCCCGGCTTGAGGCGGCCGGTGTTCACGGTGCTCCCGTCGGCACGCCGGACACCCACCGAGTACGGCACCGAGAACATGTCCACCTGGGTGCTGTTGAGCCACAGCCCGGCGTTGTTCAGTGTGTACTCGGACCAGTTGAAGAGGATGTCGTGGTTGGGGTCGCTCGGGTTCTGCACGGCGGGCTGGACCAGTCCGCCGGTGGTCAGCCTGAAGTCGAGTTTCCGGCCGTAGGAGAAGTAGATCCGCCCGGAGAACTTGGGGATCCGGATGGTCGCCGACTGTCCGGCGGCCGGCCCGGGGATCGAGGCGTCGGGGGCGGGGATCGGCGGGTTCCCGCCCGCCGGCCACGGGTGGAAGGCGCCGTTCGCGTCGGCCCAGCCCTGCTGGCCGGTCGTCAGGGACGTGCCGATGTCGTAGAGGTACAGCTGCTCGCCGCGGGCGGAGTTGTTGGTCACCTCCAGCGGGATCGTGTCGGGCACCGCCGCCTTGGCCGGGGCGGGGGCACCGAGTCCGAGCAGCGCGCCGACGAGGGCCGTCGCCCCTGTCGTCGCGAGCACCTTGAGTCTGCTGAGCATGCTCCACCTTCGTGGGGGGTTGGGGGGATACGGAGTTGGTTGGTCCGTACCTGAAGTGAGAGCGCTCTCAGAATCCCGTCTGGGGTGCGTACATGTCAATCAAAGCCTGTGGTGCGGCACGCCCCCGGGCACCTCGCGGCGGTGGCGGACGTCCGTCACCGCCGGCCGCCCGCCCGGCGCGCAGCGCTTCTTATTCGAACCGCGAGGTGTCGCCCGCTCCCCGCCGAACGATCTCCGCCTCGCCGCCGGAGAAGTCGACGACCGTGGTCGGCTCGGTGCCGCAGTCGCCGGAGTCGACCACCGCGTCCAGCACGTGGTCGAGCCGGTCCTTGATCTCCCAGCCCTGCGTCATCGGCTCCTCCTCGTCGGGCAGCAGCAGCGTGCTGGACAGCAGCGGCTCGCCGAGTTCCGTGAGCAGGGCCTGGGTGACGACGTGATCGGGGATGCGCACCCCGACGGTCTTCTTCTTGGGATGCTGCAACATGCGCGGCACCTCCCTCGTGGCGGGGAGGATGAAGGTGTAACTGCCGGGCGTGGACGCCTTGATGGCGCGGAAGACGTCGTTGTCGATCCGCACGAACTGGCCGAGCTGCGCGAAGTCCTGGCACATCAGGGTGAAGTGGTGCCGGTCGTCCAGCTGCCGGATCGTCCGGATCCGCTCGATGCCGTCCCGGCTGCCCAGCCGGCAGCCCAGGGCGTAGCACGAGTCGGTCGGATACGCGATCAGCGCGCCGTCGCGCACGCTGTCCGCGACCTGACGGATCGCACGCGGCTGCGGATTGTCGGGGTGCACGTCGAAATACTTCGCCATCCGCCGAGCTTATGCCGAACCCCACCCACCACGACGCAGGCCCCTGCCAACGGCCCCTGCGCGCCGCCGCACCGCTCCGCGCCCCACTCGCCCCCGGCAACGCCCCAAGCGGCCCCGTGCCGGCGGAGTCGTACCCGCTTCGAATTCGTAGGCGTACTTCCCGGGAATGGGGGAAACAGCGTTCTCGTGTCGCTCGGGAGCTGTCCCCCCGGCCTCGGGCGCGTGGCTTCGCCGGTTGTTCACCAACCCCCCCGTGAACCGCCGGCGAAGCCGCCCTCCTGACCGTTCGTCCGGTCGTGCGGTGTGCCCGAGGCCGGAGTGAAGGGGTGCTGCCTGGTAACGTCCAAGATCGGAAACGCCGAGGTCAAGGCCACGGACAGGCGACGGATGAGGAGAGGGCCGACATGGCCGGGCGAGAGGACGGGACCGCCGGAACCCCGGGACGGGACGGCCGGGCGTCCTGGGCCGAGGGACTCCTCGACCAGTTGCGACCGACCGGACGGGACGTGCGCAAGGTCGTCGCCTGGCTCGCCGCGTCCGTGCACGGGACCGGCTGCCTCCTGGACGGCACCGGCACTCTGCTCGCAGGGGAGCCGCTGGCCCTGGACGAGGACCTGGTCGAGGACGTCGTCGCCGGCCGGTTCGCCTCCGCCGCGCTGGAGGACCAGGGACACCACGTCCGCCTGGTGCGCGTGGGAGGCCCGCATCCGGAGTCGGCCCGGGTCCTGGCCGTCTCCCGCGCCGAGCCCTTCGACCGGCAGGCCGCGGAGATGGTCACCCACACCGCCGGAGTGCTCGAACTGCTGCTGCGGGCCCACGAGTCGACCGTCGCCGGGCACCGGCTCGAAAAGGCGACGGCGGCCCTGCGACTGGCGATCCTGCAACTGCTGATGGTGGAGGACACCGTCTCGGCCCGCCGGGTGGCCGCGGGCCTGTGGCCCGGACTGCTCGACACGGACGCCGCCTGGGTCTACGTCGTCGAAACCCACCGCGAAGGACGCGACCGGCTGGCCGCCGAGTGCCGGGACACCACCGGGGAACGAGCCCTGGTGGTGCTCTGCCCGGCGGTGGACGAGCACGTGATCGTGCTCGCGCCGCTCGAGACCGACGGCCGCAACCTGCGCTCGCTGGTCGGCGCGCGGCCGCGCACCTTCCTCGGCGGCAGCGCCCAGCACGGCCTGGCCCGGACCGCCACCGCGTACGGGCAGGCCGTGAGCGCCCTCGCGGTCGCCCGGTTCCGTCCGGAGGGGGCCGCCGTGTACGCCGAGCGCAGCCACCCCGAGCGCCTGATGGACCCCGAGGCGCTGCGCGCCTGGTCCGCCCGGCTGCTGCGGCCCCTGGACACGCTGGCGCACCACACGCGCGCCGAACTGCTCGCCACCACCAGGCTGGGCCTGGAGTTCACCGCCGTGAGCGCGGCGAAGGTCCTCGGGGTGAGCCGCAACACGGTAAGGGCCCGTATGGAGCGGGTGGAGGGACTGATCGGCGCGGACTTCGCCAGGCTGACCGACCGGGCCGCCGTACACCTCGCCCTGAACACCCAGGCCGGCCTGGACCACCAGCCGGCCGTCGGCCCGGCGCCGTGGACGGGCGCGGTACGCCTCGGCGACCTGCTGACCGGCCCCGCGCTGCGCACCTGGGCACGCGAGCTCCTCGGCCGTCTGGCGGCGGACGCACGGGACCTGCGCGGCACCCTGCGCACCTGGATCACCGCCGGCGGCAACGCCGAGCGCGCCGCGCAACTGCTCGGCGTCCACGCGCAGACCGTCCGCGAGCACGTCCGCGGGGTGGAGCCCGTACTGGAACGCCAGCTCCTCGCCGCCGGCAGCGACCTGTACGAGGTCGTCCTGGCACATGTGGCGGTGGGCGACCTCGAATCGCCCGCCCTCGGCGCGGAGTGAAGCGGGCATTCCGGACTCACTTGTGCACGGTTGAGCCCTCCGCCGGGCCGAAGGGGCATCGGCGCGGTACCCAACGGCTGCCCCGTACACGTAGGTTCGACGAGCCGCGGACACGGGACCGGAACGGGGGACCGGTCCCGTGCCGTCGGGCGCCCGGGCGCCCGGGCGCAGGTCAGCGCACCGCACGGCGCCCGGACACGGCGAACTCCGCGCCGCGGGCCGCCCCCAGCAGTCCTGGGTCGGCCCGCCACCGAGCATTGCGCCCCGACGCCGCGGGAGCGCCCGGCACTCAGCCGTCCAGTCGTACCGGCACCTCCTGCCAGCCGAAGGCGATGAAGGACGGTACCTGGCGCAGTTCCTCCGCGCCGACGGCCAGGAGTAGACCGGGGAAGCGGTCGAAGAGCGCGGGCAGCGCGGTCAGGGCCTCCATACGGGCCAGCGGCGCCCCGATGCGCCGGTGCACGCCGATACCGAACCCGAGGTGGTCGTCACGTCGACAGCATGTTCACCACACCGACCCAGCCGAGGATCCAGCCCCACGAGGGGTTCTGGCCGACCTCCGGCCACTGCCTCCAGTGCTTGCGTACGAAACCGCCCAGTTACTGTTCTTTTCCAGGTCAAGTGTCTGAATTGCCTAGACCGTAAAGGTAACTCAGGCCTCAGGCTCAATCAGGCCTCACATCAATCGGGTTGAGGGCAGGACCGCCTCGACGGCCTCCGTCGGTGTCGCCACCTCGACCGGTCCGTGGATCCCGCCCGTGGCGGACGGCGCGTCCGGCAGGGCCCAGCTCTCCAGCAGTGCGACCGGCTTGCCCGCCCGCAGGGCCAGCGCCACCTCGCTGAGCGTTCCCCAGCCGCCGCCCACCGCGATGAGCGCGTCGCAGGTGTTCACGAGCAGCCCGTTGCGCAGCTCGCCCAGGCCGGTCGCCACCGCGAGGCTCAGGTGCGGGTTCCCCGCGGCCCGGTCCCGGCCCGGCAGCAGGCCGACGACCGTACCGCCCGCCGACGTCACGCCCTGCGCGCACGCCTCCATGACCCCGCCCAGGCCCCCGCACACCACGACCGCTCCCCGCCGGGCCAGCAGCACACCCACCTGCCGGGCGAGTTCCGCCTCCCGCGCGGAGGCCTCTCCGGGCCCGGCGACGGCTACACAGGGACGCATACGCCCATGGAACGGCCCTCGAACCCCGTCGGCAAGGCGGGCGCCGGCCATGCGGCGAGGAGGGCGCGAGCAGCCTGAGGCCGGCGTTCAGGCCGGGATCGACACCCACCGGCTGCCTTGGTCGGTGAGCCGCCTCGGAGCCCGCTCCGAGTACCGCCGCGGACGCCGAGCCGGAGGACTTCCTCCACCTCTCCCCGGCCAACCGGGGCATCCTGCTCACCCCGTTCCACAACATGGCGCTGATGTGCCCCGACACCACCGAGCAGGACGCCGACGCGCACACCGAGATCTTCGCCGCCGCCCTGGCCGTACTGCACGGCTGACGGCAGGGCCTACGCTGGGGCGATCCGGCCGGAGAGGGAGAGCGACGCACGTGGACGAGATCGACCGGGCCATCCTGCGCGAGTTGCAGACCGACGGGCGTATCGCGTACGCGGACCTCGGCCCCAAGGTCGGTCTGTCCGCGTCCGCCGCCCGCCAACGGCTCCAGCGCCTGCTGGACTCCAAGACGGTCCAGGTGGTCGGCGTGACCGATCCGATGGCCATGGGCGGACAGGCCATGGCACTGCTCGGCATCGGCGTGGACGGCGACCCGCGGGCGGTCGCCGACGAACTGGCCGGGCGTCCCGAGGTGGTCTACTCGGTGCTGACCTCCGGCGGCTTCGACCTGTTCGCCGAGGTGGTCGCGCCCGGCCCGAGGGACCTGCTGGACTTCGTCAACGACGTGGTCCGTCCCATCGAGGGCGTCCGGCAGGTCCAGTCGTTCCCGTACTTCGGCATCCACACCCACCGGTTCCTGTGGGACGTGGGCTGACCGGCCCGCCCCAGGCCGGGGTCAGCGGCCCTCCGGCGGGTCCGGCGGGTGGGGCGCGAGCACGAGCATCGTCACGTCGTCGCTGAGGGTGCCGCAGTGCGCGAGGAGGTCGGCCATGACGTGGTCGGCGAGTTCGGCCGGGTCGACGGCGGCGAGCCGGGGCAGCCGGTCGAGCAGGGGGTAGAACACGCCGGCCGCGTCCCTGGCCTCCGTGACGCCGTCGGAGGCGAGGAACAGCACATCACCGCGGCGCAGGGGCAGGACATGCCCGCCGCGCCGCGGGACGCCGTCGGGCAGGCCGAGACCGAGGGGTGTCCACGGCACGAGGCCGACCTCCTCGGCGTGCCCGTCGCGCAGCAGCACCGGCGGGGGATGGCCGCAGGTCACCAGCCGCACCGACCGCGCGTCCCCGTCGAACTCCAGCAGCACGGCCGTCGCGAACAGCTCCGCGTGCCGTACCTCCTGCGAGTCCACCACAAGCCGGCGGTCCAGGGCGGCGGCCACCCCCGGCAGATCCGTCCGGTCGAGCACCGCCTCCCGGAAGCTGCCGAGCAGCGCGGCGACGGTGGACACGGCGGCCAGGCCGTGCCCCTGCACATCGCCCATGACCGCCCGCACCCCCTCGCGCCCCCGGCGCACGTCGAAGAAGTCCCCGCCGACCAGTGTGCCGCGCTGCGCGGCCCGGTACAGGCCCGTGCACCGCACCGGACCGACCTGCTTGGGAAGCGGCGGGACGACGGCACGCTGCGCGGCCTCCGCGACCGTGCGCTCCAGGTCCAGTTGCGCGTCCCGGCGGCTGCGCACATAGGACAGGAACACGCTCAGCACGGCGACGAAGGTGACGGTCTCCAGGTCGGTGTTGCCCGGCCGGTTCAGCTGGAAGGCCGGCACGGTCAGCAGGGTCACCACCGTGGAGCCCAGCAGCGCGGTCGCCACCGGCCCGTACGACAGCACGGCCAGCGGCGGTATCGCGCCCAGCAGGAAGCCGATGTCGAGCGGGTTCGGACTCAGCAGCGTGACCGCGCACACGAAGACGACCAGGACGACCGGCAGCGCACGTACCCAGCGGGGCGGCGGGGCGCCGTGCAGCCAGCCGCGCCGGTGCGGGTCCCGACGCCGGACCGGGGCAGGCAGCTTCACCACATGACCACGCTGCTACGCCGGACCCGGTACCGCACGCCGGAAACCCCGGCCCGCCAGGGGGTCAGTCCGCGTCGCGCGCCAACTCGGCCTCCGCCGCCGCGAGTATCTCGGTGACCCGCAGGCCGAACGCGGCGTCGCACGGATGCGGGCGCCCGGTGCGCGCGGCGGCGAGCAGCGCGTCCGTCGCCCGGCCGTAGGCGGCGACGGCGTCCTCAGAGCTCTCCGGGAGCAGGGTCACCCCGGCCTCGCCCCGCAGCTCCACGGTGGCCCCGGCCGCCGCCGGGGGAGCGGTCAGGCTCAGGGTGAGGGTGCTGGACGCGCCGCCCACGTGGTCGAGGACCGCGTGCACCGTGTCCCCGGGGCCGTGCGCGGCGGCCGTCACACGCCGTACGTCGCCGAGGACCGGCAGCAGCACCGACAGCGCGTGCGGGCCGACGTCCCACAGCGCGCCCTTCTCCCGCCGCCACGGCGAGGCGGCGAACGGGCTGTCGCCGGTGAACACGGCGCCCAGCCACTGCGCGCGTGCCGTGAACCAGTCCCCCCGGGCCGCCTGCTCGGCGATCCAGGCCTCCGATTCGGGCTGGAAGCGGGCGGTGAAGAAGACCACCGAGGCCACGCCGGTCTCCCGGACGGCCCCGACCACCGCGCGGCCCTGCTCCACCGTCGCGGCGAGCGGCTTGTCGAGCAGCAGATGGCAGTGGGCCCGCGCGGCTCGCACCGCGAGGTCGGCCTGCACGTGCGGGGGCAGCGCGACGGCGACCGCGTCCACCTCCGCCAGCAGGGCGTCGAGGTCGTCGTAGGCGTGCGTACCGTGTCGTTCGGCAAGATCCTTGGCGGCGGCCGTGCGTCGCCCCCATACGCCGGCGAAGTCCAGCTCGCCGTGTCCGCTCAGGGCGGGAGCGTGGACCATCCGTGCCCAGGGGCCGGTGCCGAGCAGTCCGATGCGCATACCGGTGCCTCTCCACTGTGCCGGACAGGGTGACGACCGGCCGTACGGGCCGGTCGTCACCGAGCGTGTCACAGGAACCGGGTGCCGGAGCAAGCCCGCGGACGAAAGCGGGCACGGATCGGGCCTGGCGGGAGCGGCCCGGCGTACGCCCGCCGGGCCGGCGCGCACGCCGGCTCAGGCAGCCCGGCGCCGCTCGGCGGCGGCCGGGCCCGGTGCGGGCGCGGCCGGGCCGGCAGCGGCCCCGGAGCGGCGGCGGCCTCCCGGGAGAAGCCGCAGATGTGCGCGGCGCCCGGCGTGGCGGCCCCGCGCCGGAGCCGGATCCAGCATCCGCTCCTCCACCCGGGCCATGACCGCCAGCAGCACGGACACGAGCGGCAGCAGCAGAACAGCGACGAAGACCATGACACCCCCTTGTCCGACAGAGGATCCGGGTGCTCCGTACCGCGCGGATGATGAGTGCCGTCCGGTGAAGAATTCGTGAGGATCGGGACAGACCGTGATGCCCTCACGGGCCGTCGTTCGCCCCCGGGCTGGTTTGGGAAGACGCGGCTTCCCTAGGATGTACTCTCAGTCGGACCGGCCCAGTTGGCGCGGTGGAATCGGCGAATCTGGGGGACTGATGCCTGCGGAGAACCAGCTGTCCACGAACATCGACGAGAACGTGCCGACGGCTGCGCGTATGTACGACCACTACCTGGGTGGCAAGGACAACTACGCGGCCGACCGGTCCGCGTGCGAGGAACTCGACAAGGTCGTCCCCAGCACCCGCCGGCTCGCCCTGAACAACAGGCGCTTCCTGCAACGGGCCGTCCGCACGCTCGCCGAGAAGCACGGGATCCGGCAGTTCCTCGATCACGGCTCCGGTCTGCCCACCCAGGACAACGTGCACCAGGTCGCCCAGCGCGTCGACCCCGAGTCGCACGTGGTGTACGTGGACAACGACCCGATGGTGCTGGTCCACGGCCGGGCCCTGTTGCAGCAGGACGAGCGCACCGCGGTCATCCACGCCGACCTGCGGCAGACCGACGAGATCTTCTCGCACCCCGAGACCCAGCGCCTGATCGACTTCTCGCAGCCGGTGGCCGTGCTGTTCAACTCGGTCTTCCACTGCATCCCGGACAGTGACACCGACGGCCCGATCGCCGTGGTGGAGCGTGTACGGGAACGACTCGCGCCCGGCAGCGTCATGCTCATGTGCCAGCTGGTCAGCGAGGACCCCGAAGTGCGGGCCTTCGTCACCGACTTCATGGACAAGGTCACGCAGGGCCACTGGGGCCGGGTGCGCCAGGAGAAGGACGTCGCCGAATGGTTCGAGGGCCTGGAGCTTCTCGAGCCGGGTCTGGTGGAGGTGTCCACCTGGCGGCCGGACACCGAGGTGACACCCCGTCAACTCACTCATGAATGGGTGGAGTTCGGCGGCATAGGCCTGATCCGCTAGCGGACGGGCGTACGGCGGCACCGACACGAACGACGACGCCCCGTCCAGGACCCGGACACCGGGTTGCGGACGGGGCGTTCGCCTTGACCGGGTCTTCGCCTCGGGTGGATCGCCTTAGGGCTAGGAGGCGGACGCGTAACGGTCGTTGGCCGTCTTGCGCAGCAGTGCCAGGGACTCCTGCGGCGTGAGCGCCTCGTCGGCCAGCCGGTCCAGGGCGATCCGGTACTCCTCCGTCTCGTCGCGGTCCTCGAGGAAGTTGGCGCTTCTGATGTGCTCGAGGTAGACGACGTCGGGCAGGTCGAGGCCGCCGAACCGGAGATACGTGATCGGGATGGCGGGCGCGGACGCGTTCGTCACGTCCAACGGAACGATCTGCACGGTCACGTTGGGGCGCTGCGCCATCGTGACGAGGTGGTCGAGCTGCTCGCGCATGACCTCGCGGCTGCCCAGAACACGCAGCAGGACCGATTCGTCAAGGACCGCCCACACCTGCGGCGCGTCCTGCCGCAGCAGCAACTGGGCCCGTCGCATGCGCAGTTCGATGCGCCTCTGCACCTCGCCCGCCGAAGCGGTCGGCAGACCCCGCTCCACCACGGCCCGGGTGTACGCCGCGGTCTGGAGCAGACCGGGAACGTACTGGATCTCGAAGGTGCGGATCGCGGCGGCCGCCTCCTGGAGGCCGACCAGCCGGTCGAACCACTCGGGCATCAGCCGCTTGTCGTAGCGCTGCCACCAGCCGGGCTCGCCCGCCCGCCGCAGCAGCCTGAGCAGGACCGAGGACTCGTACTCGTCGGTGCCGTACAGCTTCAGCAGGGCGCGGACGTCGCCCTCGGCCGGAGGGCGACGTCCCTTGCCCGATTCGATGCGCGAGAGCTTCGCGGCGCTGAACCCGAGTTCGCGCGCCGACTGCTCCTGGGACAGGCCCGCGTCCTCGCGGAAGCCCGCCAGCTGGACACCGACCAGCATCTTCAGCAGAGTCGGGGCCGGTTCGGGCCGGTCCAGATAGGGTTCGAGGCGGGAGATGCGATGTGGCTCGGCGGACATCCTGACTCCCAGTAGACCGGCAGACTGAAAAGTCACCGTACCGCACCGTCCGGCTGCAGAGCGCACTCGCCGGGGGAAGTCGGCAAGTTCGTTCCGCTTCACAGCAGATGGTCGAACTCGCCCTCCTTGGCGCCGGCCAGGAACGCGGCCACCTCCGCGGGGGTGTAGACCAGTGCAGGGCCGTCGGGGTCACGGGAGTTGCGCAGCGCGATGTCACCGCCGACCAGAGTGGCGACTTCCACGCAGTTGCCTTCGGCGTTGCTGTGCCGGCTCTTCATCCAGCGGGCGTCCAACGAACTGGCCCGCACTCCGTTCCGCACTGGTGGCACCGCGGTCTCCTTGCTGTTCACGTTCGCACGTCCGCACGCACTTTCACGAGAAATTTCGCGTGCAATTGCACGCGGACGCTTTCAGCGTGGATAATAGCCGGGGCGTCAACCCCCTGTGGACGCCGTTCGGTGACGTCGCATCAGGGAGATGCCGTGCCCTCACCAGTGAGTCGAGAGCTCGAAGTGCAGAGCGCGGCCGCCGTGATCGCGCCGTGGGCGGAGGGGACCCACGGCGCGCTCGCGGCCGCAGCGCTGCGGATCGACTGCGGACGGGAGGGATTCGCCCGGGCCCGCGCCTTCACGCGCGAGACCTTGGGCAGATGGTCGGTCGACCACCGCGCCGACGACGCCGCCGTCATCGTCACCGAGCTCGCGGCCAACGCGGCGACGCACGCGGTGCCGTACGCCCCGCCCGGCGACAGGGCCGTGTGGCTCGGACTCGCCGTCGACGCCGCACAGTTGATCATCACGGTCTCCGACCCCTGCGCCGGTCGGCCCATACGCCGCAGTCCGGCGGGCTTCAGCCTGCTGGAGCACGGTCGGGGCCTGTGCATAGTCGACGCCCTGGCCGAGGAATGGGGCTGGACCCCGAGGCCCCCGGCGGGCAAGTCGGTCTGGGTGAAGCTGTCGACGCGTCCGCCCCGCTGAACCGCCGTTCCCCCCACAGGGCCGTCGCCGGAAAGGACGACGCCATGCGCACCGTACCGACGGAGCAGCCCGGCACTCGGCGCACCGACCGCGCGACCCCGTTGTCGGCCCTGGGGCAGGTGCCCTGGAGCGACATCAGGGACTCCACCGGCTCGGCGGCCGCCGTCCCCCTGCTGCTTTACAAGGTGGCCTCGCACGACGCCCGCACCGCCCGCGCCGCGCTGGACGCTCTGCGCCAACGGATCTGCCAGTACGGCTTCGTGGTCGAGCAGGCCACCGCCGCCGTGGTCCCCTTCCTGTGGGAGCTGGCCCAACTCCCGGGCGTGACCTGCCGTCCGCAGATCATCCAGCTGCTCCGGAGCATCGCCGGCGCCCGGCAGTGGGAGAGCGTCGCCGCGGTCTACCCCAAGCTCCTCAACCACCGGGAGAACCCGGTGGTCTGGGAGCGCAGGGCGCGGCAGGCCGTGCGCTCCCGGCGCGGCGCGCTGCAGGCGCTGCTGGCCGACCGCGACCGCGAGCTCGCCGCGGCCACGGCGGAGCTCGCCGACGCGCTCTCCGACTGAGCACCGACCCCGGGACCTCCGGACGGCCCCGACCGCCCGGACCCACTGCGCGGATTCGGCCACCAGCACGAAGAATCACTCGCCGAGTGGGCCCGTGGCCGCAGGCCGTCCGCCCCGAGGGGCTCACGGCGGAGCGTTCTCCTGTTCGCCTCCTGCGTGGCGCTCACCCAGTCATGGCCGTGGGGCCGAAAAGCACCTATATTGCGGATACCTCTGCCGGGTCGTGCGGTGCCCTGCTGCCGCAGACGGGAGCTGCCCGGAAAATGTGCGGCCGAGTGTTCAGCGGAGGTCCCGGTGAGCGTTGTCCGAACGATCGAGAACTGGCGCGAGCGCGGGGCGTGCCGCTTCGAGGATCCCGAGTTGTTCTTCCCGCTCGGGGAAAGTGGTCCGTCCATGCGTCAGATAGAACAGGCCCGCGCTGTGTGCTACCGGTGTCCGGTGCTGCGCGAGTGCCGGGCCTGGGCTTTGCGCAACAGCGAGTACGACGGTGTCTGGGGAGGCATGACCGCTGGGGAGCGCCGCGCCGCGGGGCGGCGCAGGTCCGGGGACCGCGGCCGGTAGAGCCGGCGGCGCCCTGGTGGGCGAGCGGTGGCCGTGCCACCGGAAACCGACTGAATTCGGTCAAACATATGCCCGCGAGTCGCTCGCCGTGCATGGCACGGCGTGCCGCGGGCATACGGAGCAAAAATCGAGAGAGGGGCGCTCCGTGCTGGTTCCGGACCCGAAGGTCGTCAGGACGTTGCTGACTCGGTACGCATCGCTGAAGATCGCTCAGGCGGAGAGGGAGCGGGCCGAGACGGCCCGGGAGCTGGAGGACGTCAGCTACACCTTGTGCGTCATGATGGGGGTCACCGGCATCCACGAGGCCATCGGCAAGGCGGACGCCCTGCTGCTCGCCGCCGGGCGAGCAGCGGACACGGACGTGAGCACCGACCCCGACGGGGACGGCGTCCTGCCCCTGGCGGTCTGATCCCGCGGCAGACGTACGGGCGCTCCCCTGGCACGGCGTGCCGCGGTCAAGGAGCGGCCGTACGCCTGCCGTTGGCGTGTTCGCGCTCCCGTGGGCCGGGGCGGGCCAGCCACTCGGCGATGGTCCGGGCGATCGGCTGGCCGGTCTCCACCTCGACGAACCCGAACTGGCCGGACTGGTTGCACTCGAGGAACCACCACGTGCCGTCGGCGTCCTCGGCGAAGTCGAAGGCGCCGTAAGCCAGTTCGGCCTGCCGAAGATAGGCGCGCACCGCCGCGGCCACGCGCGGCGGGACCTCGGCCGGCCGCCACTGTGTCCCGGACGTGGCGAACCGGACGTCCACGTCCTGGGGGTCGGCGTCCGCCGGGGTCGCCTTGCGGGCGGCCAGCAGCGTGTCGCCGACCGCGGTCAGCCGGATGTCGGCGTGCTTGGCGATCCTGCGTTGCAGCAGGGTCGGGCCGTAGGCCACCGCGCCGAAGTCCGCGTCCGGGGCGACGCGGCTGGTCGGCACCGCCCTCGGCGGCTCCTGCGGATGCGCGCCGGAGACCGGCTTGACCACCAGGTCCGGGAACCGCTCGGCGAACTCCCGGGCTGCCTGCGGGAAGGTGGTGATGAGCGTGGCCGGGACCGGCAGGCCGCTGCGCTGGGCGAGCCGCAACTGCCAGGGCTTGTACCGGGCCCGCTCGGCCGCGTCCGGATGGTTCATCCAGCGGGCTCCGCAGCCGCGCAGCATTCCGTACAGCGCCTGTGCCGCCTCCTCGGTCAGCCACGCGGACGGCTGGGTCGCCCGCGCCGCCGGGGCTCCGGGTCTGCGCACCCAGACCGAGCACAGGCGGCTCACGCTCACCAGCCGTCCGCCCGCCGACAGATGGCCGCTGAAGGAGTCGTGGACGTATTCGCCCGACAGGGCGGCGCCCGCGGTCAGATCGGCCGGATCCAGCCGGACCACCGGAGTCGAGGAGGCGTTCAGGTGCATCACCACCATGTCCGCCGTCACGTCCTCCTCGCCGGTGAGGATCAGTACGGTCATCTCCGCGGCCGTGTTCAGTCGTCGAAGTGCGTCTTGGAGCCCGCCGTGGAGGTCGTGGTGCCCAGCTCTCTCAGCAGCGCGTGGTCGGATGCGGCGATCCGCCCGTCCATGAGAACGTTCAACTGCAGCCCGGAGTCGTAGGCGTACGGCGTGGCGGCGTCCCGTTCCACTGCCGGACGAGCGTAGTTGAGCGCGAACGGTTGCATCGTCTCTCCCCTGTCGGTGCAGCCGCGACCAAGCGGTGGTGCTGCTTGTGGCGTCGCCTGGCCCGCTGACTTCGTTTCGGGTTCCCGAGACTTATACGAATCGAACGAGTGAATGGTTTCCTTACGGAGCGTAGTCCTTGGCGTCCGGCTGTCCACGACGCCCGAAAAGTCCGGGTCGCCGCACCAGGGCGGGCAGCTGGTCCCCGCCGGCGGCGTGCAGTGAGCGCAGGGCCAGGAGCAGGACGCCGATGTCGTCGAGGTACACCGGGTCGGGCAACAGGTCCGTGGGCAGGACGAGATAGAGGACGGCACCCCAGAAGACCCAGCGCGGCCCCGTCGGAAGGCCGGCGCGGCGCAGCTCCCGCCGGGTGCGCACCAGACGCCTGAGCAGTACGACGGCCATGGCCAGCACGGCGGCCAAGGCCAGCGCGACGGCCGCGATGACGGCGGCCATGAGCAGCACCTTCGCGGTGGAGTCCACGGTTCGTGCCCTTCCTCGTCGTGCCGCTCACCGGCGCATCTCCTTGCCTGATGCCCGGTTGCGGCGCTTCCATGACCGGATGTCACCCCGCTGCGTCGTCCCGGTGGCGCGCCGCGCGGTACCCCGCCTGTAATGGCGGGGTAAAGGCGTGTCGCGCTTCGGGGGTGCAGGAGCGGCCGCACCCCTGCCATGGAGCCCAGCATGACCACCCGCTCTTCACCATCCCAGACGAACCAGGCCGTCATCGACTTCACCGACGAGTTCCACTGGTCCGAGCCGCCCGGCGGCATGGCGGGACGCGGCGACGACGAGTGCGCGGCCGGCGATCCGGTCGGCGGCCTCGTCCGTGCCGCGGTCGACGACCGGCCCCTGGAGGAGGTCCTCCGGCTCGTCACCCTGCTGGAGGGATCGCCCGAGCACACCGAGGCCGTCCGGCACGCTCTGCGAGCCGTCGCCCTGGACCGGCCCGTGGAGGACGTCGCCCGACTGGTCGCCGAGCTGACCCGGCCGCCGCGGCCGGCCGACGGCGCCGACGACACGATCCGCGCCGCGGTCGGCGGCCGCTGCGTCGCGGACGTCACCCGGCTGGTGGTGCTGCTGCACCGGCCGCCGCAACTGCCGCACTGCGGCCTGGCGGCGATCCGCGCGGCCGCCGCGGGCCGCACGGTCGAGGACCTCGTGGAGCTGATCGGGCGGCTGGCCCGGGAGCGGTACGACGAACCGTACGACGAACCGGGTGCGACGCCCGGCGTGGCCGCGGGCCAGGAACAGAAGGCCGAGGGCAAGTCCGGCGAGCGGCCCCTGCGGCCCGTCTTCTGGCCCAGTTGGATCGCCGCGGCAGCCCTCGTGGTGTGCGGCGCGGCCTACTTCCCGCTGCGCTGGCAGGGCGTCCCCCTGCTCGTCTGCCTCCTCGCCCTCACCGTGTCGGGGCTGTGCGGACTGCTGGCCCTGCTGCTGGCCCTGCGCGCCGGGGTGGCGGCCCTGGTGGCGGGAGCGGTCGTCCCGGCGGTGCTGGCCGGAGTCGGCTACGTCGAAGGCAGGTTCGCCCCGGTGCAGGTCTCCCGCGCCCTGGCGATCACCGTGGCACCACCGCTGAGCGCCGGACTCACCGCGGTGTGCGCGTCGCTGGCGAGTCTGGCCGCGCTCTCGCTGCTGCTCATGGTGCAGGCAGCCGAGCGACATCCGCCGCCCCGGCCGGCCGGACTGGGCTCACGGGCCGTCAACCCGCCTGCCCCGTGAACCGGTTGCCCGGTGCCGGGAAGGGCTCGTTCGGAGACGAACACCCGTGGTCTCGTGGGCGGCGTCGCCCGCGAGGGAGCCGCCTCGCCGCGGCGCGTCCGGGCGGCCTCCCGGACGTGCTGCCGCGCGGACCGCGTGTCCGCGCCGCGGCGCCCGGCCGGTCCGGGCACCCGTGCCGCCGTGAACCGGGCTCAGTCCCCGGTCCGCGGCTTCGAGCCTCCGGCCGGTGGGGACGTGCCGGCGTCCCCACCGGCCGGAGATCCGCCCTCGTCGTCGGAGGCCGCACCGTCCTTCGGCCGCCGCGCGGGCGTGGTGCCCGGGCGCAGCGACAGGGCGGTGCCCTTCAGGCGTTCCAGTCCGCGTGCCAGCTGCTGGAAGGGGGACCCCGCGGCCGTACGGGCCTGCCTCCTGGCGGGCAGCGTGCCCTCGGCCTCCGACTCCCGGTACACGGCGAGGGCCTCGTGGGCGCGTTCGGCGGCCTCCCGGTACAGGTCCCGGGACTTCGTCATCGCCTCCAGGGCCTCGGAGTACATGGTGACGAGCTCGCGTGCCCGGGCGAGTTCTTCTTCGAGGGTCAGTAGCTGCCACTCCTCGCGCAGCGCGGTGAGGGCCCGGTCGGCGTCGTTCGGCAGTGGCCTGGGCAGCGCGGCGAAACGGTTGACGGCGTCGATGAGTTCGGTGGGTTCCGTGCCGTCCAGGAAGACGCTGCGCACCGAGAAGTCCCGCACGTCGTAGCCGGGTGGCGCCGGACTGCCCGGCAGGACCAGGGCGCCGCCGCGGGGCAACCGGACGTCGAAGTCGTCCAGCACCCAGTTCACGGCCCTGAACCGGTGCGGCGCGGCCCGGTGCTCCACCACCCGGTGCCGCAGGCCCTCGGGCAGGACCCGCACCACCGCCGCCCGGCCGCGCTCGTCCGGCGTCATGGCCTCGTGGACGACGACGTGCAGGGTCCAGGTGTCCCGCGCCGCGTGCCGCAGGACCCGCCTGAGGTCCTTGTCGTCGTCCGGGAGGGGGGTGACCTCCCCGAGCCGCAGCCCGGTGACGGCCTCGTACTCCCAGTCGGCGCCGGGCCCCTGCGGCCAGAACATGGTCGCGGGGGAGGGCCACCGCGGGTCCCACGGCTGCTCCGCCTCCGCCATCAGCACCCATTCGCGCCCCTGTCCGGATCCGGAACCGGAGCCGGCGAGGGGCGACAGGGCGAGCCGGGCCCGTACGGTCACCTCGCCGGGCACCAGCCAGCGGGCCTCGAAGACCTTCTCGCCGCCGGGGCCGGTGTGCTTCGGTTCGAGGTGGTCGTGGATGACGCCGTCGGCCTTGAGCTGCTTCAGACGGCGCCGCACGACGTCCTCCGCGGCGGGTCCGGTGTGGCGGCCGCGGGCCGGCCACACCGTGGGCGGGCTCGCGGGGCGGGGGGAGGGAGAGTTCGACATGAGCCAATCTGAGAGCGGGGACGGCGGTTGCGTTCAGTATCGCCAAGCCGGATCATGCCGGGTCGCGCGGGGTCGGTGTCCGTCCCGCCGCGGCGGCGGCGCCGGGCGCCCACGGCCGTGCGAGTGCCGTGGCGGGGCGTTCTCCGTGGTCAGCCGGTCCGGGCGGAGGCCCGGCCGGCCCCGGTCGGCCGGCGGGTGACGTCCACGGCGAGTCCCCGGAGGGCGGCGGCACGGCGTTGACGCGGGCGCCGAAGCCGGGAACTCCGGCAGGGCCGACGCCCTCCTGCCGCGGGGCTCCGTTCGTCCGGCCACGGTCCGTCACCTCTCCCTGCGACGCGTTACCCCGTGTCGCCTTCCCCGTTCGGAGCATGTCACGCCCTGTGAGGCTGACAGTCCTACTGCATTCGGCGGTGAATCGATGTTCTGCGGCGCCCGGGACCCTCACCGTGGGAACGCCCGTGTTCTTCGAGCGACAGGAGTTCTCCATGAGGATCAGAATGACGGCTGCCGCGGCCCTGGCCGGTGCGGCCCTGATGACGTGCGCGGGAACCGCCGCGGCCGACGCCGACGCGACCGGTACCGCCAGCAACAGCCCCGGGGTGCTCTCCGGCAACGTCATCCAGGTCCCCGTCGACCTCGGCCTCAACCTGTGCGGCAACTCGTTCAACCTGATCGGCCTGCTCAACCCCACCGCCGGGAACGCGTGCGCGAACAGCTAGGGCGACCCCTGGCGGGGCGGTGCGCGTCCGGCGCACCGCTTCCCGTGAAGCGGAACGAGCCGTGCCCGGCCAGGGGCACGGCTCGTTCCGCTTGGGCTCCAGACAGCGCTCGCCGTCCGCCGGGCGGGCCGACTGGGCGTGCCGGACTACGCGCCGCTCGCGCGGAGCATGTCCTCGCGTTCGACGATCTTCACGCGCTCGCGGCCCTGCGGCTCGCCCAGGGCCTTCTCGGCGGCGTCCAGCCGGTACCAGCCCTCCCACGTGGTGAAGCGGACGTTCCGCTCGGCGAGGAAGGCGTCGACGGCCTCCGGGGCGGGCGAGGCGGGGGTGTGCAGGCGCTCGTTCGCGAAGTCGTCCAGCAGGTTGGAGACCGTCTCGTTGGCGTCGCCCTTGGTGTGGCCGATGAGGCCCACGGGGCCGCGCCGGATCCACCCGGTGACGTACAGGGACTGCACGTGCTCGCCGGACTCGGCGACGATCCGGCCGCCCTCGTCCGGGACCGTGCCCGACTCCAGGTCCCAGGGCAGCTTGGGCAGCTTGTCGGAGAGGTAGCCCACGGCGCGGTACACGGCCGTGACGTCCCAGTCCTTGAAGGTGCCGGTGCCCTTGACGTTGCCGGTGCCGTCGAGCGCGGTGCGCTCGGTGCGCAGGCCGACGACCCTGCCGTCCTCGCCGAGGACCTCGGCCGGGGACTCGAAGAAGTGCAGGAACAGCTTGTGCGGCCGGTCGCCGACGTCGCGGATGGCCCAGTTCTCCAGCGTCTTGGCGACCATGTCGGCCTGCTTGTTGCCGCGCCGGGTCGCGATGGAGCCCTCGTCGTAGTCGATGTCCTCGGGGTCGACGATGACCTCGATCGACGGGGAGTGGTCCAGTTCCCGCAGCTCCATCGGGCTGAACTTCGCCTGTGCCGGGCCCCGGCGGCCGAACACGTGGATCTCCACCGCCTCGTTGGCCTTCAGACCCTCGTGCACGTTCGGCGGGATCTCGGTCGGCAGCAGCTCGTCGGCCGTCTTGGCCAGGACGCGGGCCACGTCGAGGGCGACGTTGCCGACTCCGAGCACGGCGACCTTCCGCGCCGTCAGCGGCCAGGTGCGCGGCACGTCCGGGTGCCCGTCGTACCAGGAGACGAAGTCCGCGGCGCCGTACGAGCCGTCCAGCTCGATGCCGGGTATGGACAGTGTCCGGTCGGCCGTCGCGCCGGTGGAGAAGATCACGGCGTCGTAGAACGCGCGCAGGTCGTCCAGGCTGATGTCGCCCGGGTAGTCGACGTTGCCGAAGAGCCGGATCTGCGGCTTGTCGAGCACCTGGTGGAGGGCCGTGACGATGCCCTTGATGCGGGGGTGGTCGGGGGCGACCCCGTAGCGGATCAGGCCGAACGGGGCCGGCATGCGCTCGAAGAGGTCGATGGACACGCCCGGCTCGGTGGCCACGTCGGACTTGAGGAGGGCATCGGCGGCGTAGATCCCGGCGGGGCCGGCTCCGACGATGGCTACCCGCAGGGGGCGGGGCATGATCAGGTTCCCTTCGAGCGAGGATGGTCGACTCGTCGGCAACCTTAAACTAAGGCAAACCTAAGTTGGTACGCGGGTCCCGTCTATGGACCCATAAAGTCGATTTATGGCTTGCCCGACGGCAGGACGGCACGGCGCCGGTCGGGCATGGTGGACCTGTGATCGGGTTGGCTGCGTGCTTCGCCGTCATGGGGGCCGCCAGCAACGCCATGGGCACGGCCTACCAGCGCAAGGCGGCCTCCACCGTCGCGCGCGGCGGCGGACTGCGCCTGCTGCTCGCCCTGGCACGCCGCCCCGCCTGGCTGGCGGGCATCGGCGGGGTAATGGGGGCTGCCCTGTTCCAGGCCCTCGCGCTGGTGAACGGCCCGATGGCGCTCGTGCAGCCCCTGTTCATCCTGGAACTGCCCTTCGCCCTGCTCATCGCCGCTCCCTTGATGCACCGCAGGCTGCCCCTTGCGGGCTGGTGGGGTGTGGCGGGCATGGTCGGCGGCCTCACGCTGGTCCTGGTCTCGGCCGCGCCCTCCGGGGCCCGGGACCAGGCGTCCATGGTGCGGTGGGTCCCGGCCCTGATGGTCTGTCTGGGGGCGATGGCGGCGGCGGTGGTCCTCGCCCGGCCGGGACGCCCCTCCCTGTTCCGCGCCGCCGTGCTGGCCGCGGCCGCCGCCATCGGCAACGCCCTCACCGCCGCCCTGCTGAAGTCGGCTGCCGGCACCCTGGACAGCTCCGGCTTCGCGGTCTTCCTCACCACCTGGCAGACGTACGGTTTCGCCCTCACCGGGATCGGTGCCCTGTTGCTGCTGGAGAACTCCCTCCAGGCCGGCTCGCTGGCCGCCTCCCAGCCGGCGCTGACGCTCGGCGACGCGACGGTGAGCCTGCTGCTGGGCGTCACGCTCTTCGGCGAGCAGATCCGTACGGGCTGGTGGCTCCTGCCGGAACTGGTCGGTGCCGGGCTGATCCTGTGGGGCGTCCTACGTCTCATCCACGTGGTCCCGCACGCCCAGCAGACCCTGTGCGGCGACGGCCGCGCGGCCGGCAGTCCCGCCCCACCCGAGCGCGCGTCCGGGTCCTAGTGCCCCAACAGGCAACGTTCGCCCCGTCGCGACGCCCGGCACGCACTCTCGCCGCACCGGCCGAAAGCCCAAGTACGTCCAGTACGAGGAC